>CAJURO010000012.1 GCA_910588985.1 uncultured Eggerthellaceae bacterium | reverse complement strand
GTCCTGGATGACCACGAACTCGAGCTTCTGCAGAGCCTTGTGCCAACGCTTCGGCTGTGCGGAGCAGGTCGGTGCCAGGAAGTTAGAGCTGTTGAACCAACCCATCTTCAGAGCATAGGGCTCGTCGGATTCCATGGTGTTCAGCGTCTCGTCAGGCTGGGTGGTAGCCATACCAGTGGACAGTCCCGGCCAAGCAGCAGCGCCGATGCGCTTCTCCCAAACCTCGTCGGACATAGCGCCACGCTGGTTCATACGCCACTTGCCAAGAAGTGCTGACGGAGGTCCAAGGGTAAGTCCACCAGGACGGTCGATGGAGCCAGCCATGCCAGCGAGGATGATCATCGACTGGGAAAGCTGAACGCCGTTCTTGTTCTGGTCGAATGCAAGACCCCAAGCCCAGCCGATCGGACGCTCGGTGCCGATGATGTGGGCAACGCGCTTGATCGTCTCAGCGTCAACAGTGGTGATCTCGGCGACCTTGTCGACCGGATACTCCTTGCAGCGCTCTTTGAGCTCGTCAACGCCATAGATCCAGTTCTCAACGAACTCGTGATCGTACTCGTCATTCTCGAACATGAGGTTCATGATGCCGAGAGCCATAGCCGTGTCGGTCTGAGGACGAAGCTGAACGTTGATGTTGCCATCATGTGCGCCGACCCAGGTGATACGAGGATCGATGGAGATGATGTGCGTACCAAGCTTCATCATGTCGACGAGGCAGTGGCCGAAGAAGCCGTCGCCGTTTGAAGGCAGTGGCTCCTTGCCCCAAACAACAACCCACTTGGAGAGGGTGTATGCCGGGTCATGGTAGCTTCCGGGCAGATGGCCTGCATAGTCAAGCTCTGGGTAGCCTGCACCGAGGATGTAGTCGGACACAGAGCAACGCGGGCCATAGCAAGACCAACCAGACTGGGTGTAGCAGCAGTTGGGCGATTGGAGGACGGAGAAGGTCAGTGCATAGTAGAAGATGCACGCCTCACGACCGGTACCACCAAAGCAAACGATGGACTCAGGACCATATGTGTTCTGGAAGTAACGAACCTTCTCACAAATGGTGTCGATAGCCTCGTCCCAGGTGGTCTGCTCCCACTTGTCCTTGCCGCGATCCTCGAAAGCACGCTTCATCGGGTGGATGATGCGGCTCGGGGCATACGTGTACTCACGCAGCGCAAGGTTCATGGCGTTCACACGGCCGGTAGTAATGGGGTTGTCGTCGTCACCCTCGATGCGAATGAGCTCGCCATCCTTGGTGATGACCTTAACGCCATATCCTACCGGGTGAGATCCCGGAGGAGACCACGTGTTGGAGCGTGTAGCGACGGTGCCGTCTTCACGCTCGACTCGCCACTCTTTGCTGTAAGCCATACTTTTCCTTCTTTCTCGCGTTTCCATACTTTATGGAACCTACTTACACGCACAAAGCGTGTAACTTGCAAGCGTTATCGCCTTCTCTATAAAGAGGAGACGATACTTCGCGGCTATCCCTAGCTAGTCGCAAAGTCCGCTTGAAAGCCAAGAATTAGTAACCGTCTTTCAACGGTTGGGCAAAATATATCCATCACAAAAGTATGAGACCTCATATCGTCAGTCTGTAATCATGATTTTCACCCTCGTACTACTAGGTTGATTTTGAGGATGAGAAAATCTATAATGCCAGCTCAGAGCATTTTAAGAGAAAAGGATGCTCGGGGGATGAATGGGGATTACTTTTGACTGATCCAACAACGGAGAGTGAAGCTCTCAAGCCTCACAGATACAGCTTCGGGGACTTCAATCCTTTCAATATGCTCATGTTCTTCCTGCTGTTGTGGTCTATCTTCAGCGGGATACTTGGTTTCTTCATCGGGCGCATGTTCGACTCTGCGAACGGCGACTGGATCCCATCCATCATTTGGGTCGCTTTTGCTATCTGCATCCCCTTGCTCACTGCGGTTCTCATGTTCCGTTACTTCCATTTTTACAAGGTCGTGAAAGTAGAGGAGCACCGTGCCGTTGACAACACTGAGAAGGAAGCTCTCGCAGCGCCTGATATCTCGTCCGAAGATGAATCCCCATTGATGGCGGACGAGGGCAACGATGAGAGCGAAGAGGACCCTGAAGGCTCCTCTGCTAGTAAAAAAGGTTGGTTCTCGGCACGGTGCAACAACATCGCAAGCCGCTATCTTCTCTCCAAGCGCGAGACAGAGGTGCTCTTCCTCTTGGCAAAAGGGCACAATGCCGCATTCATCCAAGATCAGCTGTGCGTATCACGCTCAACAGCTAAGACGCATATCAACCATATCTATCGCAAGCTTGATATACACACGCAGCAAGAGCTTCTCAAGATGGTCGAGAATGGGCCAAAAGGCTTGCAGGTGAACCATCCTGCAGGTCCTGCCCTTGGCTCGATGCCTGGTGTCGTGCAGCTTCAGGACCAGCGCGTTCTTATGGAACAGGTCTCTGCACGCCGCGCCAAATCATCCCAGAAGAACTACCGCAAGGACATCTTCGCTCAGAATTCGTAAGTCGAGCGTGCCTCTCTTTGTCAGATACGCTCACAAGCAACACGATGAGCAAGCTAAGAGGGCTCCTGGTAACATGCCTACATGCCACCAGGAGCCCTCTTGATAACGAAGCGTTTGGCCTCTTGAAGGAGCGTTACTTCATGTTCACGCAATGGACCTTCTTGCCCTCGGCGAGATAATCCATGACCTCCTGAACAGCCATGATGGCGCAATTGTCCTCGGCTTCCGCCGTTGATGCGCCCAGATGAGGCAGCACGATAGCACGCTCCATCTTGACCACCGCAGGGTTCGCGAAATCCGTCACGTAGCGTGCGACCTTGCCTGACTCAAGCGCGTTGCTCATAGCCGCATCATCAACGAGGACATCACGCGAGAAGTTCAAGAATACGACGCCATCTTTCATAGCGTTCAAAGCGGCCTTGTCGATCATGCCGCGCGTTTCGCCGGTAGCAGGCACATGAATGGTGATGTAGTCTGCGTCTGCATAGAGCTCATCGAGTACATCTACGAAGCGCATATCGGAAGATATCTGAGCAGCACGCTCAGCGTCCATGAACGGGTCATATCCGATGACGTCCATACCAAGTGCTTCAGCCGCACCGACGACGAGCTTGCCGATTGCCCCAAGCCCGATCACGCCGAGCGTCTTGCCTGCGATCTCACCGCCTGCAAATGCCTTCTTCGCCTTCTCGGCCGACTTTCCAACATTCTCATCGTCTGCATTGTCTGCGACCCACTGGATGCCTCCCACGATATCGCGCGAGGCAAGGAGCATGCCAGCAAGCACAAGCTCCTTCACGGCATTCGCATTCGCTCCTGGCGTGTTGAAGACAGCAACGCCTACTTCAGCCAGCGCATCAAGCGGGATGTTGTTCACTCCAGCGCCAGCACGTGCCACTGCTTTCAGGTTCTGCGGGATCTCCATATCGTGCATGTTCGCGCTGCGCACGAGGATGACATCTGCTTCATTCACATCATCAGTCAGTTCGTATTCCTCAGTGAGAAGGTCGAGTCCCTTTGATGAGATATTGTTCAGGCAATGCACTTTATACATGGAAGTCCCTTTCAGTCTTGATCAGAAGATTCGAGTGTAGCACGAAACAAGCACCCTCTCCCATACGCCAATGATCATGTCGGTCACAGCGAGACGAGAGGCTTTCTTGAGCACCTCGGGCTTGTTGGATGGTGCTCTTACCCAACCTGGATGCCTGGTGCAAGCACGATGATCAACACGAGCGCTATGACCACGACAGCAGCGCCAAGCAGGAGTCCCCGCAGATACATCATCCGCTTTGGTCTGGGATCATAAGGCTCAGGGGATTCGCGTCTCCCGATCGCAACCTTGCGCTCCGCATTCAAAAGACCCGCGCGCTTGTCCTGCACATCGCTGAAAGCTGTTGTACTATGCTCCTGAGTATTGTTTTGCATCGATCTCTCCTGATGAGGTTGAAGCTCTTATCTTATGACAATGCTCGAACAAGCTCAAACTCACTACGCAGAACGGAGAAGAAATGGCAATCCAGGAACCATCGATCGACGCATGGCTCGAAGAAGCCAAGGCATCCGAGAATGCAGATCGCTGTGGGATGTTCTTGACCCATAACGGCGTCGTTCGCATCACTCCTAAGAAAGAGGTTCGCGAAGGCGTGGAGGGCCTTGGCGAAGTGACGCATGTCGAGTTCTCATACGATGCTGATGGCGTTGCTCAGGCCATCGAAGAGGCGCTCACCTGGGACGGTGTCTATTATGTGCGCGTCTGGCTCAATGAAGGCAAGCTCGCCGTTGGCGATTCGCTCATGTATGTTCTGATCGGAGCCGACATTCGACCGAACTGCATTGATGCGCTCCAGAAACTCGTTGGCAAGATCAAGAACGACCTGGTCGTCGAGAAAGAGATCTATGCATAGCGCAAAGCGCATGCTTGCCTGCATCTGCGTTCTCGCGCTTATGTGCGCAGGGCTCCTCAGCGGATGCAGCACAGGCGAACCAGTGAATCCAGCTCCTGCGAATAACGCAACCGAGGATGCTCCCCTTCTATCTGGAGAAGATCTCAAGATCGAGGGAGATACGCTCCTTGCTTTCAGCGCAAACACAGCTTCTGCCCTTGCAAGCACGCAAGATGAGGCACATGCGGACGAGAACATCTGCTTCTCTCCCCTCTCGCTCTATCTCGCAGCATCGCTTGCAGCACTCGGTTCCGACAACGAAGCCCGCGCAGAGCTGATAGAGCTTCTGGGTATCGATGACCTTGATGCGCTTGCAGAGTTCTGCCACGTCATCATGCAAACTGACACGACGAGCACCGATGCGACAACGATCGCCTTCGCGAACTCGCTTTGGATCGATGATGAGTACGCCTTCAGAGCTCCTTACGCCGCAATGGTTGAGAATGCGTTGGATGCATCGCTTTTCAGCGTCGACTTCGCCGCACTCGACACGAACAGCCAGATCGATGCGTGGATAAACGATGAGACGCGAGGGCTCATCGAGCACGGCATCGAGACTAACTCTGACACGATCGCGGCCCTCATCAACACGCTTTACTTCAAAGACAGATGGACGGAGCCCTTCAACGAGGAGAATCGCACCACGCAAGCATTCAAGGGAGAACGCGACACCACCGAGATGACGTTCGTGAACGGGACCATCGAAGGTTCATCTTACATCGACGAACCCACGTTCACGGCAGCATCCCTTGAACTCGAAAGCGGTGCTCGCATGACATTCTTCCTCAATAAGGATGATGAAGCTGGTCCTTTGGGGCTGATGGCAGACCCATCTGAGCTTCTCGCCCTTTTGAACACACCGCTTCAGCCTCGAAGCGTCACCTGGACGATGCCCGAATTCGTCTCGGAAAGCTCGCTTGGCTCGCTTGAGAAAACGCTTCAGGCACTTGGCGTGAAAGCACCTTTCGATCCCGAACGCCCAGGTTCGTTCACGAGCATGATCGAATCGGATTCAGAGGATTTCTGCATTGACAGGATCGCACAAAACAACAAGGTATCCGTCAACGCCTCTGGCGTGGAGGCAGCAAGCGCCACGATCGTTGAGATGGTGAAGCTCACAAGCCTTGTTGACGAGGAGGACCCTATCACCTTCACGCTCGATAAGCCCTTCCTCTATACGATCGCGTCAGCTGAAGGACATCTTCTCTTCATCGGCACGTTCGTCAACGCGTGATCGGCTGGTCGGCGTCTTCAGGCATCGCACGCACGAGGGTTTGGAAGAAATCCTTCACGCGTGCGAGCGCCTCTCGGGCGCTATAGCCGAGCTGATTGTCATATTCGCCCTTATCGGCAGCGATCCCATACGCCTCCATGCCAAGGCCTTGCGCGATCGCGATCGCACGATAGAGGTGATAGCCCTGCGTGACCAGGATCACCGAATCAGCCCCATAGATGTTCTGAGCGCGCCAGACGGACGCATAGGTGTCATATCCCGCTCGATCGACCAGCACGCAATCAGCAGGAACGCCCATTTCCACGCAGTAGGATTTCATAGCATCTGATTCGTTGTAATGGCTATCGCGATTATCCCCGCTCACGATGATGGCGTCAGACGCTCCCGCCTTGAAGAGGTCGACGGCGACCTCAAGTCGATCTGCCAAGATGTCGCTCGGCGTAGCATCGGCGAACACAGAAGCACCGAACACCACGATGGCATCAACCTTGATGCCCGATTCTTCGATCTGGCTTATCGTGTGCACATGAGTGCGTGTCGAAGCAACAACGTAGACATTGATGGCTGCGAAAACCGCTGCGATCGCGAGCACGATCGCAATGAGCGTCACGATCAAGGTTCGTATTGGCTTTCGTTTTGCGCGTGCCACGCTTCCGCTTTCCACGCGGGATATGCTGCTACTTCGCGACGATGTTGACCAATCTGCCCTTAACGTAGATCTGCTTCACGATCGTCTTGCCCTTAAGAGCGCTTGCCACCTGTGCTTTAGCGGCTTCAATGGCGCCATCCTCGGAACAATCAGTTGCGACCATAATCCGCGCTTTGATCTTCCCATTCACTTGTACCGCTATCTCGATCTCGTCAGCTTGTGCCTGATCAGGATCGAAGGTCGGCCACTCCCCATCGTAGAGGAAGCCATCATGTCCGAGCACCTGCTGCCACAGCTCTTCAGCGATATGCGGAGATATCGGAGCAAGTAGTTTAACAAACACCTCAGCGACTTCTGCATCCAACGCGGAATATCCATCATCTGCACAGCGAACTTCCGCGGATGTTGCACGCAGGTATTCGCCGATTGCATTCGAAAGCTCCATGATGGACGCAAGCGCCGTATTGAAGCTATTGCGCTCGAAATCCTCTGTCACCTTCTGAACGACGCGGTGCCGCTCTCGCTTGAGCTTCGCCGCGATCTCCGAGCGCGCCGCTTCACCAGGATCAGCCTGGAAGAGCGTATCCTCGCCTGCGCAATGCGCAAGATCATGCACCTGCTTCCACACGCGACCCAAGAACTTGGAAAGGCTCGTCACCACTTCATCGTTCCAGAGCTTCTCCTTCTCAGGAGGCCCCATGAACAGCATGGCCGCACGAACGGCATCTGCCCCATGCTCGGCGATCAGCTTCTCAGGTGAGACCACGTTGCCTTTCGACTTGCTCATGACATCTCCATGCGCATCGAGCACCATGCCCTGGCAGAGGAGATTTTCGAACGGCTCATCGAAATCGACAAGCCCCATATCGCGCAGCACCTTGGTATAGAAACGGCTATAGAGCAGATGGAGGATAGCATGCTCGATGCCGCCGATGTACTGGTCGACGGGCATCCATGAGTTCGCCTGCTCAGAGGAGAAGGGCGCATGCTCGTTATGCGCATCGGTATAGCGAAGATAGTACCAGCTTGAGCAGGTGAACGTATCCATCGTATCCGTCTCACGCCGTGCTGCACCTCCGCACACAGGACAGGTGGTGCGAGCGAAGCTCTCGTGCGTCGCCAGCGTCTCACCTGCTGCCAGGTCGATATCCTCCGGCAAGCGAACGGGCAGGTCCTCTTCAGGAACGGGGACAACGCCACATGTTGGGCAATGGATAGCAGGGATGGGGTTGCCCCAATAGCGCTGACGGGAGATGAGCCAGTCACGAAGGCGGTATTCCACGCAACGCTTGCCCTTCCCCTTCGCTTCAAGTTCCTTGACGATAGCCTCTTCAGCCTCAGAATGCTTGCCGCCCTTCAATCCTGTGAAGGGGCCCGACTGAACGAGATAGCCCTCATCGGCAAACGCGCGCTCCCAATCAACGCTCGTCACGACACGCTCGCGCTCATCATGCAGCTGCTCATAGAGAGGATCGTCCTTCTCAAGGATGATCGGCACGATCGGCAGGTCGTATTTCTTGGCGAACTCGAAGTCGCGCTGATCGCCACAAGGCACTGCCATGACGAACCCTGTGCCGTATTCGCTCACGATGTAATCAGCTACCCAAACAGGGACAAGCTCCCCATTGATGGGATTCTTGGCATAACGGCCTGTGAACACGCCATGCTTCTCACGCTCGCCCTGAGCACGCTCAACCGCGCTGATCTTGCTCGCCTTCGCCACGAAATCGAGCACCTCGTCCTTGAAGGGCGACCCTTCGACAAGCGTCTCTATGATGCTCGATTCAGGTGAAACAAGGCAGAACGTGCACCCGAAGAGCGTGTCGGCTCGCGTTGTGAAGACCTGCAAGGGAATAGCCTCGCCCCCCTCTTCGAGCGGCTCAACCGTGAATTCGACATTTGCGCCTTCGCTGCGCCCGATCCAGTTCGCTTGCTGCTGCTTGACGTTCTCAGGCCACCCCTTGAGCATGTCAAGGTCATCGAGGAGCTCTTGGGCGTACTCGGTTATCTTGAAATACCACTGGGTCAGATCCTGCTTCTCCACCTCAGAGTCGCATCGCCAGCAGCGTCCATCGATGACCTGCTCGTTAGCCAGCACCGTGGCGCACTCGGGGCACCAGTTCACAGGAGAGGTGCGCCGCTCCACAAGGCCGCGCTTCCAGAACTCCAGGAAGATCCACTGACCCCAGCGGTAGTATTCAGGATCGCACGCTACCACCGTACGATCCCAGTCATAGGAATATCCCATGCGCTTGAACGATGCGCGCTGCGTATCGATGTTCTGGTACGTCCATTTCGCAGGATGCGTCTTATGCTTTATAGCGGCGTTCTCTGCAGGGAGCCCGAAAGCATCCCATCCGATCGGGTGAAGAACATTGAAGCCGTTCATATGCGAGAACCGCGCGACCGCATCCCCATAGGTATAGTTGGAAACATGTCCCATGTGGATATCGCCCGACGGATAGGGGAACATCTCGAGGACATACTTACGAGGACGCGGAGACGACTCGTCCACGCTATACACGCCGCTCTCTTCCCACGCAAGTTGGATGCGCGGTTCGATTTCCTGTGGATCATATGCTTTCATGGAGCATCCTTCTGCTGAACGCCTACAAAGATCGAACCCCCATTATAATGAACATTCACGGAGAGATTCAGGAGCATGAGGACATGAACTTCCACAAGGCGAAATTCAAGGCGGCATATGGCACTTCGACGCAGATCCCTGAAAGCGTTGAGCCAGAGATCGCATTCGCTGGACGCTCGAACGTCGGCAAGTCCTCGCTTCTGAACAAGCTCATGGGGCGAAAGGCGCTTGCCAAGGTCTCCTCTACCCCAGGCAAGACGGCAACGATCAACTTCTACGACATCAATGGTGCTCTGCTGGTAGACCTCCCAGGCTATGGCTATGCGAAGCGCTCGAAAGCAGAGCTTGCACGTTGGTCTGAGCTCATCGAGGGCTACTTCGCCCAAGAGCGCTTCTTCACCCTTGTCGTGAGCCTCATCGATGTGCGCCATGACCCCACCGAGCTTGACATGAACATGGTCGAGTTCCTCCGCACCTCAGGCCTTCCCTTCGCAATCGCGCTGACGAAGGCGGACAAGCTCTCCAATCAGAAGGCACGCTCGCAGAAGCGCGCAATAGAGAAGAAGCTCGACCTTCCCGAAGACGTCCCTGTCCTGCTCACCAGCTCATCAAGCGGAACGGGCATCGATGAGCTCAGACGGCTCATCATCGATCGCGTCAAAGATGAGGAGATGCCTGACGCGTAGGACGGCCCAACTAAGCGAGTTGCACGCAATGCCGCTTAAGCACGTGCATGCCGATCGCTGACAGGCGCGAAGCAAATGCCGCACCGCGCACTCACTGCGTTCGGTCACTGACGAGCGTGACGTCCCGCCTTCCTCTGGGCGGGTATGAGCGCATCCCACACGAGCGTGGCGAAGGGGAAATAGACAAGACCCCCGAGGATAAGGCTGCCGAACACGTCGGTCGGCCAATGCACGCCAAGATAGAGCCTGCTAAAACCGATGACAAGCGGCCAGAGGACTGCGACCACCACGAGGAGCGCCTTGATGACGAGAGGCATCGAGACCCTGAACTCGCGCAAGAGGATGAAGATGATGAATGCGACGATGGCGATCGCTGCGAACGTGTGTCCTGAAGGGAAAGAGGCGTCATTCGGAAAATCGATGAGATTGAGCCCGTAGGGACGGCCACGATCGACCAAGTACTTCGTTGCGAGCACGATCGCCTCGCCCACACCAACCGTCAAGATGAATACGAGCGCCTTCTTCTTCGAGCGCAAGAAGAACAAGAAGACCGCGAAAATGAACGCCACGACAAGGGACGCCTTCGTGCCCGACAGGTTCGTGATGAACTCCAAGAGGGGCGTGAGATCAGGATTGCGCAGAGGAAAGATAGCCGCTTGGATGGAGCGATCGAACGGCAGGATCCACTCGGCTCCCTGCGCAACGTTAAGAGCAAGGACGATGAATGCCGCCGCGAAGACGCAGCCGATGATGACGCGTGGCCACACGAACGCGACGCGCCTCTGCTTCTTGGGAGAAGGTGTGTTCAAGAGTGCCATGGCTTAGAACTCAAGCATCTCGAGACGGTCGAACACAGGCGCGATGCGCGTAAGGAAGGCCTTCGGGTCGAAGATCGCGTCGATCTTCTCAGCGCTGATGAGGCCTTGTGCTTCAAGCTCCTTCACGCGAGGGTCAGCTTCGATGAGATCCTGGAAGCTGGGGCCAGAGACTGCGTTCTGGATGTCCTCCCAAACCTGCATAGCGCAGCGCTGCACGACAACGTAGGCATCCTCACGGGTCATACCTGCCTCCACAAGCGCCAGGAGCACCTTCGAGGAGAAGATGAGGCCACGCGTGCGCATGAGGTTATGCGCCATCTTGTCGGGATAGACTTGCAATCCATCGAGCATCCACTGCATCTTGGAGAACATGTAGTCAAGCGCGATGAAGCTATCGGCAAGAGCTACGCGCTCCGCGCTCGAATGCGAGATATCACGCTCGTACCAAAGCGCCACATCATCGAAGGCGACTTGCGCGTTCGCCTTCACGATGCGCGACATGCCGCATACGCGCTCAGCCGTGATCGGGTTTCGCTTATGCGGCATAGCGGAGGAGCCCTTCTGGCCTTTCGTGAATGGTTCCTCAGCCTCGATGACGTCGGATTGCTGGAGCAAGCGCACTTGCATGGCGATCGACTCCAAAACAGATGCGCAGACAGCAAGCGCAGCAGCCATCTGAGCATGGCGATCGCGCGCAAGAACCTGCGTCGAGAGAGGGTCAGGGGTGAGCCCGAGCTTCTCGCACACATAGCGCTCGACGAACGGATCGATGCTCGAATACGTGCCGACCGCTCCCGAAATGGCACCGACCGCACACGCCTCTCGTGCCTGCTGCATGCGCACAAGGCAGCGATTGAGCGCCCACGCCCAGCTGCCGAACTTCATGCCGAACGTCATAGGCTCTGCATGGATGCCATGCGTGCGCCCCACGCACAAGGTGTCGCGAAGCTCGAATGCTCGACGCTTGCATGTCTCACCTAAGTTGCGGATATCCTCGATGATGATGTCGGCTGCCTGCACGATCTGATAGCTCAAGGCGGTATCACCAAGATCGGAGGAGGTCATGCCGAAATGGACCCAGCGGCTTGGCTTCTCCTCTCCCTCAGGGACATCCTTGTCGATGTTCTCGGCCATGTTCGTCGTGAACGCGATGACATCGTGATTCGTCGTCTTCTCGATCTCGGCGATACGTGCAGCATCTGCTGCTGCATGCTCGCGGATCCACTGCGCCTCTTCCTTTGTGATGCCGCATGATCCAAGCTCTGCCTGAGCCTCACAGGCGAGCACTTCTATCTCTCGCCAAATGTCGAACTTGTTCTGGAAGTCCCAGATATGCCCCATGCGGGGTCGTGTATAGCGCTCTATCATGCGTCTCTCCTCGTCATGAACTACAGGCTCCTGAATAAGACTCTCACGTCATCGAGCACGGAGTTGTCCGCAACGACGATGACTTGATCCCCGGGATAGAGGTGGATGTCTGGATTGGCAACCTCGGCATCATCCTCATAGGCGACCGCCACGATGAGCGATCCTTCGGGCATGTCGATCTCACCGATGGGAATCCCCTCCTCATCCGAATGATGGCGCATATGCCCGATCGTGAACTCCTGCAGCGCCACATCACCATGAGTGAGGGACGAAACGAGCGAAACTGATCCAAGCAGCGCCTCCTCTTCGATGAGGTTGGCAATGAGAGTCGTTGACGAGATGCATTCGATGCCCACCTCACGAAAGATGCGCAAGTTCTTCGGATTGTTGACACGGCCGATGACGCGAGGAACGTTAAATACCCGTTGAGCGATCTCGCATGAGACAAGGTTCGTATCATCTTGCCCCGTAGCACCGACATACACATCAGCTTGGCGGATTCCCGCATCCTCTTGGAAACGAGAATCGCAGCAATCACCATTGATGACAAGATAAGCACCCTCAAGCGCTACGCTCAAAAAATCGGCTGATTGGGAACGTTGCTCGATGACGGCCACTTCATTGCCGCTGGCAAGAAGAACACCCGCAAGGTACGCTCCGACTTTTCCTCCACCACCGATGACAACATACATACCTAGCTCAAGCCTTTCAGCTCTGCATGAATTTCGAAAACTGCTGAATGCAATCTTGGCGAACGCAAGCCAAGACGATATCCCCATTGTAGAGCACGGAGTCTTGGTTTGGGATAGAGCTCACAGATCCATCTGAGCGCATGAATGCGATGATGCGAACCTCGTGGCTGCGCTCGAGCTCGGACACGCTAATGCTGATAGGATTGTCGGTGTCTGCAAGGTTCAAGGAGAACTTGAGCACCTCGAAGTCCCCAAATGCATCGACATGCGAACCATGGCCGATCATCACCTTCGAGAAGATATCCTCAGCCACGAGCGAGGTTCCGCAGACATAATCGATGCCAAGCTGCATATACGTGCGCTCATGATCGGGATTGTACAAGCGAGCCACTACGTGGGGCACGTTGAAGATGCGCGATGCCACTTCAGCGCACATGAGATTCGCGTTGTCATACTGCGTGACAGCAGCAAGGATGTCACAGGAATCGACCCCTGCGCGCAAAAGCGTCTCTTCATCAAAGCCCATGCCTTGCACGGTCGACCCATTGAAGTTGCGTCCGAGGTTCGTGAACGCATCGGGTGATTTATCGATGCAGCACACATTGTTGCCATTATCAGAGAGCATGTTCGCGAGCCTTGAGCCAACGCGACCGCATCCGACGACGATGATATTGCTCATGGATGATTACCTTGAAAATACACCCAGCACGAACAGCGCTAGATCTTCGACATCTCGTTCAATGTATCCCGATACCAGTTGTCTGCATTAGGCGGACAATACTTCTTCGCATTGGCATACGAGATGGTGTATCCATAGACCGAAGCAAGGCCTCTCACATGTGCACGGATGGCGCTATCCCAGCTTGACCATGCACCGCCCGTCCAGCCCCAGGCATTGTAGGGGGCAAAGCAGTTGGCGCCCTTCGTGCTCTCTGTGTTCGAGATAGCGGGCGACCAGCGCGGATCGACGCCGTTCTCCCAAGCAGCCTCGGCAAACGTTGACCCATAGCCTGCAAGCGGAGAGCCGCTCAGGTAGCGATCGATGCGTTGCGTCCATTCAGCGATGAACGCATCCTTGCCAACAGAGAAGTCAACCGCGGCAAGACCAAGAGCACCAGCAGAGCTTGAGCGGGCTTGAGCGCTCTGTGCACGAGAGATGGCTTTCTGCTCCTCTTCACGTGCTCGAGCCTCTTCCGCAAGGCGGATTTGCTCCTCTTCATACTGAACCTGGCTGATCTGCGCGCTCATATCGCGCGTAGCCGCAGAGGTGAGCATGCTCGACCCAGTGCCTTCGACATTCGTTTGCACGGTATTCGATGAGGTAGCCTGGGCGTTGGACGCAGCAGCTGGATTTCCCGCAGAGGCGAACCCGAATCCAATGCCTGTGGCCAAGAGCACGATGAGGACGAAGATGCCAAGGAACATCATGGCCTTCTTGCGCGCATTCGTCTGAACGCTGGCTGCAGCAGGAGCTGAAAACCCTGCACGCATATGCTTCGGGATGGAGAGGTTCTCTCCCCCGCGAGCGTGAGCACCTATGTTCGCTGCGTATGCCACATTCCACCTAACAAATCCGTTTCGATGCATCCTATAATGCATCGCATTCCTTTTCTGTCCTGTTTTCGTCCCAATGAGCGGGAAAGCTCACGAGAGCACAGAACCATACCGCTTACTGCGGCGACAGCGGAGTTTGTTGTAGGTGGGTTTGCTGCCGAAGAAAGGCTGTATGTTTTTTAACCCTGCCATTCTACCTTAGATTCGGAAGAAATTCACAACTTTTATGGGCAACGGCAAAGAAACATAACCCTCTCATGCATCATCGTGATGCGCATCGATGAATGCCTGAGCCTCATCCGCAACGCTCTGAACAGCCTTTTCTTCGTCTGTTACCGAAAGACCGTCGATCTCGTGCCCGAACTGCTCGGCAACCGCATAAGCCTGTTCACGGCGAATGCGCGCAAGCTCCTCATCCCCTGCTTCGGCACGATAGACAGAAGCAAGATAGAGAGAATTCGCTATGAACCGACTTGCCCGCGCATCCGTGCCTGATATCTGCAGGATCTGCGCAATGGAGTCGGGCGCTAACGCAAGGAAGGTCTCACCATCGAAATCGACCGCCTCGCCAATGGCCATCTCGAGCATCTCCGCTGAATCGCGCTTCGTTCCCCCGCTGCGATCTGCTTGGATAGTGCGCATGATCCCCTGGGCAAGGTTGAGCAGCAGGCGCATCAGGTAGTCTCTTTCGATCATCTCATCTCCTCAGCATCTCCTCGGATGTCAGTGCAAATGGGCGCGAATACGACGCCATTCAGGGAGGAACTCATCCATAAGCGCCTTGAATGCAGGCCCATGTCCCGAAACGCGCAAATGGCAAAGCTCATGAACCACCACGTACTCAAGGCACTCGGGCGGATAGAGCGCTAAGCGTGTGTTAAGGCAGATCTTCCCCGTCTTTGGCTGGCACGTGCCCCACCGTGTCTTCATGTTGCGATAGACAAGGGCCTTGGCCTTCACGCCAAGCCTCGGCTCCCACTTCTCAATGAGCTCAGGGGCGCGAGCAGACACCCACGCTCTCCATCGAGCCTGCTCTTGCTTTGAGGCAGCGGCTGCCTGCGCGCTCGGAGAGGCAAGTACCTCTTGCTGCTTCTCCTTCACCCATGCGTAACGTGCTTTCACGAAAGAGCGCACTGCTGCAAGGCTCGTTCCGAGAGGGCAGGTGACCCGAATGCTGCCGCCCGTTGGATCGATTCGCAGATACATGTTCTTCATCCGCTTCGGGATCACTTCTATCTTAAGATCCGCAACGCTCACCGTGCATGGTGCATGCAATCTCTCGCCCAATTCGAATGCCATTGCGCCGCGACCTTGCTCACGCGCTTGGCTTCGCCTGGACGGCGATGTCGTAAGCACGGTTCTTCGATACGCCGAACTCATCCTGAAGCGCGCGACGCACGTCACGACTTGTCAGGTTGTCCGCATACAGCTCAAGTGCACGAGAGACGAGCAGCTCCTCGTCGAGCGTGGGAGCGGCCTCTGTCGAATCAGGCGGCCAGATAACGAGCACGATCTCTCCGCGGATGCTCTCGCGTGCCTCCAGATCAGCGCGCACATCCTGGATAGCGCCCCGAACGATCTCCTCGTGAAGCTTCGTGAGCTCACGGCAGACGGCAATGGTGCGAGAAGGGAATACCTCCTCGATGGCTTCAAGTGCTGCGCAGATGCGATGCGGGCTCTCGTAGAAGATGAGCGCCGCATCGAGCGTTCGCAGTTGCCCCATCAGCGCAATGGTCTCGGAGCGCTTGCGCGGCAAGAACGCACCGAAGAAGAAGCGCGGACAGGTAGTGCCGCTTGCAACATACGCAACCGTGGACGCAGAGGCGCCGGGAAGCACCTCAACAGGAACGCCCTCCTCATGGGCGAATGCAACCAAGCGAAGTCCTGGATCGGAGACGCCTGGCATGCCAGCATCGGTGCAATAGGAAACCGTTTCCCCTGCACGTACGTGCGCAATGACCTCAGGAGCACGCTCAAGCATGACGTTCTCATCCAGACGCACAAGCGGAGAGCTGATGCCTATGTTCGCTAAGAGCTTCCCTGTGATGCGCGTATCCTCGGCATAGATGACATCAGAGTCCGCGAGCGCCTCGCGCGACCGATAGGTGATATCACCGAGATTCCCAATAGGCGTGGGAACGATGAGAAGCTTTCCATGTTCATCTTGCATGTTTGACAGTATAGAGGATGACAGCCGTCGAAGGATGCTGCGAATCATGCACCACGATCATGCGAAGGAGCGCAGATCTCAATCATGCTCATGCGGCGTCAAGAGATCGATCACGGTCGTATCAAGCGCATCTGCCAGCTTGCGGATGTCGGCAAGCTTGACATTGGGGTGCCCTTTTTGGATCTTGATGACCGTTGGACGCGAAAGCTTCGAGACAAGCGAGAGCTTCAGCGTGCTGTAATTCTCAGCACAGCGCAGCCGTTCCACATTGGAACCAAGGATGTATGCCTCTTCGAGACCAAGCGAGGGATGCTCGCGATCATCCTGTACGCGAATCTTTTTCTCTTTAAATGCCACACATCAACGATAGATGCGAGTGCGTCGGCAAGTGTAAACGACCTTTTACACTTTCCCGAATAAATCGAGAAGCTTTCTCATGCAACCTTGCATGATGGGCCAAAGGGAGCGTGCAGAGAGGATGCTCAACCGCGCTCGGTCGGTCCAAGGACAGTGACCTCTTGCTCCTTCACCGCAACGCGCGAATGGGGTGGCACCGAGAAGGTGACGAAGGCTGAGCCAGCGATCACGCTCCCTTCGCCGATGACCGTATCGCCGCCAAGGATGGAGGCGTTCGAATAGACCGTGACGTTGTCCTCGATGGTCGGGTGGCGCTTCACGCCCGCAAGGCGTTGGCCGCCGCGCGTAGAGAGCGCACCAAGGGTCACACCCTGGTAGAGCTTCACATGATCTCCGATGTTCGTGGTCTCGCCGATCACGACACCTGTGCCATGGTCGATGAAGAAGTACTCGCCGATCTGAGCACCTGCCCCGATATCGATGCCCGTTCCTGCGTGGGCAAGCTCGGTCATGATGCGCGGGATGATCGGCACATCCATCTCATAGAGCACATGTGCGAGGCGATAAACGTAGATGGCATACAACCCTGGATAGGAGAAGATGACCTCTTCCTTCGAAGCCGCGGCTGGGTCCCCGTCATAGAGCGCCTGCACATCGGTGAGCAGTATCCTTTGGATGCTCGGAAGCTCATCGAAGAAGCGCGTGCATACCTCAGCGGCACGAGCGCTGATGTGCGCAGGAGCGCATTCGCCGCACTCCCCGATATCGAGCGTGCGATCATGCGCGTCATCGGTATACGTGAGCGCGATCACGATCTGCTCGCGCAGCTCGCGCTCGATCTGGATGAGTAGCTCGCCGATGAAATAGGAAGGGCTCGTCTTCGGCGAGAGCATCTCATCGCCAAAATACCCAGGGAAGAGCACGCGACGTGTCATCTTGATCACATTCTTGATGGCAGTACGACTCGGAAAGCGCAATCCTGGCTTCGTGAAGAAGATCTCGTCTGCCTCGTAATTCTTCTCTATCGCTTTGACGATACGATCAAGGTTGTCCCCGAACATAGCTCCCTGCTTTCGATAATGACGCGCCTTCTTGGCATCTAGTGTTTCACGAGAGTTTAGCTCACTTCGCTCTCATCGGCAGCGGAAAGCTCGTCGAATTTGGCTTTCATCGTTGGATTGCCGCGCGTGAGCTTCTTGACCGTAAGGGCTTCTGCCTTGTCATTGGCAAGCCGAAGGTTCCGTTCCGAACCCAGCAGGTTCTCTTTGATCTTGTTCAGATGATCGATGGATTTGTCGATCTCTTCGATGGCTTTGCTGAAACGCTCGCTCGCGCGACGGTAATTGGTGCCGAACTTCTCCTTGAAGTCCTCAAGCGAGCTCTCGAAGTTCGTGACATCGATGTTCTGCTGACGGATCATCTGGAGCTCATGCTTGTAGTCGGCCGCCTTCTTCGCTTCGTTGCTCAAAAGCGAGATGAGCGGGATGAAGAATTGCGGCCTGATGACGTACATCTTCTCGTACTCATAGGACACATCGACGATCCCTCGGTTGTAGAGCTCGCTTTCCGATTCGAGCAGGCTGACCAAGACTGCATATTCGCAATTCTTCTTGCGGCGGTCTGCATCGAGCTTCTTGAAATGGTCAGCGTTCTTCTTCTTGTGAACCGAATCATCTGCTTCGTTCTTCATCTCGAACATGATGGAGAGAAGCTCAACGCCGTCAGGATCATACTCCCGATAGATGTAATCGCCCTTCGTGCCTTCTACAGCATCGTTGTCCTTGCCGAAGCTCGCGTTCGGGAAAGCAACGGCGCGAATCTGGTTGAACTCCGTCTCGCAATGCTGCTCAAGGCTCTCACCGAGGAGCTTCACCGTAAGCTTGCCCCTCATCTCTTGGATGTTGCGGATCTCCTGTTCGCGAATTTGGATGATGTCGTCTTTAGCTTGGAGCTTGCTGGTAAGCTCGATGGCATGTTGGGCAGCAAGTGCTTCCTTCTCAACCTTGTATTGCTCCTTGATGCGCTCAAGGTCGCTTTCCTTGGCGCTGAGCGCAGCTTGTGCTTTGTCAAGCTCGCTCTTCAGCTCGTGTCTTTGCTCGCGCTCTTGCTCGACAGCCTGAGCAACGGCAAGCTCTGCTTCGACCGCGCTGCTCTCCTTGAGCGCAGCAAGCTGCCCCTCAAGCTGGATGATCTGCTTCTCTGCCTGCGATACGCTTGCTTGCTTCTCGCTCTCAAGGCGCGCCTGGAATTCCTTCTCCGCACTCTTCGCGCTCTCTTTGAGGTGCGCGATCTCTCCTTCGAGCTTATCGATCCTGACATCCTTCTCATGCACGGTCTGCTTTTGCTCGGCGCGAAGCACCTCGAGCTTGTCAGACAGCTTCTCTTGTAGCTCTGAGGCGAATTCCGCATCGCGAACCTGCTTTACGATGTCGGCATAGTCGCTCTCGGATACCTGGAATACCGTTCCGCAGTTCGGGCATTTGATCTCGTTCATGTTCGTCCCCTCTTACAGGCCACATTCGCGCTTCAGGAAGAATAAGAGCCCTGTGCAGCCACTCATGATGTCATCGAAGGTGACATCGAAATCCCCTGTATACCATGGGTCGGCAACATCGCGATCCGTACCAGCGAACGAGAGCAGCTTGTAGAGCTTATGATCGGGATCCCCTCGGAAGAAGCGCTCAAGGGAGCGCATGTTCTCCTCATCCATGCCGATGATCAGGTCGTAATCTTGATAATCCGCCTCGCGAATGCGACGAGCGCGCTTTTGCCCGATCTCGATCCCTTCACGCGCAAGCACAGCACATGTTCCTGGATGTGGTGGATTGCCTATCTCCTCGTTCGTCGTAGCAGCGGATTCTATATGGAACAGGTCAGATGCGCCCTCGCGCCTGACCATATCCTTGAACACGAACTCTGCCATGGGCGATCGGCAGATGTTGCCATGGCACACGAAGAGGATGTTCATCGTCTTGTCCATATCCCTCTTCTCCTCTCCGCAAGATCGTGCTGATCTCGCTTGTGTGTTTGACTGAACAGATGCCGTCAGTTCCGCTGGCCTTTGATGAGCGCGATCTCGTCTGCCCAGCCTGCAAGCTCCTCCTGCGGCGTTTCCAAGAAGAAGGGAAGATCGCGCAGGGAGGGATACTCGGTCACCGCAACCAAGGCATCAAGGCCGATATTGCCCTCCCCGATTCGCGCATGACGATCCTTGTGAGAGCCAAGAGAGTTCTTGGAGTCGTTCAAGTGGATGGCGTAGAGATGTTCAAGGCCTATCACCTTGTCGAACTCTCCGATCACGCCCTCAAGGTCATTCACAAGGTCGTACCCGCCATCGAAGACATGGCAGGTATCCAAGCAGACCCCTATGTGATCAGTCAGATCGACCCGATCGATGATGGCCCTGATCTCGGCGAACGTGCCACCAATCTCGGTTCCTTTTCCCGCCATCGTCTCAAGGAGGACCCGCGTTGTCTGCGAAGGGTCAAGCACCTGGTTCAAGGCATCCGCGACAAGCTCGATGCCGCGTTCAGCGCCTTGCCCGACATGCGCGCCTGGATGCATGTTGTACATCTGTCCTGGCGTGTTCTCCATGCGCACAAGGTCATCAGCGAGAACCTGGATGGCGAATTCGCGCGTCTCTGGTTTCGCGCTTGCTGGATTCAGCGTATAGGGCGCATGAGCAAGGAATGTCTCGATCCCCGCTTCTTGCGCCAAGCTTGCGAAAGCGGCAACGTCGGCAGGATCGATATCCTTCGCCCGTGCGCCTCGTGGGTTCCGTGTGAAGAACTGGAAGGTGTTGGCCCCAATGGAGGCAGCGTCACGCGCCATCTGGCTATAGCCCTTTGAGCTGGAAAGATGACACCCGATTGTGAATGCGTCCGACACCTTAGACCTCTTCGAATTCCAAGCCTTCGCCAAAGACCTGAAGCATCTCGTTCAAGTCAGTCGAAGAGGCTTCCGCACTCGGTGCAGCGCTTGTTGCAACAGGCTCGGCATCTTCCCCGCCAACGGTAGGAGCCGCGTCAACAGAAGCGCTTGCCATATCCGCAATGGCAGGATCGAAATAGTCGGCATACTCTTCGAGCGGAACCTCTTCGAAGGGAGGGGCCTCGTCGAATGTCCGATCAGCTGTCTTCTGTGCAGGCGTGCCTGGTTGTTCCCGCATGCTCGCGTCAGCCTCCCGAACAGAGAGAGCATCATCCGGCTGCACGCCCACGGGGCGAGCGGCATTGCTTGGCTGTGCCCCTGACGCAGCAACAGGCACATCGCTCTTGATGGTCTTGAAGCCCACGCCTGCAGCCCCCGCACGATCGAGGGCTTGGCGCAAAGCATCGCGCTGCTCTGGCTTCTGGGAAGAGCGGAACGCGAACTCGTTCTTAGGGTCGAAGGCGATGACGATCTCAGAAGACGCCTCGTCGAATGAGACGCGCGTGTTCATGAAGAGGACCACATAGGCCTGAGATATCTTCTTCAAATGAGCAAGGGCAGTCTGCCAGATCTTCTCAACATTCGAAGCATCCACGCTCACCTGGGCAGGGATGGCTCTTGTGGATGCATCCTGCGTGCCCGCTGCACTCTCATGCCTCGGCGACATCGCAGAGGGTTCCTCATCAGGCGAAGGGGAGGAAGCTGGCACCTCTTCGCGCAAAAGAGCCGGATCAACGCTTGGCGTAGAAGCTGCCTTTTCCGTTGCCCCGTGCTCCTTGGGCGCTTCTTGTGCCCTCGCCTGAGGCGAAGCAACGACCGAAGCTGTCATCAGCTCACGCCTCTCCAATGCTTCGATGCGCTCAGCAAGCGCTTCGAGCGTCAGGTCGGACTCAGGCCTGATCATGCGGGTGAGCGCGATCTCGAAGGTGAGACGCTGGTTAGTCGATGTCTTCAGCTCTGAGATGAGGTCTCCCAACACGCAGAGCAAGCGTGCAAGGCGCTCAGGACCGAACAGCGGAAGCTCGCTCTCGAGCTCTCGCCGTGCCGCATCAGTGATGTCAAGCGCCACATCAGCACCTGCAAGCGAGATGATGTACATATCGCGAATATGCTCAGCAAGATCCTGGCTGAACTGAGCCAGATCTGCGCCCGTCTCCATATACTCGTTCGTCCAACGAAAGCACGTCTGCGCATCGCGCTTGCCGATGGCCTCCACGATCTCCGCAAGATCGCTCGAATCTGCCGACCCGAGCAAGCGCTCGGCTTGCTCTGTGGTGATGCTCTCTCCCTCGAATGCGATGAGCTGTTCAAGGGAGGTGAGCGCATCGCGCATCCCACCTTGCGCACGATGCGCGATCAGGTCAAGGGCCTCGCCTTCGAACTGCACGCCTTCCATTGCGCAGATAGCGCCCAACCGCGAGATGATCTCCTCTGAGGAGATGCGCCTGAAGTCGAACCGCTGACAGCGCGAGAGGATGGTCTCGGGCACCTTTTGCGGATCGGTCGTGCAGAGGATGAACACCACATGCGCAGGCGGCTCTTCAAGCGTCTTCAGAAGCGCATTGAATGCTGCAACCGAGAGCATGTGAACCTCGTCGATGATATAGACCTTATAGCGGCCCCGCGTAGGCGCATAGTTCACGCGCCCGATGATCTCTTCGCGTACATTCTCGACCCCTGTGCGGCTTGCTGCGTCCAGCTCATAGACATCAGGATGCTCGCCTTGAGCGATGAGCTCGCAATCCTCGCAGGTGCCATCGGGATCGGGGGTAGGTCCCTTCTCGCAGATGAGCGCCTTAGCCAAAAGCCGTGCCGTCGTCGTTTTTCCCGTTCCGCGCGGGCCTGTGAAAAGATACGCATGGCTTACCTTGTCGGTGCGCAGGGCATTCTTCAGGGTACGCTCGATATGCTCCTGCCCGACAACGTCTTCGAAGATCTGAGGTCGGTATTTCCTATAGAGTGCTTCTGCCAAGATAAGCTCCTTCAGTACGCTCTGTGTTCCACAATTCTAGCACCCCAAAACCGCGGTCATTAAGGAAGGAGAACGCACAGCCCACAAGCCATGACGATCTCTGCCGCGTTGGGGATGGTCGATCCGTATGACGACTCAGCGAACAGAGCAGGACATCAAAGCTTTGAAGCCTCTTCTTCGGCTTTGCGAAGGCTCTTTTCAGCTTCGAGCTCAACCTCGTCAACAGGGATGCCAGTAGCCTCGGCCTTCTTTCGAGAGGAAAGAGCACCTTTGATGGCTCCGATGAAAGCTGGCGCCACGCTCACTGCCACGATGCCCAAGACGATGACCTCGAAGTGCTCTTGGACGAAAGGAACTCCTCCGAAGAAATACCCCGTCAGCACGAACAAGCTCACCCACGAGATGCCACCGATGCAATTCCAAAGCGTGAATTTGGCGAAGTTCATATGGCCCGTACCAGCTATGAAGGGAGCGAACGTACGGAAGAATGGCATGAAGCGCGTGATCACGATGGTAAGACCGCCGTATTTGGAAAAGAAGTGATCGAGCTTGGCCATGCGCTCAGGCGTGAGAGCCTTGACCTTGCCTGAATCGATGATGCGATGCCCTAAGAACCGCGCGATCCAATAGTTCGATGTGTTGCCCAGGATAGCGGCTGCATAGAACACGAGCAGGCTCGCGAAGAGATTCAAGCCACCGCCGTCAGCCGAGAAGACACCAACGGCAAAGAGAAGCGAGTCACCTGGGAGAAACGGGAAGAACACCACACCCGTCTCCACGAAGACGATCAGGAACAAGGGCGAATAGACCCACACGGGGCCAAGGGCGACGATCCATCCTGCAATGAATCCACGAGGGTCCTTGAGAAGATTGATGAAGAAATCGATGACGGCCAAGCTACCTACCTTAACCAATACGCTCTGCTAACCAATAAAATAAGCACCCCCGATGGGACGGGACGGAGCGCTCGCCAGCGGTTCCTTATGGCTGCTTCCTCCCGGACCTGACCAGGTTCAGAACATGGCGCCGCCCCGACCCATCCGAGGTGCTCTCTAGAACAGACGAGGGTAAGTATAGTTGAATGACCTCCAACGCGGAAGTAAAGCTTCTGCAAAGCCCGCTCAAGAACTGCCTTAAGGCGCTTCTCTCTCAAGCTCCTCATAAAACCTACACAGAACCTGCCCGACTCCTAAAGATTCGAAAGGATGGCGTCAACGGAATCCTTCGCGTCTCCCAACATCATATCGGTGTTCTCATTGAAGAACAGGGGATTCTGAACGCCTGCGTATCCCGCATTTCCCATGGATCGCTTGAACACGATGACCTTCCCTGCCTCCCATACATGCACGACAGGCATCCCCGCAATGGGAGAATCGAGCTCTGTCTCAGCAGCTGGGTTCACCGTGTCATTAGCGCCGATGACCAACACCACGTCGACGTCACCGAAGTCATCGTTGATCTCATCCATCTCGAACACGTTGTCATAGGGAACCTTGGCTTCAGCCAACAGCACGTTCATATGGCCAGGCATGCGACCTGCGACAGGATGGATGCCGAATTTAACGTCTACGCCAGCATCGATGAGCTTGCGCGTCAGGTCAGCCACTGGGAACTGCGCCTGCGCCACCGCCATCCCGTACCCTGGAGCAATGACGACGCTTTCGGCATCCTTGAGCAACTGAGCCACTTCCTCGGGCGTTGCTTCGGTATAGTCACCGTAATCTCGATCCTCTACAGCAGCGCTCGGAGCGGCACCGTCACCACCGAACCCACCAAGGATGACCGAGATGAAGGAGCGATTCATCCCCTGGCACATGATGTAAGAGAGGTACGCACCCGATGACCCTACAAGAGCGCCCGTGATGATGAGCAGATCGTTGCCCAACGTGAAGCCCGCCATCGCCGCTGCCCAGCCAGAGTAGGAGTTCAGCATGGAGACCACGACAGGCATATCGCCGCCGCCGATGGCCATCACCAAATAGGCGCCCAGCGCAAGCGAGAGCACCGTGATGATGATCAGGAGAGGCAATCCTCCCTGGATGCCGATAGTGGTCGTGAAGAGCCCGATGAGAACGAGAGCTACGATGATGCTTGCGATGATGATGCCGTTATGGCCTGGCAGCGTGCGAGGCTTGCCCGAGATCTTCGCCGAAAGCTTCAGATATGCGACGATCGAGCCTGTGAACGTGACCGCGCCGATGAACACAGCCAGTCCCACCTCGCCCATATGCCAAACGTTCTCGGTGCTGGGCTCGCCTGGATCGGTGAGGAACGAGCAGAATCCGACGAGCACAGCAGCGGCGCCCACGAATGAATGCAGCATCGCCACCAGCTCGGGCATCTCCGTCATCTTCACATGCTTTGCCTTGAAGATGCCGATAGCACCTCCAATGGCCAGCGCCACCACGACGAGCAAGAACGCGATCCAAAAGCCCGTAGCCGTGATGCCAAAACCAGCCTCCGCGCCCAGAAACTCTGGCTCCACAGCGGTGACCAGCACCACAGCCACCGTGGCAATGAGCGCGATGGTCATCCCAGCGATGCCAGCGAAGTTCCCATTGCGTGCGCTCTTCTGCTTGGAGAGCCCCGCCAAAGCTAGGATGAACAGGAGCGCCGCGGCAATGTATGCCAGCGACTGAAAGCTTACGACCCCTTGCAAGATAGCCATGTACTGTTCCAGCTGAGCCATGGCTGGCGTATCGATCAATCTCTCCATCAGTCCTCAGAGCTCCTTTGGAACATGCTGAGCATGCGATGCGTGACCAAGAAGCCACCGAAGATGTTGATGGATGCGATGATCATGGCGACGAACGAGAGGATCACCACCAGAAGGTTGTCAGAGCACACCAAGAGCATAGCCCCGACGATGATGATGCCAGAGATAGCGTTCGTCACCGACATGAGCGGCGTATGCAGCGAATGCGACACGCCTGTGATCACGTAGAAGCCAACAACGACAGCTAAGGCGAACACGATGAAATGAGGCTGCATGCTTGCTGGCGCAAAGAGGATGAGCAGCGCAGCCAGCACGATGGCAGCCACTTTCCACCACCATCTGCGCCATCCAGGCGTCTCATCGGCAGCGATATCCTGTGCTGTTATAACGCGCTCCTGGGAGGCCTTTGGATTCGCTGGTACCTGCTGAGCCGATACCTTGACAGGAGGTGGTGGCCACATGATGACGCCATTGAGCGTGACCGTCATGCCACGGATGATCTCATCGTCCTCGTCAAGCACCAGCACACCATCTTTGCCAGGTGTGGCCAGCTTGAAGAAATTCACGATGTTCTGCCCATAGAGCTGCGAAGCTTGGCTTGCTAAGCGAGACGGCAGATTTGTGTAGCCGATGATGGTAACGCCATTGGCGGTGGTGTAGACGTTGTTGTACTCCGTAAGCGACGTATTGCCGCCCTCGGGAGACGCGCCCAGATCCACGATGACCGACCCTGGCTTCATATGCGCAATGGCATTCTCATCCAAAAGCAACGGGGGCGTACGACCAGCAACCATAGCCGTGGTTATGACCACATCAGCCTTGGCGGCTTCTTCAGCATAGACGGCATTGGCGAGCTTGGCCTCTTCCTCGGTCATCGCCCGCGCATAGCCATCCTCCGACTGCTGCTTCACGGGGATCTCGACGAAGGTGCCACCCAGCGACTCCACCTGATCATAGACTTCGGGGCGCACATCGGTAGCATAGACATCGGCGCCCATGGAGCTTGCGGTGCCAATGGCAGAGAGGCCCGCAACGCCCACGCCGATGACATACACGCGCGAGGGTGGGATCTTGCCGGCCGCGGTCATCTGTCCACCAAACGAGCGCCCCAGCGCCTCAGCAGCCTCGATGACAGCACGATACCCCGAGAGGTTCGTCATGGACGAGCGAGCGTCGATTGACTGCGCACGCGAGATGCGCGGCACAGCATCCATGGAGATGGCCGTGAGCCCTCGCGCGGAGAGATCTTGGATAAGGTCAGGATGTATGCCTGGGTTCAGGCGAGACACCAGGACGGCATCCTTGCGCATAAGGTCGAGCTGCTGCGGCTCAGGCGGATCGAGCGCGATGACGATGTCGCTTCCCCAAGCCTCTTTGGCATCTACAACGGTGATGCCAGCCTCAGCATACTGCTCGTCAAAGTAGGTGGCTTTATCGCCAGCGCCCGCCTCGATGCATACTTCGTATCCCAATTTCATCAGCTTCTTGGCAGTGTCGGGAGTAGCAGCCACTCGTGTCTGAGCGTTCGCTTGCTCTTTTGGTATCCCTATACGCATGATGCTTCCTCTACTATGAGAATATGCCTATCCTTTGCTGAACGATCACGTCTTCTATAGCTTCGTTTCGCACAGAAGGCCGATCGCCAATGCATAGGTCTTCCATGCCATCTTGATCTGCTCGATGCGCACCCCTTCATCAGCGCTGTGCATAGCACCGACCCAACTTGGATCCTCTACCCACGGCATCTCTGGCCCGAAGCTGACGCCTGTGGTGAACTCACGCGCATAGGTGCCTCCCCCCATCGTGAACGGCTTGCGATCCACGCCGATCACCGTATCGAACGCTTCCATGAGCGCCTCGATCTGCGGAGAGCTCGGGTCCATGAGGAAAGGTGGCAGATCCATCGGGTTCGAGATGCGAGCACCGATCGGATCAGCAAGCTTCTGCATGATCGCCGTTATGCCCTCTGCATCGATCGAGGTTGGATAGCGAACATCAAAGGTCTGGGTGAACACACCATCCTCGAGCGCGATGGTGCCTCCGATCACCGTGAGCGGGCCAAAATCCTCATCAGAGGTGGCGAGGCCGACCCCTGACCCATCGGTATGCGAGAGAAGCTTCTGGTCGAGCTCGAAGAACGCGCGCTCATCATCGCTGAGCAGATCGTTCTCAAGAAGATAATCAACAATGAGCCCGATCGCATTGATGCCGTTCTCGGGATACGCAGCATGCGCAGAACGACCCTGCGCATCGATACGCACAAGCCCTTCCCCTACCTTCGCAATGGTCAAGCGCTCTCTTTCAGGCAAGTCCGCAGCATCTGCCTCGATAAGGGCGTACGCTACGCCTGGCACTGCATTCGTGGCATCCCCACCAGAGAATTCGCGAATACGCCCACCTTCGATCCGCTTGCTTGCAAGGACGCCGTTATAGCCGCCCTTCTCTCCATAGCCAAGCGGGAACTCAGCATCTGGCGTGAACAAGAACGCAGGGTCAGCATGCTTCTTGCGATAGTACTCAACGTCAAGCAGGTCAGTCTCTTCGTTGCAGCCGAAGATGAAGCGGATGGTATAGGGAAGCTCTCGGCCTTGGTCCTTCCAGTACTTGAGCGCGTATAGGCACGCAACGGCAGGGCCTTTGTCATCAAGAACGCCACGGCCGATGAGATAGCCATCCTTGATGGTCACCGCAAAGGGAGGATACGTCCAGCCCGACCCTTCAGGCACGACATCAACGTGCCCGATGATGCCGATCTGCGCATCGCTTGTTCCTGGCAGCTCTGCATACCCAGCATATCCGTCAACATCGACCACATTGAAGCCAAGTCTTTCAGAAAGAGCGAGCGCTTCTGTGAGTGCTGCGCGCGGACCTGGTCCGAACGGAGCATCGGGAGCAGCCTTATCCATCTCTTCGAAGCTTGGGATCTCAACAAGACGAGCGATATCCGCAACACATGCATCCCAGTTCTCTTCTATATATGCATCGATCGATTCCATGAATTCAGAGATGTCCACAATGGCCTCGTTTTCTCTTAAAAGGGATTTCCGCGTACCTTTTCTACTTCACGACAAGCACGGGCTTGTTGGCCTTTTGAAGCACCGAGAATGCGACCGATCCGAGCATCCCGCGAAAGAGCCCCATGCCACGATGACCCATGCAGATGCAGTCATAATCAAGGTCGTTCGCATAGGCCACGATGGTGTCGTGGGGAGAACCGTTGACGATAGCGATATCCACGAACGGCGCATCGCCGATGATTGCGTCGACCTCTTCGCGAATGCGCGCCGATTCGCGCTCCTCGGCTTCCTTACCGATCTCGGCGATGGCGTTCATATCAAGAGAATCGCCGACAACGCCTGACATGCGAGAAGCGATCTTGAATGTTTCGGCATTGTAGTCATGCCATTCCACGACGTTGAGCACCGTGACGACGGCGCCTTCGATGCCGCTCACGATGTCCATAGCCGTCTCAAGCGCATGCTTGGATGCCTCAGAGCTATCGAATGGGACCAGTACCTTCGTATACATTGCATCCTCCTTCTTCGCGAACGTCCAATGAGCACCCCTGCCAGAGGGACGTCGCACGCCTCGCGTCTCATGAGCGGAAACTGGTTCACATCATAATAGTTTTGTAAGGTTGGATATGCTGCAGCAGGATTTTCTAACCAATTTGCAATAATATGTCATCATATATCCAGAGATTCAGTTAACTCTGAGCACCTTCTGACAAACGAGCCGAAACGCACTTGAAACGATAAACATGAAGGCAGGTTTTTAAGATGGGCTTTCTCTCCCGATTCGAAGGAAGAATGGAAGACACCGTAGAGGGCGCCGCCGAGCGCATGGGTGGCTCTTCCCTCTCTCCAGCGCAGATAGCCAAGAAGGCTGAGAAGCAGATGCGGCGTGAGAAGATCGTTGGCGCTGGCAAGCAATATGCCCCTACTCTCTATACGGTGCTCGTCAGCACCGAAGACGATTCCCGCTTGTTCGGCTACTATGCCACGCTTGCAGGTGAGACCGAAACGTTTCTCACGGGCAAGGCGGGCGAGCTCGGGCTTGTCATGGACGGACGCCCGCTCGTGCGCTTCATCGCCGATCCTGAGCTCAAGCGCGGCAAGTTCGACGTGGTAGCTGAGATGGTGGCAAGCTCCATCATCGAGAAGCTTCGTGCTGACGAGATGGCTCGGTATGGGCTTGCAGAGGCGCGTGGCGTCCGCGGGGCACGCGGAGCTCGATCCTACCAAGGTGGTGCCCCCGCGCCACGCGGTCGTTCCTTCGTTCCACCTGAGAGCAGCTACCAATTCGATGACTATGACGAAGCTGGGTTCGATCCAGGAGATGTTGACGACTCCTTCGTAGATGCCGCATACGCACAATCTGCTGCACCCTATGCGAGCGGGATCGAGAATGCCCCGAGCACGGAAAGCGGCCTTGAGGTCTATCTCTATGATGAGGCGCATGATACCGCCTACCAGCTCACGGGCGACCCCCAGCGCATCGGGCGTGAGTCGACCAACGAGATCCAGATCCCCGACATCAATGCCTCGCGCACGCATGCTGAGATACATATGGAGCCAACAGGAGCATGGGTCATCACGGACCTGAATTCAACCAACGGCTTGTTCATCAATGGTCGCAAGGTCAAATCCGCTCCGCTCCGCGATGCCGACATGATCACCATCGGCACCACAGAGCTAGAGTTCCAGCTCCTTATGTAGGAACCTCTCTGTTGGATCGGATCATTATGCTAGAGTGCTCGTGCAAAGCCTTACAGGAAAGACAGTAAAAGAGTTGCCATGATCGATATCATCCTTCTTGTCGCGCGCTTGCTCTTTGTAGCCCTGCTCTACTTGTTCCTCTTCGCCATCATGCGCACAGGCATCGGCATGGTCAAAGGCTCGAACAAGCAAGGCAAGCTTTGGAACCTTTCGGTCGAGCATGGCCCAAAGGAGCTCAAGGGTGTGAACATCGCTGTTACCGGCCCTGTCATCGTTGGACGCTCCCCTGGTGCAGATATCGTCATCGGAGCGGGATATGTCTCAGGGCGGCACGCACGCTTCCAGCTCATGGGCAACACCCTTTTCGTTGAGGACCTTGGCTCGAAGAACGGCACGTCCGTGAACGGCGCGCGCGTCATCGAGCCCGTGGCATTGCACAACAAGGACATCGTCACCATCGGGGACGTCGACATCAAGGTGAGGTACGAGTAGATGGCGAAGGCGCAAGCAACAGGCGCGCTCTCGTTCGGCTCGCGCACCGATGTCGGGCGCGTCCGAGAGCATAACGAGGATAACCTGCTCGTCAAGCCTCCTCTGTTCGTCGTATGCGATGGCATGGGCGGACATGAAGCGGGAGAGGTCGCATCCGAGATCGCCATCGACGTGATCGCGCGCCATGCTCCCACGAAGCTCGATGCTGACGCGCTCGGCCAAGCAGTCGAGGAAGCTAACCTCGCCATCTTCCAAGCTGTGCGCGCAGGACAAGGCAAAGAGGGCATGGGGACCACATGCACTGCATGCATGATCCAGGGTACGAAGCTCATCATCGCTCAATCAGGCGACTCGCGTGCCTACCTCATGCACGCCTCGCGCCTCCAACAGCTCACGCGCGACCATTCCCTCGTCCAAGACCTCATCGAGTCAGGCGAGATCACTCCCTCCGAAGCCCGAACGCATCCATGGCGCTCATACATCACCCGTGCCTTGGGGATTGACCCTGCCATGCGACCTGACCTCTACGAGCTCAAGGTCTCGCCAGGCGATCGGCTACTCATCTGTTCGGATGGCCTCTATTCAATGGTGGAAGATGCTGAGATCGAGCGCATCCTTGCTACCCATGAGAACCCGCAGCTAGCTGCCGATGCGCTCGTTGAAGCCGCGAACGAACGCGGCGGCCATGACAACATCACCGTCATCGTCGTGGATCTCCCAGGAAACCCTGGCGGCCACAAGAGTGGTGACGTCGGCCGCTCCAAGGCATTCGCCGTATCGCTCATCGGCATCCTCGTTCTCATCATCGCCCTAGGAGCCATCGCGCTCAATTTCTGGATGACGAACTCCATCTATCTTGGCGAAGCGGATGGCAAGGTTGCCATCTATCGCGGCATGCCCGATGGGATGGCAGGATTGAGCTCTTCGGAGATCGAAGAGATGACCGACATCGACATCGATGACCTCCAACCTGGCATTGCGAAGCGCATCCAGGATGAGGGCATCAAATGCGACTCGCTCGATGCCGCCCATAGCCTTATCGAGCGCTATGAGGACGAGATCGCCCAGAGCAGCTCGAAGATGCCCCCTGATGCCACCTCGGATCCTGCGGCCCCAAGCGCATCGGCTGAGAGCCAGACAAGCGATCCTGCAAATACGAATGAGAGTGCCTAGACCATCATGACGCGCAGGAATACAGAGCTTCTGCTTCTCATCGTAGCTGCACCGATCGTGGTGGTCCTCTTCGCCATGTTCGTCCTCACGGGAGGTGGAGAGCTCTCGTTCAATACGCTTGGCGTGCCCATCGGCATCTTCGTTGCGTTTCTGATCGCGCATATTGCGCTGCGCTGGCTCGCGCCGAACTCTGACCCGGCGCTCCTGCCGATCACGTTCGCGCTCTCTGGCATCGGCATCGCCTTCGTCACGCGCCTTGCTCCAGATGTGGCTACCCGCCAGCTTGTCTGGATGTTCGCTGGCGTCGCCATGCTCATCATCGTGCTCTTGCTCGTCAAGAACATGGACAAGCTCTCGCAGTATAAGTACACGCTCATGATCGTTGGCGTGCTCTTGCTCCTCTCCCCTATGCTGCCCGTCATCGGAACGGAGATCAACGGAAGCCGCTTGTGGTTGACCGTTGCAGGCTTCTCCTTCCAGCCAGGCGAGATCGCGAAGATCTGCATCGTGCTCTTCCTTGCTGCCTATCTTGCGCAGAACCGCGAGATGCTCTCCGTGTTCACGTGGCACGTAGGTCCCGCACGCCTTCCCTCCATCCCCACGCTCTTGCCCCTCCTTGCCATGTGGGCCCTCGCATTCGTCATCGTCGTCTTCGAGAAGGACCTTGGCAGCGCGCTTGTGCTGTTCCTCGTCTTCATCGTCATGCTCTATGTTGCGACAGGAAAGAAGCTCTACGTGGTCGTCGGGCTTCTGCTCGCAGCCATTGCGGCAGTAGCGCTCTTCTTCATGTTCACCCACGTCCAAACCCGCGTGGATATCTGGCTCGACCCGTTCAGCGACGCGCAGAACAAAGGCTATCAGCTTGTGCAAGGCCTCTATTCGCTTGCAGATGGAGGCTTGTTCGGTGTCGGCATCGGACGGGGCATGTCAGATGCGATCCCGTATGTAGAGAGCGACTTCATCTTCGCTGCCATCGGCGAAGAGACAGGGCTCCTTGGTGCAGCAGCCGTTCTTCTTCTGTACCTCTGCTTCGCCATCCGCGGCATGCTGACCGCGGCACGCGCGAAATCTGATTTCAGCTCGTTCACCGCTACGGGCGCCTGCGCGATCGTCGTGCTGCAAGCCTTCATCATCGTTGGCGGTGTCACGCGCCTCATCCCGCTCACAGGCATCACGCTTCCCTTCATAAGCCAAGGTGGCTCATCGCTCCTCGCTGGCTTCATCATCGTGGCCCTCCTTTTGCGCATCAGCAGCGAGGCTACGGGTCATACGACCGAGATGACCATGGCTACCAGCCGTTCTCTCCATGAGAACAGCGTGCTCGGCCGTATCGCCCTTGGCAAGCGCCTCACGAACACCATGGTGGTCTTCTCGATCCTCTTCGCCCTCCTTGTGGCGAACTTGACGATGATCATGATCGTGAACGCTGAGAGCTATCAGAACATGCCAGGGAACAACCATGCCATTGCCAAGCAGGCTAAGACCGAGCGAGGGACCATCTCTACCTATGATGGCGTCGTGCTTGCTGAATCAGAGAAGGGCGAGGACGGCTCCTATGAGCGCATCTACCCAGCAGGAGACCTGGCGTCTCATGTCGTAGGGTACTATTCGAGCGTCTATGGCCTGGCAGGGATCGAAAGCAGCATGAACGATACGCTCAAAGGCGCGCAGAACTACGCAAGCTGGTCGGACGTCATCGATTCGCTCGCGGGCATCTCAACGCCAGGAAACGATGTTGTCCTGACGATCAACTCCGAGCTCCAGCAAGCTGCCCAAGATGCTATCGCGGGCCAAAAGGGTGCATGCGTCGTCATGGATCCGAAGACAGGCGCTGTGCTCGCGCTCGCCTCTTCGCCCACCTATGATGCGGCAGATGTGGAAGAGGTGCTCAAGAGCGCTTCAGAGAACCCTGGGGCCACCTCTGAGCTTTTGAACCGTGCCACCCAGTCGCTCTATGCGCCTGGTTCGACCTTCAAGATGATCACCCTTTCGGCTGCCCTTGAAGACGGCGTCGCTACCGAGGAGAGTGTCTACGACTCGCCCGCTGAGATGGAGATCGGCAACGCCCCTGTTACCAACAGCAAGAACAAGGGGTATGGAGAGATCACCGTCGAGCGTGCTTTCCAGGTCTCTTCGAACACGGTCTTTGCTCAGATCGGCGTTGAGCTTGGCTCGAAGAGGCTCGTTGACGCTGCCGAGAAGTTCGGGTTCAACAACACGCTCAACTTCGACCTTCCCTTGGCCACCTCGCTCATGCCGAACCCTGACGAGATGACCACCTGGGAGACCGCATGGGCGGCCGATGGCATGCCTGTCGGCGAGCACGAAAGCCCCGCTGGCCCTCAATCGACCGTCATGGAGATGGCGCTCGTTGGGTGCGGGATCGCGAACGAGGGATCGATCATGACCCCTTATCTGATCGAAGGCGTATACAACGCTGCGGGAGAGCGCTCCTACTCCCCTACGCCCAAGAAGTGGCGCCAAGCGTTGAGCGCTTCAACCGCTGGTCGCGTGCTTGAGAGCATGAAGGGTGTCGTCTCAGGCGGAACTGCCACCGATGCTGCCATCTCAGGCGTCACCGTGGCAGGCAAGACAGGGACGGCCGAAAGCGATGCGAGACCTGATGATAGCTGGTTCGTCGGCATTGCTGATGCCGATGGCGCGAAGAGCGTCGTGGTCGCCATCATGATCGAAGGTGCAGGGGATAGCGTCCATGCAGCCGGTAACGCACGTGCGGTGATACGGTGCGCACTTGAGCTCCAGGGTGTTCTTTAGAGACGGATATTTGGTAGTATGAACAGTACGCATTTGTCTGAAGAAGTGAAATGTAGCAAGAATGTGTAAAGAGGAGTCATTGTGAGTGGACAAGGACCCATGACTGGCCGCGTGTTGAGCGGTCGGTACGAAATCGGAGAACGCATCGGCATCGGCGGTATGGCTGAAGTCTACAGCGCTCATGACACCACGCTTGGGCGTGTTGTTGCTGTGAAGGTGATGCTTCCTCAATACGCTGATGACCCTGATTTCGCTCGAAGGTTCCGCCAAGAGGCAGCAGCTGTCGCAAACCTCCAGAGCCCCTATATCGTCAACATCTACGACTGGGGACACCAAGATGGAACGTATTTCATCGTCATGGAATACGTCCGCGGCTCTGACCTCAAAACAGCCATCCTGCAACGAGGAGCCATCAACCAACGCAAAGCTGCCGAGATCGCAGCGCAGGTCTGCCAAGCCTTGAGCGTTGCGCATGCCCAGGACATCATCCATCGCGACATCAAGCCGCAAAACATCATGGTGCAGCCTGATGGCAACGTCAAGGTGATGGACTTCGGCATCGCACGAGCAAAGAACTCAACTTCCGATAAAACGCAAACGGTCCTCGGAACGGCTCACTATACCTCTCCTGAGCAGGCGCAAGGCCATGACCTGACAGCAACGAGCGATATCTACTCGCTTGGCATCGTGCTCTACGAATCTGTCACGGGTACCCTTCCCTTCGACGGCCCGGATGCAGTAAGCGTTGCTCTCATGCAGGTGCAAGAATTCCCGCCCGCACCTCATGAGATCAATCCCGACATCGACCCTGCGCTCGAGGCCATCATCCTGAGAGCTATGGAGAAGGATCCCAACCTGCGCTTCGCCACAGCGAACGACATGCGGCTTGCATTGAACGATTACCTTGCCGGCCGTCCCGTCGGGATGGGTGGCGCGAACGGCTTCACGAGCGCACAGACAAGCGTCATCGCGCCAATCGGCGCAGCCGCTGGATCCATGATGGACTCCACGCAGGTCATGCCCGTCACCCAGGTCAATCCTGGCGGACGCACGCAGCCTGCACGCTATAACGCAAGCCATGGCCGTGACCCTGAGGAAGATGGTGGCGGCAAGAAGAAGGCAGGCATCATCATCGCCATCGTTGCTGCCGTCGCTGTGATCGCACTCGCATGCTTCTTCATCTTCTCCCCTGGAGGCGACAAGGCCGACGTGCCCAATGTTGAAGGCAAGACCCTCGAAGAGGCCATCCAGGAGATCGAGGGAGCAGGGTTCGAGGTGGGCAAGACCGAGAGCGCCCATGATGATTCCGTTGAGTCTGGGCATGTCATCAGCCAGAACCCAAAGGGCGGAACGAAGGCTGCCAAGGGAAGCAAGATCGACATCTTGATCTCTCAGGGAACGGAAGAGGTGAGCGTACCGAACGTCGAGGGCATGACCCAAGAGGAGGCAACGCGAACGCTTCTCAAAGAGGGCTTCGTGGTGGGAGACGTGACGAACCAGTACAGCAACGATGTCGAAGCAGGCAAGGTCATGTCGCAGTCCCCTTCTGCGAACATGAAGGCAGTGAAGGGCTCAAGCGTCTCTCTTGTCATCTCGCAGGGCAAAGAGCAGGGCACCATCCCTGACCTTGAGGGCCTGAGCCTCGATGCAGCACGCTCAAAGGCCGAAGCAGAAGGCTTCCTCATCTCTCAGAGCGGAAGCGAATTCTCAGACATTCCCGCGAACTGCATCATCCGTCAATTCCCGAGCCCTGGCTCCAAGGCTGATAAGGGCACCACGATCACGTATGTGATCTCAAAGGGACAAGAGGACAAGGGCGTGAACGTGCCCAATGTGGTCGGGCAGAACGTTGAGAGCGCTGCCAACATGCTTACGAATGCAGGCTTCCGCTATTACACTCAGTCTGAACCCTCGAGCTCGCCTGCGGGTACCGTCATTCGTCAGAGCCCGAACGGTGGCACCACTGCCAATAAGGGAACCACAGTCACGATCGTCGTCTCAGAAGGGTCGGGCGAAAGTCCTGACGCAGGCAATTGATTATCCCTGCCTCGAGAAGGTATCAAACCGAGCAAAAAGGAGCGTGAGTCGCTATTGCTACTCACGCTCCTTTTACATTCACAGTGCTGCATTGAACGGGGAGTTCTTAGAAGATATGAATACCTTGATTGAGGAATTCATAACAACAAATCACTAAGATAGCTGACAAAGTTGCTTGAGAGCACCAAAAGCTCAGCAGTCCTAAAAAATTCCCACCTGCACGAGGTGATATACGGGCGCGCGTTATCCTGAAGATTTGAAGAATCCTTTATAGGCACACAAAAGGAAGATACATGGCAAAGAAGCAATCATTGACAAGACGCAGCCTACACTACTACTGGCTCGCAACGCGCAGACATCTAGGGCTGTTCATAGCGCTCGTAGCATCCACCATTGGATTTTGCGGATTTCTCACCTATGGCAATCCGTACATGATGAGTCACATTGTCGATCGAATCAGCGCAGACCCTGTTACCCCTGCGCAGGTATTCGAAGTGTTTGGCCCCTATGTCGTAGCGCTCATCGGCATCAACCTTGCTGGACAAGCTTGTAGTAAATTGCAAGACTACACGCTCTGGAAGTTACAAATCGCCGTGAACTACGATCTAGCAACTATGGCTTTCGACTGTCTGTGCAACCAATCCCTTTCATTCCACTCCAATCGATTCGGAGGCACTCTGGTAAGCCAGACATCGAAGTTCATGGCAGGCTATACGCAACTGCTTCAGACCATGAGCTTCCCCTTCCTTCCTATCCTTTGTTCTATCACCTTTACCTGTCTCATCCTATTCCCTGCCGTACCCATATATGCTGGCGTACTCATGATCATGCTGGCAATATACGCAGCCATCTCTTATATCATGTACAAGCGCATCCTGCACCTCAACGAGCGAGCTGCAAATGCTCAAAATCAGCTCTCAGGAGAACTGTCTGATGCAGTCACCAACATTCTCGCTGTTAAGACCTACGGTCGTGAAGAGTACGAGCGACATCTTTTCGATTTGGCAAACAAGGATGTGGTCAAGCAAGACTCAAAACGCATGCGGGCTTCTCTCATTCGCGGTGTCACCACAGCTGCCATCACGGTAGCCATCATGTCAGTAGTGACCATATTCATATCGGGCGGCAACGCGTGGTTTGGCATCACTCCAGGCACGATCATCCTCATGTTCACCTACACGAACACCACGACGAACCAATTTAACTTTATCAACACTGGTCTGCAACGCATCAATCAAGCTTTTGGCGACGCCTCTGGCATGACAGCTGTGCTTGATGAGCCGCGGTTGGTGGCCGACAAGCCAGACGCACAGCCGCTCGATGTGGAGCTAGGCGACATCAGCTTTAACGACATCAACTTCTGGTACACAGATGGTAACGTGAAGACCCAGGTATTCCACGATTTCAACCTCACTATTCCTGCTGGTCAACGCGTTGGTCTTGTAGGAGTATCGGGAGCTGGGAAAACTACCCTGACAAAGCTTTTGCTGCGCCTTGCCGACATACAAGAGGGACAGATCTTGGTGGATGGACAAAATATCGCGAATGTGACCCAGCAAAGCCTTCGCCGCCAAATTGCCTATGTTCCACAAGAAGCACTTTTGTTCCATCGAACAATTGCTGAGAACATCGCGTATGGGCGTCCCGATGCCACCATGGATGAAATTCGCGAAGCAGCTCGCTCTGCAAACGCCCTGGATTTCATTGAAGCGCTGCCACAAGGATTCGACACCATCACAGGCGAGCGTGGCATCAAGCTTTCTGGCGGACAGCGCCAGAGAATCACCATAGCCCGAGCAATGCTTGCAGATTGTCCTATCCTCGTGCTTGACGAGGCAACAAGCGCATTGGATTCTGAAAGCGAGGCCGCTGTCCAGGAGGCACTTGCACGTCTCATGGAAGGTCGCACCGTTATCGTGGTTGCACACCGACTATCCACCGTTGCCAACCTTGACCGCATTGTTGTGCTCTCAAAAGGGTATATCATCGAAGACGGTCCCCATGCTGAACTAGTGGCGAAAGGCGGTGACTACGCACGGTTATGGAATCGCCAAACAGGTGCATTTGAAATGGCTTCTACAAAGACGCATCTCTAGAGGACCCGTCTTCATAGACGGGCCTCAAATTCTTGCCTTTAGCCTTTAGCAGCCATTAGCAATATTCAGTAAATGGCACATTCGCCAACACCTAGATAATAATCTCTTGGTAATGCGAATCAGCCATGTTTGCTTTAGCGCGAATCACCTCTGGAGGGCCAGCAGGACGTCCGTTGGCAAAAGGAGCGATCTCTCCATTGAAACCTTTTTCGCCATCATGTTTTGCTATCAGCTCGTTGATATCTCCAAATTCGCGAACGCGCTGCATGCAACTCGCGACGCATGCAGGCGCATTCGCGAAGAGAATCCACAACTATGGGAAGCCTATTTGCAGAACAAAGGAAACTCTGTCAGAAAACCTTGATGTCGTTCAGAACTGCAATCAATGCTTGTCTTGACGCAAGCATTTCGTTCTTGCCTGCTAGATCTTGGCCATCTCTTCTGAAACACGTTCATACCAAAATTGCCAGTTCTCGCAATATTTCTTTGCAGCGGCCTCAGAAACCGTGTAGCCATATCCTCGCGCTAGACCATACGCATGAGCAGGTATCGCTTCTTCCCAGCTGCCCCAGGATACCTTTCCCCATCCCCATGCGTTATAAGGACGAAAGCACTGCGCGCCTTTACTGCTCTCGACGGCAGATATTGCTGCAGAATAACGGGGATCTATCCCTGCATCCCATGCTGCAGAAGCGAACGTCTCTCCGCAGCCCGCTAATGGCGAACCCCCTAGATATACGTTCAGGCGCCCAGCCCAGCTATTCACAAACGCTGTCTTGTCCTGCGACCAATCAGCGTCTTTTGGAGACGGCACAGATGTTGAGGTGTCGATACTTGTCTTGTTATCTTGAGCCTGTTCGCGTGCTTGCGCTTCTCGCTGGGCTTTCTCTTCGGCAATTCTTTGAGCTTCTTCGCGCTGAAATATTGCTAAAGCGGCCGCACGTTTAGCTCTTTCTTGCATGCTCTCGGCTTCGACTTTTGTGTCCTCAAGCACCTTTTGTGCGCTTTCGCGTTCTTGGAGAAGGCGAGATAAGTCATTTAGGCTATTACTTGCAGACTCTTGGATTCGATTGAAGTAGTTGAACCTATTTGAAAATGTTGAGAGATCTTCTGAATCAAGAATAACTGCAAGAATGCCCAATTCGTTTCGATGCAGTTTGTAGAGTTCGACCATGTGTGTGTTGCTCAGTTCGCGGCATGTATCAATTTGCTCATTGAGCTGCGCAATCCGCTCTTCGTTATCGGCGATCTGTTGATTAACTTCCTCCAATCGCTCAGTTGCGCGATTATATTCAGCAGCCGTCTCCTCTACTGTTTTCTGCAGCCCAATCGCTGCGTCATCAATATTGTTCGTAACAGCAAAAGCGATCGAGGGCGGCAAGCAAAGAAACACGGCTAAAGCACTTGCAACAACGCACGCCACCATTTGTCTGAAGCACCTAAGCAATGCCCTCGGCTCAATAAAGCAGTTTTTAATTCCTGTGTATCCAAAGAAAGACATGGGGTGAATTATACTTTGCAAACGCTATTCAGGGTATATGACAGCTAACTCTGCAATTCTTCTACAATACAACTTTCTCGCAAACAAAAAAATTTGACCTATGGATATAGACAAGGTGAGACCCTTAGAATATGAAATGAGCGTGAACTGCAAGGCGACTCACGCTCATTCTGTATTCCGAACAAGCCCCGCCCGCATCGAAAGGATGAACCCACCTTACAAGGTGGGTGCTCGCAGCTTGCTTCCTGGCTTTCGTATCAACGGACACGAATCCCCATTTCACAGGCAATGTAGAGCTCCCTTTGATTTTGCATCGGTCCATCGCAATAAAGGATGGAGCGGGACTCTTCCTCAAGTATAGGCAAAACTTCTCATATGAACAGGCTTGACTTCTTATCTGCTTTCACCTTGTAAGAAACAAGCTCCCTCTGCTCTGTTGCGAAAAGAGCAGAGCATAAAAGAAGGAGCTCTCTTGAGCCCCTTCGCTGCTCAAGTGCTTATGAACCCAAGCTGGGTCTATTACGCTTGAAGGTTGCCATATGATGAAAGCGAGGTAAGACATAAGTCGCTGAGAGACCTTGGCTCGAAGCGACGACGCGGCGAGGCTTTCATCATCATATGGCAACCCATTGTGTATTCAATCTGAGCTAACAGAGTCTTATGGAAGAAGCTTATGCCTTCTCGATAGCATCGAGGATCGGTGCGAGCGCGCCTTCGATGGCAACCTCGTTGACCTTTCCAGCATCCACAAGCGCTGCGTATTGAGGATCTATCGGCAGCTGCGCAACCGCTTCGATCTGATATTTCGATGCAACGCGCTCAGCTTGCGGTTCGCCAAAGATATGGTGCTCTTTTCCGCACTCATCGCACTTGTAATATGCCATGTTCTCTACCAGACCGATCACAGGCACATTAAGATTGTGCGCAAGGTTGACCGCTTTTCCTACGATCATCGAGACGAGCTCTTGAGGAGCAGACACGGTCACGATGCCATCGATGTTGAACATCTGCATGACAGTGAGGAACACGTCCGAGGTTCCTGGAGGCATGTCGATCAGCATCACATCGATATCACCCCAATTCGTCTCTGCATAGAACTGCTGCAGAATGCCGGTGATGACCGGGCCGCGCCATGCCACTGGCACATCATCGGCAGGAAGCATGAGATTCACGGACATGATCTTGATGCCCGATGCCGTCTCGATCGGGTTGATCCCCCGCTCGTCTGCTGAGGGACGTGCTGTAGTGCCGAATGCTTTCGGGATGGAAGGACCTGTCACATCAGCATCAAGGATGGCAACCTTCTTACCCTGACGCGCAAGCTCAGCAGCAACAAGGCTCGTCACGAGGGATTTGCCCACGCCGCCCTTGCCTGAAACGATCGCGATGACCTTCTTGATGTTGGAAGCAGCGTTTGGCTTGAAGTCCATACCCGGACCACCTTCAGTGCGTGAGCCGCAACCCTCAACGCCGCAGCTTGAGCATGAACCGCCGCAGTCCTCTGGTGTTTGCTCCGTCTTTTCCTCTTCGCCTGCCATTTCTCTCTCCTGTCACTAAAAATTCGACCCTAGAGCCTAGGGTCGAATTACAGCTATTCGATTGTTCCATTATGCCACGAATGGCGTGAAGTGCGCTATTTCACCGAAGCGTAGAACGTTGCTTCCTCGAACAGGTCCTTAACCGACTTGCCCTCACGGAAGGGAAGCTCAAGGAACTCGGCGATGGTGGGAACCAGAGGAGAGCAGTCAACATAGTGACCCTTCTCGTTCTTCTCAGCAGTATCCTGAGCGCGCCAATAGCGATCGTTCACGTCAGTCAGGTAGTACAGATCCCCGTCGACATCCATATACACGGAATGATGGGCATGAAGATAGGGCTGGAGCTCCTCATATGTTATCTCGAGCACGTCATCGGCCTTAACACCCATAGAGAGTCCTTTCGCACGGCATTTCTACTGTATCCATCATAACAAGTTTGCGTGTTGTTTTAAGGGCACAACTCAGCAAAACTTGTTTTGATTCAGATATCGTTTTGGAAAGCAGTGGAGGAATCCTTCTGCTCTTGGATCGCATGATTCTTTCCTGCTCTCTTTTTGAAGAGGATCCTCCCATAGAACACCGCCAGAGAGAACACACTTATGTAACTGACAAGCAATGCTATGTCCCAAAATAGAGGAGCCTCGAAGCGCGCTGTGAGGGTGCCTCGAGATTCGGGAGCCACTTGCAGGCCGATGAAGTCGCCTTCTTCGGGATATATCTGAGCATCGCCCTCGAAGCTTGAAGTGTCGAGCACTTGATATTTATAGAAGAACATGGGCAGGAATGCTGTTCCCCCACTTTCCGAAGAGAGGGTGACCTCATAATCGGTCCAATCCCTGCCATAGGATTCAACGTCTATCCCATCTACATAGAAAGGGTCGTCACCTTTATAGAAACGAGATGCCGTCTTCGGCAAGTATTCCCCAACGGAAACATCTGATCGTTTGTCGTCATATCGTGCAGTAACGCTCTCGGGCGTGAGAAGGTCCTCTTCGCTTGCAAAGGTTGCGACCGAATATGCTCCTTCAGACACAGCGATGATCACTAATATCACTGATACCAAGGGCGTGATCTTGACATTCGCCTTTTGCATCCATGCGCACATGAGCACAGCGACCAAGGCCATCATGAAGCTTGCAGGCAACAAGAGCCTCCACGTGAACTGCAATGCGAGCAGAGGCTTGATGAGCATCCCCCACAATCCTGCATCATTCCACCAGGGGAAGCGATCGGAGATCATAAAGAGAAGGAGCGCAAAGCCTGCTAACAAGGATATGAGCACGATGCTTCGCTCTCTTGTCATCATCTTCCTTCGGTACACGATCGCGCAAACGATGCTCCCAAGAAAAATGACGATCAGGCTCAGTCCTATCTCCTTAACGATCAAGCCAAAACTAGGGGTCATGATGGAACTGTATCCCATGCCAACAAAGGCGTTGAGATATACCGCAGGATTGAGCGCTGTTGCAGAGACAGCATCGTTAACTGGTTCGACCGTCCAATTCTCAAAGGGGACAGCGTCTGGGCTATTGACCCGCATCTCAACGGTCAGGTAAAAATCCAAGAAGGGGACGATGAAGGCGGCCGACATCGCTAGCGTAGCACCAGCTGCCATAAGAAGGTTCTTGCCTACAGACCTATCATGTCTTATGAACAATCCAACGACGAGAGCGGGAATGGTCACGAACAAGACCATGAGTGTTGACAGCACGTGCGTATAGATAATGCCCGATGCGCCGATCGAAAGCCATGCCCACGCGTGTTGTCCGCTATTCCGCTCATCGCGCGAGAAGAGAAGGTATATCCCACAAGCTATCAAAGGATAGAAAAGGGAGGCCTGCAGTTCACCTACTGCTCCACGAGCCAAGGAATCGATAAGATGCATATACGACAAGATCCATACCGTCGTTCCAACAGTTGAGGCCATTCTAGACTTGGATATGACCTTGAACGATGCATACGCAATAAGGGTTGACGCGATGTTCGTAGCGATGATCGTTGCGTTATAGGCCTCGGTGATCGACATCCCTAAGAGAACGCAAAAGGCCGCTGGGTACAGCAACAGGTCCCCATACATGATAGAGATCGGATAGCCGCTGTTGTTCAGCCATCCAGCTTGCATCCGTGCAGGAAAGTCGCCATTCGCAAGTGCCTGTGCCAGATAATGGATCCTCGTTATATGGAACTCTGTGTCATTCCCATAAGGGGCGTAGGGAGTGAGAAACGGCCAGCTCGATATGATGATGACAAGGATAAGGAGCGCAATCGTAGTCGCTTTGCAAGCACGTTCGCGGTGCTTTTCTGAAAGATCAACCATGGCGAGCAGACCTTCGATAGGCACGCATGCGAACGAAGGAGCCTGGCTCGACCGCGAAAGGAATCTCGATCGCATACAGGTCGCATGAGCGGTTCGCCACCTCTACGGATTCTGGTGGGTACAGCATGCCCTCCTCTTCGCAAGGGAGCATCCATGCAAGCTCGTCGATGACCAGGGAGCGCACAGGCTCGTGCGGCGAAACCACCTCAAGCTCGTCGCCGACTGCAAAGCGATTACGACAGCGCAGGGTCAAGCGATACCACTCGATTGCTGCATCGTCGCCTGACTCGCGATCGGCTGCCTTGAGCGCTTCGCATGCCACCACATCTGCAACATGCAAGGTCTCCTGCTCATAGCCATCGAAGTCGCTTGCTTGCTCAGGCGCGCCAAAATAGAAGCCCGTCGAGTAAGGCCTGTGCGAGATCGCGCGCAGCTCAGCTTCGATCTCCTGCGGATCGGCACCATCGAGCGCACGACGATAGGCTCCCACAACGCACGCAACATAGAAAGTCTTCTTGTTGCGTCCCTCTATCTTGATCGAATCGATGCCCGCGCGGGCAAGCTCATCCAGATGAGCCGACATGTTCAAATCCTTCGCATTCAGGATGAACGTGCCTCTCCCGTCCTCTTCGATGGGAAAATGCACATCAGGGCGCTTCTCTTCCTCGAGCGTGTAGGACCAGCGACACGGCTGGGTGCAATGGCCGCGATTGCCAGAGCGGTCGGTCAGGTAGCTTGAGATCAAGCAGCGCCCTGACACCGCCATGCACTGCGCCCCATGCACGAATGCCTCAAGCTCAAGATCGGGCGGGATCTCCTCGTGCATCTGCGCGATATCGGCAAGCGTCATCTCGCGCGCACAGACGATGCGCGATGCCCCCAGCTCATACCAAGCGCACGCAGCTGCTGAATTGGAGACGCTCGCCTGCGTGCTCACATGAAGCGCGCACTCGGGCGCATAGCGCTTCGCGAGCGCAAACGCCCCCATGTCCCCTATAATGAGCGCATCCACGCCTGCAGCTTGGATAGCCTCAAAGTACGCGGGCAATCGACGAAGGTCGGATTCCATCATCTGCACATTGCACGCCACATGTACAGGCACACCGCATGCATGCGCCTCGGCCACCGCCTGCGCGATCTCCTCCTGCTTGAAGTTCGCAGCCCGCGCACGCATGCCAAAATCCTCTGCAGCCAGATACACGGCATCGGCACCAAAGAGGAGCGCTGCACGCAACTGCTCGAACCCGCCTGCAGGCGCTAAGAGCTCCATCTTGTGATCTGTGCGCGCATCCATCGCTCTGCTCTCCTCGATCAAATGCAGCGCTTATGCGATTATGGTCTGATCAGCATCATCAACGATAGGAAGCTTGTGCGAGGCAACGTCTGCCTCTGCCATGCTGATCGCGATATCAGAAGGCACCTCGAGCGCATTCGTGAGGTTCATCTTCCGCGCATGCTTCACCTCGCTCGGATGCGCAGAGCGCTCCTCTTCAAGAGCGTTCGCCAAAACCTGCATGCGCCGTTCCACATCTTCGATGATCTCCGAGCACACCTTGAGCTCATCCCCTACATCAAGGCCTTCAACGTCCGAAACAGATTTGTACTTGAGGTCATGCTCGAGGCTTGCCCAAAAATCCATCGCGATCGTGCGGATCTGGATCTCAACGGGAACGTTCTGCCGTCCTTCCAGGAAGAACACAGGGATCTTCACGATGAAATGAAGGCTGCGATATCCGTTCGACTTCGGATTCTCTATGTAATCCTTGACGGTAACGACCTCAAGGTCCTCCTGCTTCTCAAGGTAGCGAAGGATCGTGTAGGCATCCTGAACATAGGAAACGATGACGCGAAGGCCAGCAATGTCCATGATGTAGCGCTCCATAGCCTCGAGCGTGGTCGGCTGGCCATAGCGCTCCAACTTCTCGAAGATCGAAGGGACTGATTTCATGCGTGACTCGATGTGATGGATAGGATTGCGCGACTGCCGCAGCTTGAGGTCCTGATCGAGCGTCTCAAGCCGTGTTTCCATTTGGCGCATGGCAGCATGGTATTTCTGGAGAATGCCCTGCGCAGCGAACTCAAGAACAGCAAGCGTCTCGATATCGTCGTTGCTCAAGGTGCGATTCTTCGCCTGTCGCTCAACCTGGATATCGTCGATCCTGCGACCAAGCGATGCAGAAAGATTGATGGATTCTGCATTGAAGCCCTGATCAAGCGCCATCGATACCGTACCTGCCCTTCTTCGTGTCTCTCGTTTGCAATATGAACATTCTAGCGAAACAACTTCCACATGCCTAAAAAGACCCCTGGAAGGTCGATGACGTCTCAAAATGTCACCCATTCACGGGTTTTTCCCTTTCAGACCCCCGTATAGGAATTATTTTTCAATTTTCTCGTGCATTTGCTGCTGTTATGCCTTACCATTTTCTCTACTTGCACTAAGGACGCTCTTAAAACACACTTCAATCCAAGCCTTGGGCGACCACAAAATTGGAACGCAACCTCTGCTTGCCATGCTTGCAGACGTTGCCTTAGAGAAAGAGATTTGCTATGGCAGCACCAACAATGACACCGGAACAGCGCGCAGCTGCTTTGGAGAAGGCACGCGTCGTCCGCGCACAGCGCTCAGAGATCACCAACAAGCTCTCCATGGGCATGATGACTCCCGAAGAAGCGCTCAAGAAGGTCGACGATCCGGTTGTTGGCCGCATGAAGGTGAAGTCTTTCATCAACGCTCTTCCCGGCTATGGCAAGGTCAAGACCGAGAAGCTCATGGAGGAGCTCGGCATTCCTGAGACTCGCCGCCTCCAGGGCCTTGGCTCCAAGCAGATGGAGAACCTCAAGAAGGCTCTTGCATAAGCTTGAGATCATGCTGATCGAAAAAGGCCGCATATGCGGCCTTTTTTATTTTGTGAGCCAGGTTGAATATGTTGGATAAAGACTGCCATATGATAGTGAAAGCGAGGTAAGCCAAAGTCGCTGAGAGACTTATGGCTCGAAGCGACGACGCGGCGAGGCTTTCACTCATCATATGGCAGTCTTCTGCATGTTCACCGCGTTCCCATGCAAACCAGCTAGACAATGCGCTTGAGATCCATGATCGATGTTCTGTTCTTCGGTTTGGGAATGGCTATCGCCTTTGGTTCGAAGTCGTACAGGCGTGCAATGCTCACCTTGGGAGAGATGGTGAGGCACTTGCGAATGCAGACATCTTCGCAAAGGCGACATTGCGTGCAATCCATCGCGCGGAACTCGATGATCCGAGAATCCTCATCTTCTGCTTCAAGCACCTCTGAATACACGCATGCTTCAGTCGGGCAGAAGAGCACGCAGAGGCCACACCCTGAACAGGCAGACGCATCTATCTCAAGGTCACCAAAATGACGACAATCAAGCGTCTCTTCGCTCTCCCTGAGCGCGCTTTGCGCTTCCTCCACGCTGCCAAGCGTTCGCGCAAGGGCTGCTTCGCCACTTTCGAGCAACCCATAGTTATGCGAAGGCTCGAATGAGGGCATCTTGCCATTCTTCCCTGCCCGCAAGCGCTCATAGAGCGTCTTGGGCTTGTCGATCGTGCCAAGCTTCTCCTCGATGGTCTTCTGTGCAACGTTGCCCGCAACGTTCTTCACATAATCGCCCACTTGGAAGATAAGTCCCCGTCTGCTTTCACCTCGGAAATTTCGCGCTTGGGTACGGATCTCAGGGGGAAATTCAGAAGTACGCGTGATGACAGCGTCGGCCCCGATCTTCTCGAAGAACGTGGCCGCGATATCCACGCAGGTATCAATATCCGCGCTCACTGCCCCGTATTTGCAGGTCGCGCACTCCCCGTCAACGAGGATGACGTCATCTATTCCCTGCCCGATGAGCTTTATCAGATCCTCTTCGCCAATATGGCCCAAGCAAGGCACTTCAGTGAACAACGCATCATCGGCCGTCCTGCGCGAAGCGATGCGCGAGCACGCGATGATCCCACAGCGTGCCGCTGTTGCTTTGGAACGCACCTCACGATGCAATGGGTCCTTCAAAGGTTCGAGTGCGACAAGCGCCCCATTCGGGCAAACGGGAACGCATGCGCCGCAATCAACGCATGCATCCACATCGATGCGCACTTCGTTCCGCTCAACGGTTATGGCCGATTCGATGCATGCGTTCTCGCATGCACGACATGATGCATTGCGATTTCGTATGGCCGAGCATCTCTCATCGATGACCTCGATCGAGCGAACCTTGAGCAGGTCGGCAGCCTCTATGACATCAGAGACGGAAGGCATCGCGCCTATTCTCCAAGATAAGCATCCTGAATGCGCTGAAGCTCATCAGGGGTATTCGCATTGATGAAGCACCCACCACGCGGCTCTGCTTCGAGCACACGAGCTTGCGAGAATTCGCAAACCTTCAAGTCGGGGTCATCGAAGATCGATTGGGCACGACTGCTGCCAGCATCGAGCGCAAGCTTGGCTGCATGGGTGCAGCTCTCCTTGCGATACATCGCATGGAACGGCTCGAAGCCATGCTTGTTCACAGGAACCACCACATCAGCCTCGGTCTTCGCCATCTCAAGCGCCTCTGCCACCACGAGCGTCGGCGATGCGAACACCATGTCGCAAGCGACGATGGCAACATACGGATTGCTTGCCGCCTGGAATGCGGTATAGAGACCAGGGAGCGCACCGCGCACATCGTAAACATCAGCAACGAGCCTGATCGGACAATCAGCGTCAGCTTCAGAGATGAAGCCAAGCTTATCGGCCTCGTTCGTTGTGATGATCAGCTCATCAGCGATAGGAGCAAGGCGCTCGATCATGCGGAGGATGAGAGGACGGCCGTCGAAGAGCACGCGCGCTTTGCTCATGCCCATGCGCCGGCTCTCACCACCTGCTTGGATCACGACGCTCACGCGCGGGCGCACGAAATGGCGCTCAAGATAATCGGTGATACCCGCTATGTCCTCGATCCCAAACGCAGGAATACCGTAGATCCGCGCTGCTTCAACAGCCTCAGGGATGTCAGTGATCACGGCAACTGTGTCGGAAGTTGGCATCTTCTCGGCTAGGTCCTTTGCGTGGGCATGCTCTCCACGCGACTCTTGGATGAAATCTTCCCCCAGGGAACGCCCGCTCTTCGCCGCCTCTGCGAAGGCGGCAGCTACCGCGCGGTCAGCCTCGTTCGCATACCGCATGAGCTCGATCGAGGGCAGTCCGCTCTTGCGGTATCCTTCCACTACGACGATGTCATGGCCTGGCATCGTGCGCAAGATCTCGTCACACTCAAGTTCATGGCTGAGGGATTTGACGCGTGCCATCTTATGGGGTGCTGCAATGACCGTCTCAGTAGCTCCCGCAGCACGATGACGATAGGAATCCTTGCCTGGGTAGTCGATGTCGAAGTCGCCGTGCGTGTGATGCTTGATCGATCCCACATCGCACCCGCGCTCGGTGAGCGAGCGGATGAGCTTCTCTATCATCGTTGTCTTGCCTGAGTTGTGGCGCCCGATGATGGAGATCGCCGGGCTTGGCACAAAGATCATCTTCATCTCCTTTTATGACCTTGACGCGTGTTCATCGCACCGGTCGTCTCTCCTCTATGGCGCGCCCAAGTGTCACCTCGTCGGCGAACTCAAGGTCGCCTCCAACGGGCAAGCCGCTTGCAGGGCGCGTGACGGTGATGCCAAGCGGAGAAATGAGGCGCGCAAGGTAGGCAGCTGTCGTTTCGCCTTCGATATTGGGATCGGTGGCGATGACGACCTCCTCTATGTCCTCGTCAGCTAAGCGTGCCATGAGCTCTTTGATGCGCAGCTCTTCTGGCCCGATGCCTTCCATCGGCGAAAGCGCGCCGCCAAGCACGTGATAGACGCCATCGAACACGCCTGTGCGCTCGATGGGCGGGATATCGCGAGGTTCGCTGACCACGCAGATGAGCGAATGGTCGCGCTTTTCGCTCGCGCAGATCTCGCATACAGCCTCTTGCGCATAGTTGAAGCACACCGTGCAGAATGAGACCGTGCTCTTCACGTCTTCGATAGCACGTGAGAGCTCAAGCGCCGCATCAGTTGACGTATTGAGAATATAGTAGGCGATGCGCTGCGCTGACTTGGGCCCGATGCCGGGAAGCCGCTCAAGCTCGTCAAGGAGCTTCTGTATCGAAGGGGCAGCTTGCATGATGTGCGATCAGCAGGGATGCTGCTACATCAGACCTGGGATGGACATACCGCCCATAACAGAGCTCATGCGCGCGTTGCTTGCTTCAGCAGCGGAGCGGAGTGCCTCGTTGATGGCTGCAACGACCATGTCCTCGAGCATCTCCACGTCCTCTGGATCGACCGCATCGGGATCGATCGTGATGCTCTTCACGCTCATATCGCCCATAACGTGCGCCTCGACCATACCACCGCCAGCGGTGGCACTGAATTCGGTGTTGTTGATCTCTTCTTGAGCAAGCGCTGCATCACGCTGCATCTTCTGCGCTTGCTTCATCATCTTCTTCATGTCCATGAGTGGGCATCCTCACTACTGGGTTTAAGTTTTGCTCCGCTCATTCTTATCGTCAGACGGCAGCCTGTCAAGCGCATCGCTGCGCCCCTGCTCAATCAGGCTTTTGATGGTTCTTCATCCTATGGCGGCTCTTGAATGTCTGCACGATCACATATACGCCTAAGACGAACGCACCAATATATCCAAGCACGCCGAGAACAGGGACTTCGAGCAGCTTTGGCTGCATATCGGTCGTGCAAAGGATGGACGAGCCAAGGAAGAGGCCGACCGAGATGAGCGCAAGCGAGATGCGTCCTACTGCTGCATAGACCGTCGCAAGCGCATCTTCCGACACTTTCATATCCGCGCGAACCGACAACTCGCCCTTGTCGAGCATATCAAGCGTATTGGAAACTTGTGCAGGCAACTTCGCCATCGATTCGAGCGACGTGTTGATATCGGAAAGCGTTCCACGTGCCGTGCGCGCGATGTTGACGGGGTCGAGCGCTGCGATCACGACATGCTGGCTGACGATGTCGAGCACATTCAGCGAAGGGTCGATCTTCGAGAGCAGCCCCTCTATGGTGACGAATCCGCGTGCGAGCATCGTGACTGAAGGGTTCACCACCAAATGATGCTGACGCAGGATCTCGACCACTTCGCCGAACACCTCGCCGATGTGAATATCAGCCAGATCAGCAGATCCGTACTTATCCAGAAGCGCGGTGAGCTGACGAAGAAGCTCGCCTGTGTCGACTTCGCCGTGACGCGTTGATATCCCCGTGACCGCTTCCATGAGCTGATAGGGATCGTTCTGCGTGACAGCCTGGAACATCTTGCTGACAAGCCTGCGCTGGCTCGAATCGAGCGTTCCTGTCATGCCCAGGTCGATCCAAACGATGGTGCCGTTGCGCACCATGACATTCCCCGCATGCGGATCGGCATGGAAGAAGCCATGGTCGAGCACTTGCGAGATATAGCTTTGCACAAGGCGATTCGCAAGCTCCTCAACATCATCCCCCTGAGCCTCAAGGGCCTTGACATCGTTGATGGGCACACCATCGATGTATTGCATGACAAGCACGGACTCGTTCGAGTGCTCAGGGAACGGAAGCGGCGAGGTGACGCCTTCCTGATTCTCAACCTCAGTGAAGAAGCGCAGAAGATTGTTCAATTCGACAGTGAAGTCAAGCTCGCTCGCCGTTGTTCGCTCAAGCTCTTCCAAAAGATTGCCGAACGTGAGCATCATCTCCTCATGCTCTGTGGTGAGGAACTCCGCTGTGGTCAGCAAGCGCTTCATGAGAGCGATGTCCTCAGCCATCTCGTCGACGATGCCAGGGCGACGCACCTTCACCGCCACAAGCGTCCCATCGAGCAATACTGCTGCATGTACCTGCGCGATCGACGCTGACCCTAATGGCTTCTCGTCGATTGCCAGGAAGACATCTTCCCAGCTTCGCCCATACGCCTTGTCTATGCATGCAAGCACCGTCTCATAAGGGAGCGGGTCGACATCAGCGTGCAGGCGTGCGAATGCCTCGCAATACGCCATCGGAAGGATATCGGAGCGCGTCGAGGCGATCTGTCCGATCTTCACATACGTCGGTCCGAGCGCTTCAAGCACTTTGACCGCCTTGTCAGGAGTGAGCCCCTTATACACCTCATACGTTCGCAGGATGTGCAGGATCTGGCGCATCCTCTTTCCCGAGGTCTTGTCTGAGATGGATACCTCAGCTAAACGCAGGAATTCCTGGAATGTAGCCATTGCTCTGCACCTCCTTTGCCCCAATCAGCTCTCTTGGTCTTATGAGAGATACGTATTATCCACCAATCTTGGCAGCGAATACCTATTCGTCATGAAAGCATTGCCAACGAGCGCCGATTCGCTCGTTCGGCAGATACGCTGTACGAACGTGAGATGATCGAGCAAGGCAACTCCTTGCGTGTAGATGAGCCACTGCTGACGTATGTCGCAATCTGCGATCCGCGGGAAGGGGATGCGCCATCCGATGCGCTCGATGACCTCGACGCCTGTTGGCTGATACCCTGATGCGTTCGCATCTTCGATGATGCCGACCACCTCATCGCAGCGGCGACGTCGCGCCTTCAAGATAGCCTCGGCCCGATCGCGAAAGTCGCGCCTGATGGCACCATGAGAATGATAGAGATGCGTGATGTCGAGCGAAAGGAGCTTGCTCATGCTGCGCTCATATGCGGCAAAGCTGTCAGAACCGTCAAGGAAAAGCCCGATGGAGGGCGTGATGAGAAAGAGCAGTTGATCGCCCGCGAAGAAGAGCCCTGTGTTCGGCTGGTAGAGCCCCTGCATCCCACGCGTATGCCCAGGCAGGTCAACAACTTCGAAGACATACGAGCCGACTGAGAATACATCCCCATCTCGCATGATCTCAACATGATCGACGCATGCCGAGATCGGCGTGGTGATCTCGATCGGTGCGCCCACTTCAGCTGCCTGCGAAGATGACATTCCCTCTCTCTGAAAGCGATCGGTCACGTACTCAGATATCTCTTTTGCAAAGGATGGTTCGCTCGCACGGAGCTCATGCTCGTTGAGATAGACCGCATTGCCACAAAGGGGCAGCTCGCAGGCGAGGCCCGCATGGTCATAATGCATGTGAGTGAAGAAGATCGACGCATGTGCGAGGTCAACGCCTATTTCATCAAGCGCGCAGAGGAGCGCCTGGGCCGCGGCCTCGGTCGGTGCCCCCAGATCGACGATGAGGACCTCATTGGCGCTTCGGATGACATACACGTTCGTCTCTGTGGTGACCACATTGCGAAAGGGCACCTGTATCAGGAACACCTCAGGATTGTCGAACACCTTTTGCCATAGCACACCGACCACCTTCGCTCTTTCCTCAAGGATACCCGCTTGGACTTCACGGTTCAGAGCCGATTATCCTCGGCTTGAGCTCAAAGGATGCATGCAGGAGCGGATCTGTTGTGCGATCGTTGCACTATCGTGCTCGGTACAGGCTCCTTCCCCATTCAGACAGGGGTATGACGTTTGAACTGCTCCCTGTCATACCCCCAGATATCAGAACCCGACCTGTCTGCACAAGAGTCTGTCCTCTCACCTCCCCTTGCGCCTATGAGGGAGCGCGCTGAACGGATATAATGCGAAGGTACACCTGGAAAGCGAAGGATCGGAAGATCGCATGGTCAAAGACATTGTCACAGACAACGAAATCCTCTCGATTGCCTGCGAGAAGGCAACCGCAGAGGATGCGCCTATCATCGATGATCTGCTGGACACATTCGATTCACTTGAGGATGTTGCCTGCTTGGCCGCCAATCAGATCGGAGAAACGAAGGCGATCGTCGTCTATTTGGACGAGCATGACGAGAAGCACGTCATGTTGAATCCCGTCATGAGGCAAGCGCTCCATCCCTCGAAGGTCGAAGAGGAATGCTTCTCCCATGAAGGCGAGCCTAAGAAGGTCACCCGCTTCGCATGGATCAACGTCTCCTTTGACGAGCTCAAAGATGGCAAGCTCGTGCCACGCAAGCAGAAATTCGAAGGCTGGACCGCGCAGATCATCCAGCACATGATCGACCATTGCAAAGGAAAGCTCGTCTAAGAGCGCGCCGCACTTTATCCTTAAAGCTTCGATCTGACCATCTGGCGGTAAGAAATCATCTACACTGCTTTCTATGAGCCAATGAACGCACTACAGACAAGAAAGGCACCCCATGAACCTCAAGAAGATCCTGGCATTTGCCCTCAGCGCAGTCCTTGCCATAAGCTGCACCTTCGCCCTGATCGGATGCAGCGAAGATCCCACAAAGGTCATTCGGGATTCATTGACCGAGCAGCTCAATGCATACAAGAATGCTGATGATTCGGCGCTCTCTCAGATCGCTTCTCTCGCTGAGAATGAGGGATTGAGCGAAATGGGAATCGATAATCAAGAGTTCGCTGTAGCGGTGCTTGATGGGTTCGACTACTCCATCGATGACATCACCGTGGATGGGAAGAACGCCACCGCGAATGTGACTATCATCTCAAAGAGCTATGCGGACTTCGCCGAGAAGATCAAGGTGATGGTTGACGAGATGTCCTCAGATGCCTCCTTGGCCGACATGGATGCCGACGCGCTCACCGCTCTTGTCGCAGAGCGCGTGATGGATGTGTTGAACAACACCGAGATCAATACCGAGACGCTCGCGATCGACTATGTCCTCAACGGCAACGAATGGCAACCTGTTGCTCAGGAATCTGCCTTCGCAAGCCTTGACAGCGTCGTCTTCCACAAGTAGGTAAGTAGGCAGCTGCTCTCACCATTCATCCTCACACCATGGAAGGCCAGTGCCCACCGTTCGTTGCTTTTCGCGATGCCGCTATCATGCGCGCGGGGCGAGAGATCTTGTGCATCGATGACCTTTCCCTTGCGCAAGGCGAATCAGTTGCCATCCTTGGTCCGAACGGAGCTGGCAAATCGACCTTCGTCCAAATGATGACACGGGAAGTGCTTCCTCTGCACAGGGACCTGCCTCCTGTGCTCTTCCTGGGAAATGCTCGCGCAACCTTGGAAGAGGTCAGACGCCACATCGGCGTCGTCTCCTCTACGATGCAATCGCAGATCTCCGTGCATCTTCCTGCCATACAGATCGTCGAGGGAGGATTCTTCGGCGCCCTCGGGATCCCTTTGCGCAAGCATGTCACACCAGAGCAGGAACATGCTGCACGGACGATCATGCAAGAGCTCGGGATAGCCGACTTGGAGGATCGTGATGTGATGACGCTCTCTTCTGGACAGGCAAGGCGCGTCCTCATTGCCCGTGCGCTCGTGCACAACCCAGAGGCGCTCATCGCCGACGAGCCTTGCGCAGGGCTCGATCCGCGCGGCATGTATCACATTCGCAAGACCATGAGACGGATATCGCAGAGCGGACGCTCGCTCATCCTTGTCACCCATTTCCTTGAAGACATCACCCCCGAGATCGATCGCGTCATCCTCATCAAGGATGGGCATGTGCTCAAAGATGGCAGCAAACGTGAGACGCTTACCTCTGAGATGATCTCGGAGCTCTTCGACTGCGATCTTGCCGTCGAGCGGAAAGGTGAATACTACACCTTGAAAATGGAGTTCTGACTTCGCATCACATGTGCATCATGCGATAGAATAGCGCCGAAGGGGAGCTGGAATTCGTCCGGCTGAGAGGGAGACCGTATGTCTCCGACCCAAAACCTGATCTGGATAATGCCAGCGTAGGGACCCATACTTTTCAGCCCGAACGTGGTCCCGCACAGAACAAGACGCGGGACTTTTTTCGCGTCGGAAAGGAAAGACATGGAATGTGCCGTTGCTCTGCAGATCCTCCCTATCGATGCTCCTGACGACGACGAGGTCTGTCGCATCGTCGATGAGGTGATCGCCTACATCGAAACACAGCCCGTAACGCTCTTCGTTGGGCCTTTCGAATCAACGTTCGAAGGAGACTACGACACCTGCATGGATGTGCTCGCCACTTGCCAAAAGGTTGCCGCGCAAGCGGGAAGCAGCAAGGTGATGGCCTATGCGAAGATAGACTATCGCCCTGAGGGGAATCTGCTTACTACCGAGCGCAAGGTCGGCAAGTATGCCGAGCTGAATGCTGCCTATCCCTCATGAGCGACCCGTCCTCAGTGACCTCGTTGCGAACGGGCCCTCGCACAAAGAAGCGCTGGGTGCGCATCATGGCGCCCATTCTCGCTGTCGTCCTCTTCGTGGGTCTTTGGCAAGCAGCTTGCTCGACTCGGATAGTACCAAGCTACTTGCTCCCCTCGCCTCTGGATGTTTGCGACGCGCTCGTCGCTGATGCAGGGCTCATTGCGAGCCATGCCGCCACCACGCTCGCAGAGGCTGCAATAGGCCTTATCTCAGGTATTGCGCTCGGTGCTCTCATTGCGTGCCTCATGGAGCGCTTCACGCTTGTCGACGCTGCCCTCACGCCTCTTGTCACCATCTCGCAAACCATTCCGACCGTCGCCATTGCTCCGCTGCTTGTGCTGTGGTTCGGCTATGACATGCTACCGAAGATCCTGCTCGTTGCGCTCACCACGTTCTTTCCCATCACGATCTCACTCGCGTCGGGCTTCAAGTCCGTTGACCCAGATGAGATCGACCTTCTTCGCACGATGGGCGCAACGCGTTTTCAGATCTTCCGCTATGCGAAGCTCCCTGCAGCTCTTCCCAGCTTCTTCGCGGGGCTTCGCATCAGTGCAACCTATGCCGTTGTCGGAGCTGTCGTAGCCGAATGGCTTGGCGGCTTCTCTGGTCTCGGCGTCTATATGACGCGCGTGCGGAAATCGTACGCCTACGATGCCATGTTCGCATCGATCATCGTCATCGCCATCGTATCCTTAGCGCTCCTTGGGATCGTGAAGATCCTCGAGCGCATCACGATGCCCTGGCTTAAATACAAGGAGAATGAATGAACATGAATACCACTTTCTGCTCGCGCATGCGCACTCGAATGAAAGCCTTTTGCGCGCTTGCTGCTTCCGTCGCACTCGCCTTCTCGCTTGCAGGCTGCGCATCTTCCCAAGCATCAAGCTCTGCCACCAACTCTGCCACCGATAACGATCTTGAGAAGGTCACCTTCGTGCTGGATTACACCCCGAACACCAACCACACGGGCATCTATGCCGCACGTGACCTCGGATATTACGAAGAGGTCGGGATCGAGATAGACATCATGCAGCCACCCGAGGACGGAGCGGATGCGCTCGTGGCTTCGGGACGAGCGCAGTTTGGCATAAGCTTCGAGGATGTCATGGCGAATTATCTCGGTTCGACCGACCCGCTCCCTGTCACTGCCATCGCTGCCATCATCCAGCATAATACGAGCGGCATCATCTCACGAGCCGATGCGAACATCACACGTGCAGGCGAGATGAACGGGCATAGCTACGCCACCTGGGACCAAGCAGTTGAGCAAGCTATCGTGCGCACGGTGGTGAACGGCGATGGCGGCGATTTCTCAACGATCGAGCTTGTTCCTGCAGGGACATCTGATGAGGTCTCGGGATTGCAAACAGGGCAGTTCGAATCAAGCTGGTGCTATGAGGCCTGGGCCCTTCAAAATGCGCTCGTGCAGGATGTGCCCGTGAACTACTTCAGCTTCCGCGATATGGATGAGCGCTTTGACTTCTACACGCCCGTCATCATCACGAACGATGAGCTCATCGCGAACGACCCCGATCTCATCGCCCGCTTCCTCGAGGCAACCGCAAAAGGATATGTCTATGCCGCAGAGAATCCTGATGAAGCTGCCGAGCTTCTTGTGGCTGCCGTGCCTGAGATCGACCCTGACCTTGCTCTGGCATCTCAACGCTATCTCAGCAGCCGCTACACCGATGATGCCCCCTATTGGGGATACATTGATCCTGCCCGCTGGAATGCGTTCTATACGTGGATGAATGACGAACAGCTGACAGAAATGCCCCTCCCGCTCGATACCGCATTCACGAACGAGTTCCTTCCTGGAGCAGGCCAGTGAGCGGATCACGAACCATCTTCGAGGCGCAGGACATCTGCGCCTCATGGGAAGGAGCTCCTGTCATAGAGCATATCTCGTTCACGCTCGATGAAGGCCAGATCATCTGCCTCATCGGGCGTTCAGGCTCGGGCAAGACGACGCTCTTCCATGCTTTGGCTGGGCTTTCCTCACCTGAGGCGGGAAAGGTCTTGCTTGACGGAGTTGATATCACGAGCTCTCCAGGGCATGTAAGCTACATGCTCCAAAAGGACCTTCTTCTCGACCATCGGACGATCATCGGCAATGTTTGCCTCCCTCTTCTGATCCAAGGTGTTCCCAAAAAGGAGGCAGAATCCAAAGCACTATCTCTTTTCGCTACCTTTGGCCTTGAAGGAAGCGAGGATGCCTATCCACGTCAGCTCTCTGGCGGCATGCGTCAGAGAGCGGCGCTCATGCGCACCTATCTCTCGGGAGCACCTGTCATGCTCATGGATGAGCCCTTCAGCGCGCTTGATGCGCTGACACGCGAGGATATGCGAGCCTGGTTCCTGCGCGTTGCAGACAAGCTGGCTCTCTCGAGCATCATCGTCACACATGACATCAACGAAGCGATGGCTTTGGCGGATACCATCCTGGTGCTCGGCCCCGCCTGCAAAGAAAGTCCTCTCCCCTCCACGATCAGGTCTTCTCTCACCATCGATGTTCCACGCAGCGAGCGAACCGATTTTCTCATGAGCGCCGAAGCGGCAACCTTGAGAGGCAAGCTGTTCAAGCTGCTTGAGGACACGCCTTCAAGAACGCATACGCTTTAGCACGATGGACTTATGAACGATCTTTGAAGGGCTTGTTGAGCATCTGTGAAGTAATCCTCCCCTTGCTTCACAGAGGTCTTCTCACGCTCCATACTGATCTCAGACATGACGAAGTGGCTGGCACCACTTCCCCTTCACCCTTCTATGTACATGAGAATGGAGCTTCATTGAAACATGAACTACGCGCGCGCTTGGCAAAGATCCCCGTTGGACTGATCGCATTCATGCTCTTGTTCGCCCTTATGGCCTTGAGCGCATGCGCAGGATTCTAATCCGTCGAATCCTGCCGAGCGGGCCGCTTGGTGATGAGGACGAGCATCAAGATCATCAAGACCAAGCCCGCCATATCGAACCCACTGAACACCGTACCGAGCCAGAGTGCCGAGAACGCTGTTGCGCTCACTGGCTCCATCGCGCCTAAAAGGCTTCCTCTCACATTGCCTACAACTGATACGCCATAGAGATAAAGCCCGTAGGCCCCGATCGTTCCCACAAGGATGATCCCCACGAAGATCACGACCCACCCCGTCGCATCAATGCTGCCCGCATTCGCGAAGATGTCTATCCCGCTCATCTCAAGGCAGAGCGCGCATATGAGAGCAAAGAGCGCCGAAAAGCATGTGCCGATGCCAGTCACATTCAGGCTTCCATATCTATCAGCAAGGCTTGTTTCCTTTGGCAAGACGATGTAAGCAGCAGCCGAGATGCCGCAGAGCACGCCCCAGATGAGACCCGCGAGTGGCATGTTGAGCGTCGTTACGTCACCCTGCGTAGCCATGATGAGCGTAGCTGCGATGGCCAGGGTAAGGGCCATGACCTCACGCACGCTCGGGAGGGTTCGCGTACGCAAGCAGGTATAGAGCATGACGAAAACGCTTGCGAGCATCTGAAGCACCGTGGCGTTTCCTGCATTCGTCAGCTTGACCGTCATGGCATAGGTGAAAAGGTTGGCGAAGAGCGCCAAGCCGAACACGAAGAGCATCTTGCGATCATGAGCGTCTGCGATCATACGCATGACCGTCTGCTTATTCACAGCCACAAGGATCAGCAGGAATAGCATCCCGCCTGTAATGGAGCGGAACATCGTCAAGAACGCTGGATCGATGCCATACGTACCCGTCAAGAACTGCACGCATGATCCAGACAGTCCCCACATCGCAGCTCCCGCGAGCGCGGCGATGACCCCGAGCGCGAATCTGCTCTTTTCGCTCTTTTCGCTCTTTTCGCTCTTTTCAGCTCCCATCGTCGCCTGGCACCCCATTCTCAGGAAGCTGCATCCAGGCAACCGCGCCACTGGGAGAGCAGCTCTTGCGAACGAGGGCCTGTCGCACAAGCACTGATTCGGCGAGCAGCGCGATCTGTCTCATACGCACTGACCATTGCCATGTCATCCTTGGCTTCACCATAGAAGAGCGAGACCTCAAGCCTGTCGTCAGGCAGCTCATCGGGAAAGCGATCAGCCCATTCGATGAGAGATGCCCCTGGAGTGCTTGCGTCAACGAGCGCGAAGAAGTCGATATCCTCGAGCTCATCAGCATGCTCGAGCCGATAAAGGTCGAAATGATAGAGCATGATGCGACCGTCTCCGTACTCGAAGACGATGTTGAACGTAGGCGAGGGGATATCGCACGCAAGCCCGAGGCCGCGGCCAATGCCTTGAGAGAACTGCGTCTTTCCTGCCCCCAGCTCTCCAACAAGCGTCACCACATCTCCGTCTCGCAAGAGCGCTCCAAGCGCAGCACCAACGCGAGAGGTCTCTTCAGCGCTTGCTGTTGTCAGAGAGAAAGCTGCCATGAAGCGAGAGAGTCCGATCAGGCCTGCATCTTCGCGATGGCGATGTTGGAGTCAAGCCAGCTTTGCGGCGTTCCCGTATCGAACCCATCGGTTGGGTCGATGACGAGCGCGTACATCTCCTCTTCATCGAGAAGCTGCGCCATGGCGTCGGTGAGCTGGATCTCGCCGCCCACACCAGGCTTGACATCAGCCAAGATCTCCATGATCCGCGGAGAGAGCAGGTATCGCCCGAACACCGCAAGATTGGTAGGTGCTTCTTCAACAGGAGGCTTCTCTACCAGAGAAGCGATCTTCCACACGCCAGGCTCAGCCTCTTCGCCATCGATGACGCCGAAGCGGCTGACCTCATCATCGGGGACAGGCATCACCGCTATGACAGAAGCGCCACCATGCGCATCGGAGACAGCCTGCATGGCGGGCAGCATCTTGTTGTTCGGAACAAGGACATCGCCAAGGAGCACATAGAAGGGCTCACCCGCCGAAGCTTGTGCAGCACAGAGCACAGCGTGCCCCAGACCAAGCGCTTCATCCTGATAAACGAACGTGACTGGCAGGTTGCCAACATATTCGACCTTGTCTGCCAGAGAATCCTTGCCACGCTCACGCAAGAGCTCAACAAGGGCGGGATCGGGAGAGAAGTGCTCTTCAATGGCCTGCTTGTCATGCGAGTTCACGATGATGACCTCATCAGCCGCTGATGCAAGCCCCTCTTCGACGACGTATTGGATAGCGGGTCTATCCACTACGAGGAGCATCTCCTTCGGAACCGCCTTCGTTGCTGGAAGAAACCGTGTTCCTAGACCTGCTGCCGGAATGATCGCTTTCAAAGGTGCCTCCTTAATGCCATTGAAATGTGCAGCGTTGTGCATAGGCATAGCTTACCATCTCGGATATGCACACTTGATGGACAGGCTCGGTTTCGCTTGACATTCATCCAAGCGTCACTATACTTATGAATAATTGTTCATATGTTTATGTGATTATGCTTTGAATGGAGAAGATCATGGCGATGAGAACCTCTGATGGCAAGGTTGCTAACCCAGACGCTCACAAGGAGCAGCCCTTTGATGGTTCCTCCGCAAAGGATGCGTGTCCTTTTGAGACCATGCCTGACGAAGAATTGCTCTATGACCTTGCTGATCTCTTCAAGGTCTTCGCAGACACGACACGCATCAAGATCCTCTATGCGCTCATGGAGGAGAGCCGCTGCGTTGCAGATGTCGCGGAGATCATCGGAGCCACGCAAAGTGCCGTCTCCCACCAGCTGCGCATTCTCAAGCAAGCGCACTTGGTGCGCTTTCAGCGAGATGGGAAGAACGTCATCTACTCCCTCGCCGACGATCATGTCTACACCATGCTCGCCCAAGGACTGAACCATATCTGCGAATAAGCGCTTTTGATTGAAAGGAAGACCTCATGAAAAGATCATTCAAGCTCGAAGAACTCGATTGCGCAGATTGCGCCTCGAAGATGGAGAGGGACATCAACAAGATAGACGGCGTCAACAAGGCGACCATCAATTTCATGACGAGCAAGATCACCCTTGATGCTGCTGATGAAGCCTTTGACGCTGTACTCGACGAAGCGCAACGGATCTGCGCTGGCTACGAATCTGATTGCGTGATCGTTCGATAGTCGCCGTTAGGAGACTGGCTTCCCCACCCTCTTTCACCTCGATCTCGATAAAGGATGCATCCCTATGACCAAGAAGCAAAAACGTTGGAGGAACCGAATACTCGTCGCGCTCGTGTTGTTCGCAAGCATCTACGCACTTGAGCTCGCGGGCATCTTCGATGCAACCTTTGGCCATACGCAGGCGATCTACATCGAGTTCGTGCTCTTCCTCATCCCCTTCCTCATTGCAGGCTACGATGTGCTCATCGATGCATGGAAGAACCTGCGCGCAGGGCATGGGCTTGATGAGAACTTCCTCATGAGCATAGCGACCATCGGCGCGTTCGCTCTCGTATTCTTCCCTGACTCCGAACCTCATATGGCAGAAGGCGCAGCTGTCATGCTGTTCTACCAAGTAGGCGAGCTCTTCCAGAGCTACGCAGTTGGGAAGTCGCGAAAATCGATCTCTGACATGATGGACATCGTGCCAGAATTCGCGAATGTGGAGCGCGAAGGACAGGTCATCACGGTCGACCCAGCAGAGGTTGCCGTCGGCGATCTGTTCATCGTGAAGCCTGGCGAACGCGTGCCCCTTGATGGCATCGTGGAGAGCGGTGAGTCCCAATTGGAGACATCCGCGCTCACAGGTGAATCCGTTCCACGAACGATCCGCCCTGGCGATGAGATCATCTCGGGTTGCGTCAATCTGAGCGCAACGCTCAAGGTCAAAGCCATCAAGCCGTATGAAGATTCCACCGTGAACCGCATTCTTGAGCTTGTGGAGAACTCAGCCGAGAAGAAGGCGCGAACCGAGAACTTCATCACGCGCTTCGCACGCTACTACACGCCCATCGTGGTCGGATGCGCTGCGCTCATAGCACTCCTTCCTCCCCTCATGCTCGGAGGTGGTTGGGCAGATTGGGTCCTTCGCGGCCTTACCTTCCTTGTTGTCTCGTGTCCCTGCGCGCTCGTGATCTCGGTACCGCTCTCCTTCTTCGGTGGCATCGGCGGTGCTTCGCGCATTGGCGTGCTCGTCAAAGGTTCCAACTACCTCGAGGTGCTTGCAAAGACGGATACCGTGGTGTTCGACAAGACAGGAACGCTCACTTCTGGCACCTTTGAAGTCACAAACGTCCTTCCGAACGATACGGCAACTGAGCAGGAGGTGCTTGAGTACGCAGCTCTTGGCGAAGCCTTCTCGAACCATCCGATCGCACGGTCGATCCAGGAGCGCTATGGACATGATATCGATGTCACGCGCGTGGCGGGGGTCGAGGAGATCCCAGGACATGGCATCAAAGCCACGATCGATGGGAAGGTCACGCTCATAGGCAACGAACGTCTCATGTACCTACACAACATCGATCAAGAAATTGGCGAAGGCATCGGAACGAAGGTCTCAGTTGCCATTGACGGCAAGCTGATCGGGTCCATCATCGTTGGCGATACCATCAAGAACGATGCACGCCAAGCGGTCGAGGATCTCCATGCGCAAGGCGTTCATCGGACCATCATGCTCAGCGGTGACAAGATCGAGGTTGCCGAGGAGGTTGCACGAACGCTCGGGATCGACGAGGTCTGCGCAGAGCTTCTTCCACAGGATAAGGTCACAGAGCTTGAGAACATCATGGAACGCGATGGGGTACATGTTGTATTCGTGGGCGATGGGATCAACGACTCACCGTCGCTCATGCGCGCTGACGTCGGCATTGCCATGGGCGCAATGGGGTCAGACGCTGCCATAGAAGCAGCCGATATCGTGCTCATGGATGACAAGCCTACCCAGATCGCGTGCGCCATCGCACTGGCACGGCGCACGATGCGCATCGTCTGGCAGAACATCATCTTCGCCCTCGGCATCAAGTTCGCCGTGCTCATCCTTGCTGCCTTCGGGATCGCGAACATGTGGATGGCCGTCTTCGCCGATGTTGGCGTTGCCGTGCTCGCTATCCTGAATGCCATGCGCGCCATGCGAATAGCGAAGATACAATAAACGCCTTCGTTACAAGATGAGGGGTACTCGGCAACAACTTGTGCCGAAAGGACGGGTTCATCTCATCGGGGACTATATTTGATGGCAGAAAGAGAAGCTGTGAAGCTGCCATTCAAATAAGAGGAGGTTCTCCCATGAGAAAAGAAGCTATCCGCGAGCTCGCTGAGGATATCCATGTGCTCTTCGGTCCGTTCGATCCTAAGAGCTTCATCAGCCCTGCAAGCACGCCTGTCGTGTCCATATACGTACCAGTGCATCGCACCGAACGCGAAGACCGTCGGGACGAGTGGGACAAGATCGAATTCAAGGATCTCTGCAACGAGGCCTATCGTACCCTTTCCGAGTCGTTCGACGAACAGCAATACGCAGGGATCAAGGAGAAGCTCGAATTCATCCTTTCGCACGAGGATCTGCCCCTCTGGATCGATGCAAGCGCTGGACTTGCCTTCCTTGTGAACAACCAAGAGGCCTCCGTGTTCAATCTGAGCTTTGCGCCTGAGCCTTGCGTGGTCGTTGGAGACAAGTACTACATCAAGCCGCTCATTCGCAATGCTCAGTACGCGCTTGATTACAAGCTGCTCTTGCTGAACACCGATTTCTTCGCCCTTCTCGATGGCGACTATAACGGTGTCCACTATGTAGCGCTTCCTGACGATGTGAAGAACTATTTCGCTGAAACGTTCCCTGAGTTCGATGGTGAAACCACCGCGCTCGACTACTACAGCCTCGAGGATCACGAGTCACCCTACCATGACCACAAATCCCGCCATGAGGTCACGGCCGAGGAGGCTGAGAAGTTCTTCCGCTACGTTAACAAAGCTATGAACGACACGCTCGTACGCGATGACAAGGCGCCCGTCATCCTTGTCACTGCCCCCGAGCATGAGCACCTCTTCCGCCAGATCTGCACGTTCGATTCGCTCCTGCCCGAGGGCATAGCAAAGGACCCACGCACCCTCTCAGGCACTCAGCTTCGCGATGATGCGGTTGCGATCATGCAGAAGATCCAGGATGCGAAATTGGGCGAATTGAAAGAGAAGTACGGCTACCATGCCTCGAAGGGTAACGCCACAGACGAGATCACCGCTATTGGCATGGCGCTTGCGGAGCGCAAGGTCGGCGTGCTCTTCATCGAAGCGGGCAAGGGCATCCCTGGTACCTTTGACGCGACAACAGGAGAGGTATTCTTCGATGGTGCGACAGATCCCGTTGATGACAAGCAGCTCGATCCTGCAAGCCCTGATATCGCGAATGCGTTCATCGAGGCAGCTGTAGCACAAGATGCGCAGATCCTCATCCTCGATCATGAGAAGATGCCCGTTGCAGGAAGCATGGCGGCGATCTATCGGTATTGATGCAATACGTGCATGCGAACGCATCATTTCGCATAGCTAAAGAGAAGCACCAGGCGGCGGCACGACTCCTACCTGGTGCTTCCTTTGTATTAGGCTCTGTTAACCCAGATTGGATACACAATGGGTTGCCACATGATGAGTGAAAGTCTCGCCGCGTCGTCGCTTCGAGACATAAGTCTCTCAGCTCCTTATGTC
>CAJURO010000011.1:60251-66086 GCA_910588985.1 uncultured Eggerthellaceae bacterium | reverse complement strand
ACACAGTCTCGTCGAACAGATGACCCGCGAAGTGCTCTGTCTTGCCAGTCTTGTCGTCAACGTAGTCGCCGCCGTCTCGCAGGAAACGGAACTGCTCCTCGGTGATGCCCGTCACCTCGGCGAACACGTCGTCCTCGGTGTAGTCGTCGAAGTTGGCAAGGGTGAGGTTCTCGTCGCCGTAGGCCATGATGAAGCTTGGAATCGTGCGGGAGAAGCCACGCAGATGGTCGCGAACCATCTCCTCCACACCAGCCTTCTCCTCCTCGGCTTTGAAGGTATCCAGCTTCCGAGTCACCTCGGTAGGCTTATTCTCTATTGTCTCGTTCTTGAACTTCTCCACCGAATCCTTGAGGGCGTTCGTCGCCTCCTCTAAGGCCTTCTGGTAGTCAGTCTCTGCCGCTTCGATCTCTTTTGAACTTTCGGCCTCTTTCACCTTGCGTTTCCGCTCGGCTTCGGCAATGCGCACTTGCTGGTCGAAGTCGCCATTCACGCGCGTCACAAAGTAATCAATGGAGGAAGTCGCATCCCTCACAAGCTGGTTGCGCTTGCTCTTCTTAAGATCATACGAGTCGAACGCTTTGTCGATAACATCCTTCTCTACGGTACCCTTAAGCGCGTCCGCCACGGCCTTCACGCTCTGCTTGATGGTGGCCACATCGTCATTTTCCATTAGCTCATCGATGGCCGGTTCGACGTGCGCCTCGGTAACCTCGTACACCTTGCTACCGAATAGATCAGCGGCATGACCCACCACGATTTCCTCGGGGATGTCGATCTCGCCCTGATTGTCGGTCAAACCTCCCAGATTCGCCATAGTGTTCGCCTGGGCGTCGAAGTCATCCTTCTTCGCTGGCTTCAGGTTCTTCACTATCTCGGTCACGGCCGCAGGAGCCGCGAAAATATTGCCTATGTTGCTGAACAGGTAGTTGCTCATGAAACCCCGACGCACGACCTCAACCGACTTCAGTCGCCTCGGGATTGAGAGCACGGCCTGAGCGTCTATCTCGACCATCTTTCCCTGCTCGTCCTCTCCGAGCACCGGGAAAAAGTTCAGAAGCTCTCGGATGTTCTCTTTTCTGTCCTCTGCGGTACCGCCGCCGCCAGCTGTCCCGCTCCTTAGGTTGTTGGCGAACTCGTCGAAGATGATGAGCGTGCGCGCGGGATCGAAATCGAACACGTACGCCCGCTCCTTGCGCACGCGACAGGGCTTACCGTCGCGAATGATGGTGGTCTCGTAGGGATTCTGTACACGAAAAGCCGCCTGCATATAGCTTGAAGGGCTCTTCATATTGGAGAGCATGAGGATACCTGTCCACGCGGGCACGGTGACGCCCACGGTAAGCTGTCCTACCGATAGTGTGATCGTCTTAGGGCTCTCCTCTATTGCACGGCGCACTTTGTCGAAGGCTTTCTCCGCCTTCTCATCCCCATCAAGCTTGCCATCGCCCGCTGCGAGCACGATCTCGTACTCTCCGAACACAGGATGCTCTTTTAACATCTTTGCCATAGCCTTGGCGGAGGCCACGCGATCCAGCAGCCAGATGGTGTGTGGCAACTCCCCGCGCAGCTCTTCTGTGCTGAAAGGGTACTTCTCGTTCGTCGTCAGCGCATCGAGGAACTTGGCCACGTCGTCCTTGTAGCGGAACGTCGGCGTTGAGGCCGTTGGGTCGTTCACGCTGAAGAACTCGTTCAGATCGAAGGCGTAGTCCATGCTCGACCCATCTTCTGAGATGGCCGCACCTTGCCGTAACTCACCCTCAAGCATGGGAGAGATCTGGTAAGTGAACATTTGAAGCTCCGGCAGCGCCTCGTAGACGTTGAATCCTTCTCCGTCGAAGTCACGCTTCGCCCTCTGCTCGTCTACATAGGACCAGTTGTAAATCTGCTCCTCGCTAAAGCGTCCGTCAGCAAGCGCCTTGAACGGCGTGCCAGACAGATACAGCGTGTGCTTGCGCTTGATATTGCGGAACGCCCGATCGGTCTTCTCGGTGTCCACGCCCTCCTGGCTCTCGTCCACCACCAGAAGGTCGAATTCTATCTCGCTGACCCACTTCAGCTTGTCGAACCCGCCGCCGAAGTACATCGATCCCTTGAGCCCTTGGAGGCTCTCAAACGCCACCATGCCGGGTTTCTCTCCACGCGGTCTTTCGCTGATGAGCTTCAGATACTCAGTCCGCGACATCACACCGAGACGACCCTTAATGGCGTCGTTCTCGGAGACAAAGCAGAGCTTCCCACGCCATCCGAAGAACTTGTAGAAGTCGTCCGCCCAGGAGTTTGCGATGCTCGGACGGTTGGTCACGACCATCACTCTCATGGGTATATCCTGCGTATCGCCCATGCGGCGCACCAAGTCATAGGTGGAAAGCGTCTTTCCGAAACGCGGTTTAGCGTTCCAGAGATATTCCTTCCCGCCTTCCTTAAAATAGGAGAGCGTATCCACTACGGCATCGTCCTGCTCCTGACGGAGTGTGTAAGCGACATGCTTATCGGAGACGTCGCCTACGTAGTCGCGCGAGGCGAACTCGTTGAAGTACTCAAGCGCAGGCGGGGGCGTTATATGGAACCATTCATTGTTCTTGTCGGTTTCCTGCTCTACACCCTTCTTGCCGACGAGGAACCCGTGGAATGCCTTATCCGTGAAATATTCGCCCGAGCCGTCCTGGTACTGTGCGTTTCGCTTCCAACCCAGCTCCCATTTGACATCAGCGGTATGGGTTTGCTGTTTGATGCGCTCTTCGACAGTCTGCGCTTCGGTGTAGCCGATCTTCGTCCAGCCGTTATGCCTCTCGATCTCTGGAGTGGTGTAAGCGTAGATCATTGGGACAATCTGCCCCATGGGCTTGATGCGAGGAGTGGTCATGATCAATCCATCTCCTTCACATGAGTCTCGATGAACTCGATCTCCTCAGGAGAAAGGCCATATTTCTTATAAAGTTGCTCGTCGAGCTCAGCCACCGATTGTGACCAATCGATGTCTGAGCTCGACGAAAAGTCTTGCAGGGGAACGTTAATCCAAGTACCTTTATTGTTGTCTTGAGTGATTTTGAGAGTACCTAACATCGTTCGCGCAAACTTAGTTTTGATATATTTCAGCAATGCTTCAGCTTCATCCTCATTGTCATAAGCACCAAAGGCAATGAAAGACTGGGTAAACCCGATTAGGGGCGCCCCGATTAGGGGCGCCCCGATTAGGGGCGTAGACAGCACCTCTCCAATCGCTCCAGTGCCATTTGACTTAGGGACGATAACTTTAAACTTTTCAAAGTTATCGTGTCTCATATCGAGGTATTTTGGCTCAATATAACGGTATGTCCTCTTGTTGTTAATTAATCCAAGGATCGTCGCATCACCGTCTTTTTTCTTGTCCCTAAAAACATCTACAGTGGTAAAAATTGATGTGGTCAGGCGCCGTTCGCGTCCCGAGCTTCCAATTTGTGCCTTGCACTCCGGATAGTCTTTGTACAGAACTTCCAGGTTCCATTTATTTTGCTGCACGATTAAATCATCTAGCGATGTTTCCTGCACAAAAGGAAGTACTTTGTGCAGAATGGAGTTAAGCTCATCATATGACGTAAAAGCACCAATGGGGCCAATGACGCTGTTGGTATCGCGATACGTGATTGCCACCCCGCCTTTAATATCATTGTTTGGAAATACTTCCTGACTCTTCTGCCAATACTCCAAGACTTTAAAATGCCTATCGGACAGTCGCTCCTTGTTCCACCGTTCTGGTGTCTTGCCAGCATTAAATAAAAACCTCGCAGGAGTAATCAGCTCAACTCTGTCACTAACTTCGAAAGCTTCATCCATGAATTTATCGTATATTGGCTTGTCTGAAGTTCCTTCAGTCTCCTCCTGATATGGCGGGTTGCCGATGATGTAGTCGAATTTCATGTCGCTATCTCTCCTTATGCTTGAGAACTTGATGCTCTCATCCTTCTCCCAGTCGTAGATCAAGCAATCGCTATAAACCTCTTCTTTTGGCTCTTCAAACGCGTCGAACAGGCTTGGCATCGGCGCATCCTTAATGGACTTCCCGAACGGAACGCACTTTGTAAGCCCATCCATCTGCCAAAGATTCCAGCTGATGATATTCGCAAGATCTTCGTATTCCTCTGCCGCAAAGCCCTCGTACCCTGCCTCTTTCAAGTAGTCCTCCATAGTGCAGAGCACATTGATGCGGGCAATCAGCAGGTTGTCGCCTTGGTACTCATATCCGTATATGGACTTGAGCGCGGTCTTCGCCCACTTCACCCATGTGGCACGCGTCTTGGCGTTCTCATTCACAAAGGCAAGCTTGCGGCTTAGGATTCCTGCGCGCTCAGCTATAGGGGTTACGCTGCCATCTGCGGCGTCATAGCGGTTCACCAAATAGGGGGCTTCGCCGCAGGTGATCTCCAGGCGATTGGACGAGACATAGCTTTGCCAGCCGTCAGATAGGCTCTTCTTGCGCCGTCCTTCGCGCCACGCCTCATCAGCCGCATCCACCATGAACTTCACGATCCATGCTGGCGTGAACACCTCCGCATGAACTCGGGTGAGAGCCGTCTTCTCGTCCTTGTCCTTTTGCGCTCGCCTGCGTATGCAGCCGGCATATTCTCCTGTAACCTCTTCTGGCGTTATTTCGCTCAACTTGTCGAATTGCTCATAGGATGCGGTGCCCCAGATGATGTTGTTGCCCGTAGTGCGATCCTTAAGCAACGCATCCAAGATTCCAATTTCATGGAAGCGTGCGATGTCGTTCGGTATAGACACCGATTCCATCTCACTTACCTCTGTTAACGAACTTTCATTCACTCTTCTATAAGGCCCTTCAAGTACTCGTTGTATTCCTTCTTCAGGCTCTTAGGTCCGTGTATGCGCACGGTGCCGCCAAGCCCTGCGATCCATCCGAAGAACTGCTCGGACTTGTGCACCTTCACCACCACTTTCGCGGTGTCGTCGTCATGCTTGTACCACTCGGCAGCATCGCCGAAGCGGTCCATGATGATCTCCACCTTTTCGCCATCCACCAGAAGCGTGGCGGTCACTGGCTCTCCGCCGAAGCGCCCGAAAAGCTCGTAGTCTTCGCCCTCGAACACATGATGGGTTATCTGGTCGTTCTTGGTTGCCCGTTCATCGGACACCCGCAACTTCTCCATGCGGTCTATGCGGAACTCCGTCATCGCCTCGTGCTCGTCGTTCCAGGCGGTCAGGTAGTAGAAGCCGTCCGCGTAGGTGATACCCACGGGCGTCACCAGATGGGGCTTGCCGTCGTGCGTTGCGAACCGCTTCCCGTCGAGCCCGCACTTGTAGTACATGAACTCCACCTTCAGGTGCCGCCTCATGGCATCGTGCAGTATGTCGATGTAGCCGAAGACAGAATCGCTCTTCGATGTGATGCGTCCCGGCACGTGTATTCGACGATCCAGCAGCGCGCGCTCGTGGTCGTTGGCCAGAAGCTTCAGGTTCGTCGTTAGCGCCCTTGACTGTCTCTTAGTGAGCGATTTGCACGATTCCACCGCGTCTACCAGAAGCATCAGCTCCGATAGCGTGAAGTCCCGCCGGACTATGGCGTACTGCACAGGATTCCTCTGGTAGGTACAAATATTGAGACCGAACTCCTTCAGCGTCTCGAGATCTCGGTAGACACCCTTGCGCTCCGCTGGTATATCGTAGGCGTGCAAACGATCGATGAGCTGCGTCATAGACAGCCCATGACTCTCGTCGGTCTCCTCTTCGAGGATGCGCTTCAGGTACAGCAGTTTTAACTTCGACTTGCTATTGTTCGCCATTTCCTCATGCCCCCCCCGTTGCGCCCTATCTGTACTACATACGCTAATTAGTTATTCT
>CAJURO010000011.1:0-60241 GCA_910588985.1 uncultured Eggerthellaceae bacterium | reverse complement strand
CACTTCTGTTTCGGGTGTCCCTTTTTCGCATATCTTCTCTGCTCGGGCGGAACAGCTGCGTAACCTCATTCCATCTGTCTGTTCTTTTGGTCAAACCCCCGACTTTTGTCGGGATCATGTATAAAGCCAATACTCGCGCATGGCTTCAAGGAATTCCTTTGCTATGGGCTTCTATAATGTAGGGCATCATAGCTTTGTGTGGAGTCGGGAAAGCCAACGCTCGAAGGTTCCGTTCTTGGCGCATTTACCGAAGTCGTCGCTGTAACCACAGAACCTGTCCGATCTTGAGATGGCGATCATGGAGGCTATGATGAGCCGATCATCCGCACCGTCCATGTTCTGTTCGGCTATTCTCCGAACATCAAGGGGGATGCCATGGCTTTCGAGAATGCTCCCGTATTCTTTATAGCCCGGCTTCTCTTCCACAAGAACATAGAGATCGTGTAGGAGCGCTCGCGCGGCCGCATCCGCCTCCGTTTCACCCTCCTCAACCTCGTCTTCTTCCAAGAGGTCCAAGCGATGCTTTTCGCGTAGCTCATCGACATTCACCAGCATGTCGGCGTATGCAGCGACGTGGTCGATGCCATCCATCTCGTCGAAGAACGATGACTCGTATCCTCCTTCGGCCATGAGCTCCTTACAGCCGAATTCCTCTGCCAGAGCGTCGAACCCTTTCGGGAACGCGTTCGAGCCGCCGTAGCTTTCTCCCAAAGCGCAGACCTCCCATTGCGTGCCGTCCAGGATCGGGCTGAAGTAATTGCAGTACCAATCCTCAACGCCGAAGGAATCCAGCTGGCGCTCAAGCTTCTCCATTTGGGCGGCGGTGACGTCGAAGTCCCTTTCTGCGGACTTAGAAGGGATGGAGTTGGCGTACGTTGCCAGGTAGCCGTCGCGTGACTTGAATATCTCAAGCTCCCAGTATCCGCCGAAGAAACCCCCGCAGACGAATTTAAATATGCTTTCCGCATGGTCTGCCATTTTTACTCCTAACCTTTCCGTTATGTTCTCACATCAAGGCCGATGACGTTGTTCCGTTTAGGGACACCTTAGCTTGGTTCGCATATACCGAGCATCCGCTTCTCAAGTCGGCGACTGCATCCCAAGAGTTGCTTTTTGAAGTGTTGCCTCAGTTCAGAGCAACTGTGACAATTGGGAGTGCGGACGAAAAGTTGAACCGTTAATCGGTCCAGAAGGGAGTCCGCACTCCCATTAGTCACAGTAAATAAGGAAACACCAACCCAGTATCTTCTGCTCGCATACATCTGAGGATGTGCATTTATGGGACATCCCGTCAAGCTTCACTCTTATAGAATTCTCTTAGAATGATGAATCTAGGAGGACGCGATGGAAGAACATGGCGGTTACCCAGAGGGTTTCATTGATGCCTGTAAGAAGATATACGAGCAAATAGGACCTCTCGCGTATGCGACCGAGATCTTGGGCTGCTGGATTTTCAACACCCCTGAGGTTCTCTACATCAGCGGCCCAATGGCAGTGAAAATCGATACAGGTGAGGTTCTCCACTTCCATATTCCTGCTCTCATTACGGAAGATGAGTATGCGAAGAGCATGGCAGCAAAACTCGGCGTATCCGCCAAGGAGCTTCGAGATGCCCTGCTCGATGATGACTTCGAAGATTATCCGAAGATAGAGGTTCCTGACAGGTTCAAGCAAAGGCCTGCGTCCTGGGATTACTAGAATTTAGGGAATGGATGGCAAGCGAGGTTTTCAGATGGAAGACGAACCTATTAAGTGCCCGAGCTGCAGCAGCGACAACATTGCAGAGATCCTTTGGGGCATGTCGGCGTTCAGCGACGAGCTGCAAGAAGAGCTGGCAGCAGGCAAGATCGTACTCGGCGGTTGCTGTATAAGCGTCGGCGATCCGAAATACGAGTGCAATGAGTGCGGGCACCGCTTCGGCAAGAGCGATCTCGTCGAAGAGACGGCCGAGCTCATGCAGAAACGCAAACTCAAAGCAATCGTCTACGGAGCCGCCATCGGCGATGCACTCGGCGTTCCCTATGAGTTCATGGCACGCGACACCTTCAAATGCAACGACATGGTCGGCGGAGGAGTACACAAGATGCCCGCGGGCACGTTCTCGGACGACACGTCTCTTCTGCTCGCCACCTGCGACAGCATAAGGAAATGCGGCGGCATCGATGTTGAGAATATGCGGGAACGTTTCAAGACATGGCTTGACAAGGGCGCGTACACCGTCGACGGCCACGCCTTCGATGTTGGAAACACCACTGCCACGGCGCTCAAACAGGGATTCGGTTGCAACGACGAGAGATCAAACGGTAACGGGTCACTCATGCGTATAGCACCTCTGGCTCTCACAGACGCTACCGACGATGAGATCCGAGCGATATCCGCCATCACGCACGCCCATCCCATATCCACGGAGGCCTGCGTCTTTTTCGTGCACGTGCTACGAGATGTGCTTGCAGGCAAATGGATCGAGGACGCCATAGAGCAGAACATTCCCGACGACAAGCGCTTCACGTTTCTAAAATAAATAGGGGATGCCCCAATCGAAGACATACAATCGACAGGATACGTACTAGACACCCTGAGCGCGGCACTCTGATGCGTCTGCAATACCGACGGCTACGAGGAATGCGTGCTTGCAGCCGTGAACCTTGGAGACGACTCGGACACCACCGCCTGTGTCACCGGGGCCTTAGCGGGAGCGATATACGGATGCGAGTTCATTCCTTGGAAGTGGATAGAGCAGCTCCGCGGCAAAGAGATTATCGATGGATGCCTGCTCTAACTCCCGACAAACATCATTGAGAACCGTTGTAGAATTTGCCGAAGTGACAAAGATTTTACACTACAAACCACCCTCATTTCCATTCCCACCCCGAAGGAACACCATGAGCAACTCCGACAAGAACCAACACGGGAGATCATTCCAAAAGAGCATCAAGCGCTTCATCGCTAACCTCAACAGCCCCAGGAAACTTTGCGCCCTCGAGCTCGAGAAGCGCCTTGGCTACGAAGGGCACGACCCGCAGCAGTTCTACATCCCGTACGCGATCACCTTCGCCGACAATACGATATGGGCGGTCTACTCGACCACATCCATGCGCGACAGATTCAAAAGCCAGCTTTGGGACGCCTATAACGTCAAGCAGATAGACTCACAGATCGAGTGCGCCTACCTCGTCTACCCCGACTCGATAAGCGAAAAAGAGCGAAAGGCCTTCGAGAAGAGGGCCGAGTCGATCACGGACGGCTCCTACTACTCCTCCATCGACTTCATCGTCTCGGAATCAGAATTCCAGCTCTTGCTCGAAGAGAAAGCCATGGACTCCGCAGGGCTCTCTGACGGCACTCAGGGTGATCGCCGTGGCAGAAACTTCGAGAGCGGCGTCGTGACCACCATGGAGCACGAGGGCAACCTCACGAGGCTCAAAGTTGGATCAACAAGCAACGAAGCAGGCTACTCGTTCACTCTGTTCGAGAAGATCGTCAAAGCGCTCAACATCGACGCATCCCAGATCGTCTCCATCGACGCAACAAACGAGATTCCCCCGCTCCCAAGCGGCGGTCCAGGGAAAACAGACGTCGTCGTTCGCTACCAGATGGCCAATGGAAGCGAAATCGAGCAGAAGATCAGCTGCAAGAGAACGCTCAAGAACAAGGTGTCAGTCAATCAGTATTCCGCAAGCGAGATCATCCGCGTCCTTGGCATAGACGCCAGCTCCGACGCAGCAAAGGCCATCAGGATGTACGAGGAATGCGGGTCGGGAAGCGCGCTCAGAGACAAGTACGGCTCAAGCGGCCTTGACTTCGTAAGATCATCAATTGAGACAGGTCTCACCAGAGACAACCTCTATACGCTCACGGAATGGGTCGTCAGTGGGTATGGCGCAGACAGTCCCGACATCAACTGTGCGGACTGGATCCTCATAAGGACAGACCAAGGGTCTAAGCCCACAGATCGCATATACGGCATCGAGGAATACGTGAACATGCTCCTTGATGAAGAGCCGCTTCAAATGGGAACGCCTTTCGACTGGACGTTCGCCAGCGGGCAGCGCGGAAGGTCGATCCAATTCAAGATGCGAACAGCGCACTAACCCGCACTCTCCAGCATAGCAACAAGCGACTCGCCAAGCGCCTTCGCTAGCAGCGGAGGGATAGCATCTCCCACCTGCTCGTACCTGTCCTCCTCTGGGTCGCTGTGGAACTGGACGTAGTCTCCCTGGAAGATGTACCAATCCGGGAATGATTGCAGCCTGGCCGCCTCACGCGGGGTCAGCCCGCGATCCTGCGTCGGATGCACCATCTCATCAAGGCAATGCGAGGTCACGGTGAAGCTCGGCTCGCTCAGCTTCAGCCTTCTGTTGCGCGCGCCATAGATCTTCTTAGGGAAGCACTCGCGTATAAGCTCATCCTTCCCCTCGGCGCTCAGCCTCTCGTACGCCGTCTTCATGCTCTCCCCGGGAAGGATGTTCTCGATCCGCTTCAGCATCTTTTGCGTATGACCAGGCGCAAGATGACTGGACAGGGTCGTCTTCTCGAAGGAGATGTGCGCGGGAGGCAACGCCCTTTCCCCTCTCATATAGGCGAAGAACACATCCTGTTGCTTCGACCTTTTCCCCTTCTGCGGGCAGTACTCGTTGTTCTCCTCCTTGGGCTTCAGGGGAGGAAGGTCCATGATGGCCTCTTCGACCGTCACGTAAGGATATGTCCCGTTCGGTCCGTGGCTTGGAGGCGGGTACTCGAATGAGAGCGTTGGGTCATCGTTGTTCATGCCAACAAGGAAAAGTCGCTCCCTCATCTGCGGCACACCATAGTCTGCCGCCTTCAGCAACACAACATCCTTATCTCGCGATGCCAAGCGGTAGGACACGCCCTCGTCATCCGCCTCTTCAAAAGAATCGCACACCACCTGGTACATCCTGCCGCGCTTGCCCTCGTATTTCTTGGAGAGAAGCCCCTTTACGTTCTCGAAGAGGAACGCTCGAGCATTCACCGCTTGCGAAACCCGAAGGATGTTCCTGAAGAGCTCGTTGCGATAGTCGATCTCCTTGCGCGTCCCCGCCATGCTGAAGCTCTCGCACGGCGCGCCCCCGGTCACGATATCGACCGTCGTCGTGCCAAACCGCTCCCTGAGGATATAGCGGATCAGCGCGGCTGGGATAAGGGAGACGTCCCCCTGAAGAAGGATCGTCGCATCAGAGGGGGCCATGAAGCGCTTCAGCTCTTCGCGTCCTTTGACGTAGAGGTCGATATCCTTCTCATTCTCAAGGTCAAGTAGCGTCGGGAACTCCGCGAGCACGAGCCTATCTGCCCCGTGGGATTCGCAATACGTCAAAGCGGTCGAGGTGATCCACTCAACGGCGATCAAAGGCTTGATCCCTGCCCATCTAAACCCCGTCGCAAGGCCGCCCGGGCCTGAGAACAGATCGATCGAAGTGATCTCCCTGGACTTCTTTCGTGCGTCAAAGGGCTTGCTCGCATTGCTTGGGATCAGCCAGCTGTTTCCAGCCTTCTTCGCGCCGCTGATCCTGCCCTCACGGCAATACCGCAGCACCAAGCTTCTGTCGCACTTCCACGCCTGCGCTGCTTCCTTTGCGCTCCTGTATTCCAAGCCTGCTCCCCTCGAAGTAATGTCCTAATTTTAGGATGAAAGGAGAGAAATGCAAGCGGCCTGCAGAATAGCGAACTCCACAATCGGCGCAGTGATCGCAATCATGGCGCATAGCTTTTGCCATCACATGGAAGAATATCATGCATTGCGCAAACTCACCTCTTGACTTCCAAATATGCCTAATATATATTGCATATGTAAAATATATTTTGCATTTAAGAAACGAAGTACAGCAAGCAGAACGAACCTAAGGAAGCGCAGCGCATAACTACAAACACTAATAACCTGAAATTCAATCACACTCACTAAGAAAGCACAGCAGCCTAACCACGCCAGGGAACGAACATCCAATGAAGAACCTTCGCATGAAAACAGCACGAATCGAGGCAGGGCTTTCGCAGATCGAGCTCGCAGAGAAGGTTGGCGCCACACGCCAGACCATAGGACTCATCGAAGCGGGCTCCTACAACCCAAGCTTGAAGCTCTGCCGCGCGATCTGCAGAACGCTTGGAAAGACACTAGACGACCTTTTTTGGGACGAGGAGGAATAACATGAGCTTGCGAAAGAAATGGGAAGCAGCGATGGGGCCAGTGGATGAGCGGCTCGTAGCTGAATCCAACCGCACCTACAAGGTGGGATACATCGTCCTCGTGATCGGCTCGCTCCTTTGCTGCTATTACGGGCTCATGCTCAACCAGGTGGCAGACGTCACCGACACCCCGATCCTCACTGCAGCTGGCGCCCACATCTTCTCCCCTTCCAACCTCCTTCTTATCGTAGTGTTCATCGGCGCGCTCATTCCGCTTATCATGCAAATGCGTGCTGGCATCACCGATGTCCACAGCAGATATGCCGAGGTCAAAACGATACCGTGGGGATTCGTTGCGCTCACCTCGCTTGCCATCGGTGCTGGCCTAGGCTTTCTCTCCACAGGCCTGCGCATCCTTGCCGAGATCCAGATCGTAGGTGTCGACCGCGTCATGTGGTTTGGCGACATCGCGATAGGCGTGGTCTACTTCACACTTGCCTTCATTGTCGGCATGATCGCCTTTGGCGCATTCTTCCACGCCGCTATCAAGCGCCGCATCACCCTTGAACGTGATCTGGAGGAGTAGTCATGGCATTCGACTTCAAGAAGGAATACAAGGATCTCTATTCGCCCAAGACGAAGCCGAGCATCATCAACGTGCCTCCTATGAAGTACATCGCCGTTCGGGGCAGCGGAGATCCGAACGAGGAAAACGGCGAGTACAAACAATCGATCGAAATGCTCTACGCGATCGCCTACACCATTAAGATGTCCAAGATGGGCGATCACCGCATCGATGGGTACTTCGACTTCGTCGTCCCGCCCTTGGAAGGGTTCTGGTGGCAAAACGGTGTCGCTGGATTTGACTATGCTCACAAGGAGAGCTTCCAGTGGATATCGTGCATCCGCGTTCCTGATTTCGTTGAGAACGCTGATCTCGATTGGGCCAAGGCTGAGGCTCTTCGCAAAAAGGAGCTCGACTGCTCGAAGGTTGAGCTTCTCTGCGTTGATGAGGGCGAATGCGTCCAGATCATGCATATCGGCGAATATGATGACGAGCCTGCAAGCATCGCGCTCATGGACGAGTACCTCGAAGAGGCTGGCTACGTGAACGATTTCTCGGATACGCGCCATCATCATGAGATCTACCTCTCGGATCCTCGCCGCGTCGCCCCTGAGAGGTGCAAGACCATCGTGCGGCATCCCATCCGAAAGAAATAAGGGGTTCACGCTTCTCGAGCTTGCTGCTCTCTGGTATGACAACTGATATAACAAGCTGATCAGGGGTATCCATGTGCTTCTAAGGAGCGATACCAACTTTTTTCCCTTTGTAATGATGTCTGCTCTCTTTGCAGATTTCCAAAGATACGATACTCTGGAATAAAGCAGAGGCGCCCTTCGCTCCTCTGGATCCTTGAAGATCGGAGTGTCATGGTAGACGCAATACGACGTGATAAAGAGCCCCTTTCGATGAAAGCCAAGCGCGCTATCCTTCAGGGGATCGTCTCTGGAGAGATAACGAACGAAGGGAAGCTTCCCTCAGAAGGCGAGCTCTGCAACCTTCTCTCAGTATCGCGCTCTACCGTGCGCAGTGCGCTGCGTTCCCTCGAGGATGACGGCCTGATAACCGTGCGGCACGGACGGGGGTCCTTCGTCAACTATGCGGCCACTGCTGGACTGCGCATGCGCATCGATATAGCAAAAGGCTACTACGAGCTTATCATGGATAGCGGACATACTCCCTCCATCGGGTTCTCCTCCGTAGCGGAAGAGCCATTCCCTGACGAGATGCGACAGAACCTCCTTCTGCCTGAAGGAGCTGATGCTGTGGTCATGCGTCGACAATTCCTTGCTGACGGCGAGCCTGCCATCTTTATCTTCGAATACATTCCCACGAAGATCATCAAAGAGGGGCTCCCCTCCTCTTTCTCTCAGTTCGAATCAATCGAATCGATCTACGAGATTTCCAAGTCCCTTTTCATTGACGAGATCGAGTACACCAATGCAGAGATCTCCACTGAGGAAGTGAACGATTTCCTGGAGGATATGCTCGGATCGAAGAAACGGACGCTCCTCAAGCTTCGCGAGATCCATTATTCGAAGGATAACGAGCCGCTCATGTGCTCCATCGTCTATGTGAACGACGACATCATCCGCTTCCAGGTATGCAGAAGGAAGCTCGGGATCTGATCCGACGGTGATAGGCATGCCCTTCCTCGTCATTCCTTCCATCAAAGCAGTCCTTTGACGTAAGGACCAAGCTCTTCTCGACCTCTCCCCCACAGCAGATCAAGCCACCTGACGCAAGAAGCCGACCTTTCGGTCGGCTTCAATGCATACACAGGGCGCGTATCCTCCTTTGCTAGGAGAGCGCAAAGAGGGGGGTGAAGGATAGCGCCCTCAGCGAGAAAGACGAATAATGACACTAAAGCGGTCGGATCATCCGATGCTAAGCAGGCTTAGTCCTCAACGACGATATCCGCCTCGGCCTCTTCGGTCTTCGGATGCGTCTTGCCGTATTCATCAAGCTGCTCCATGATCTCATCAAGCGTCACAGGGGCTGCATGCTGCAGATAGCGCATTGCCTCAAGAGCCGCCTCTCCCGCAGGAGGGGTGGATGCCTGCAAGCAATCCTTAACCACACGCAAGCGATAGTCACGCTGATGGGCATCAACGAACGTGTAATGCACGCAAACATCAGTGAACCCACCGATGAGGATCAAGGTGTCGCCCGGATGAACACCAAATGCCGAGAGGCAGACCTCCAGCTCGGTATAGAGGAATCCGCTATAGCGGCGCTTCTTCACCAGCGGCTCCTTGTCAGGAATGCGCCCGAGCTCTTCCTCTGCTACCGCGGTGTATGGGTTCCCCTCAAGGCAATGCTTGGACTCGTCACCTTCAAGCTCACGCCCGAAATCGAACCCGTTATCACGATGGACCTCCTGAAGATAGATGATAGGCACACCGACCTCGCGGCACTTGTCAAGCACCATGCGGTCGCGCTTGACGACCTCAACATACTCGGGATCGTAGAACTTGCTGTTCTGATCAAGACAACCCGACTGCACATCGATCGCGATGCAACATGCCTTGCCTTCGATTTTTGCCATGGTTTCCTCCTTGTTCTTGTACTCTATCCAAACGATACATAATTGCTTTTGATCTCGAATCTTCTGAGAGCGGTCCTTACTTCTTCTTTTCCTCAAGTGCTTTGGCAACGCCCTCAGGATCAGATGGTCCGCTGATCTCGACTTCTTCGAGCTTCTCTATATCCTCAATGACCTTGTTCTCATCTTCGCCTCCCATCTGCCCAGCCGCGAGCATGCGCTTCTTCCGAGCGATCATGACCGAGAGGACCACGATGCCAAGGGCGAGGATGACAAGGGTGTAGATCCAGATGTAGGTATAACCCTGGTTTCCGAACGAATCCAGCCATGCGCCGAACATTGCAGGTTGGAACAGGTCTGCTGTCAGCAGGGCCGTCATGCCCACAGCAAGCCCCATCTGCTCGGGCGGCACGAGAGCATCCTCAGAGATTGATGCCTGGAGGCTGATGTTCATCGTTCCAAGCAGGCCGATGGCGAATACGAGGATCACCAGTACCCAGATAGGCGTTGTCGGGGGAAGGAAGAGAACGATCAACACGAACACGATCAGGATGGCGAACGAGCCCCTGATGACCTTCGCCGTACCGCCGATGCGGTCACCAAGCCAGCCGCCAAAGGGTGCCGAGATGATGCGCAAGCCATACTGACGGAAGATTGCCACGACGCCCGAGAAGGTCAGGGATGCGCCCAATACAGCGGTGAAGTACGGCGTGAAGTAGGAGATCGAAACCTGGAAGGAATAGATGCAGAAGCACCCAAGGACATACAGCCACACGCTCGGTGACCTCAAAGCGCGAAGCACAGTCTTGAGGTTCGTCTTCTCCTTCTCGCCCTCGTCGCCTTCGCCCTGCGTCTTGAAGCCCTTGATGAGCAGATAGCCGAACACTGAGGAGATCATACCCGCGGTGAAGAACGCCCAAAGGATCGAGCTGAGCCCAGCTTGGAGACTATAGGCTTCCGCGAAGTGATCATAAAGAGCCAACCCTGCCACGTTCACGATGATGGAGCCAAGCGCTGTTCCTATGCCGAACATGCCGAACGACTTTCCGACAGCATCAGGCGGCGCAATGACGCGTACAGTCTTGTAAATGGCAGAGTACCAAAGGCTCATCACAATGCCATCGCAGAGCCACACCCCGATTGCAACGGGATAGGTGGGGAACAACGCCAATACGCCCACTCCGATCATCATCGCGAATAAGCTGAACGAGAGCGCTTTGCGGCAATCAAAGCGGTCCGCCAGCGCACCTAACGGCACCGATGTCACCAATGCGGTGATACCCAGGATAGTGATGAGGAGTCCGAGCTCAGCATTGCTGACACCAAATGTTGCGATCATCGCATCGTAGTAGACGTATTGCATATACATGAAGCCCATTACTACGGCGAATCCTAAGCCGAGTAGAAGATAGGCGGCTATATGCTTGGCATCTAATTTGAACATGCTCTACCTCCCTTTCTAGATCGAAGATTGATTGTTTTCTCAGCACTAAGGTCGTAAATGACGATCTTGCGCCGTGCAGGGCGCCCAAGGCCCTGCAATGCATCCTGATCCTCCCTTCATCCCTAGTTGTCTGACATCTTATCTTATTCTATACTTTCATCCATAGTTCGTCAAGTAGAAGTCGTCTTTAGCGTCAATTTATGAAATTATACCTGCATATACTCTTTTTTCTATCTTTTTAAGCTTACAGCAATTGAAGAAAAGCATTTTATGTTATGTTATCAGACAACTTAAAGATGAATGACATCCAGGAACCCATGGAGTAGCTTTATGAAAGCAGCGAAACGCGAACCGCTTTACATCAAGGCGAAGCGAGAGATCCAGCGTGCTATCACCAATGGCGATATCGTCACGGATGGGAAGCTGCCTCCCGAAAGCGAGCTTGCTGAGATGCTCTCGGTCTCTCGAGCTACGGTCCGTAGCGCGCTGCAGCTCCTTGAAGCAGACGGGGTCATCTCAACACGCCACGGAATGGGCTCATATGTGAACTATGCAGCTGCTGCAGGCATGCGGATGCGCATCGATATAGCTAAAGGATTCTTCCACCTCATCATGGAAAGCGGATATTCCCCTTCCATTGCCGAGCAGTCTTGCGTCATCTCTCCCCTCTCCGATGAAGCCGCCCGTTCGCTTCTTCTCCCCACGAGCGAAGAGGCCTACATCATCAAACGATTGTTCCTTGGAGATGGGATCCCTGCATTCCTTGTCATGGAGTGCATTCCCCTTCGATTCCTCTCCGACCCACTTGAAGCAGACAACCTTCCAGAGTCGGTCTTTCAGATAGCAGCTGATCATTGCCGAGAGCGGATCGAGTATTCGAACATGACCATCGGCACGGTCAAGGATATCGACGATATCGGGCGCGCCATGCGTCTACCTGAAGCGAAAACGCTGCTCAGGCTTAAAGAGACGCATTATACAAAGGCGAACAAGCCGCTCATCTTCTCCGACATCTATGTGAACGACGACATCATCCACTTTCAAGTTCGCAGAAAGATCGGATAGCTCACCCCCGTTTCCTTGCCGCGGTAGGCGAAGCCAAAAGGAATCTAGTCAACTGATCTTTTTTGCGCTTCCATCCTGCTCGTGATATTGTAGTATGTTGTCAGACAACATATGTATTATTTCCAGGAGGCCTCTTTTGACAGACATGTTGATTCGACACGCAACCATCGTGACGATGAACCCTGCGCGTGACATCATTGAAGACGGCCTCATAGCCATCAATGGCTCGAAGCTGAGCTTCGTGGGAACAGAGCTCGATGCTCCTTTCAGCTTGAAGGAATGTCCCTCTCAGATCGACGCATCAGGTCGGGCTGTGTTCCCTGGCCTTGTGAACATGCATACCCACTCCTATCAGTCGTTGATCAAGGGGCTTGCGAGCGACAAGCCTTTAGATGAGTGGCTTGCCGAAGCAGCGCTTCCCGCAGCAGATCATCTTGACGAAGCCTCTGCAGAAGCAGGCGCGCTCATATGCGCTCTGGAGAATATCCGCAGTGGCGTTACTACGCTTGTAGACATGTTCCCTCGCATTGAGCCCGCCATATTCGATGCTGTCATGAAAGGATATGACCGCGTTGGGATATCCCCCATCTTCGCCGCTGGATTCATGCATGACGAAGAAGCTGGCCTCAGTGCAGAGGAGATCGAGGTCTCTCTTGAAAGCCTGATAGAGCACGCCTCCCGCAACAAGCATCCTCTCATGCTCGCTCCTTTCCAAGTCTGGAACAATAGCGCCGAATCCCTCCTGATGAGCAGGAGACTTGCCAAGAAGCATGGGCTGCGCACAACGACCCATGCCCTTGAGACTCCCTTCGATGCTGCATCAACGCGTGCGCGCCATGGCGTTTCCGAGCTTGAAGCGCTCCAAGGAGCAGGATTGCTCAACGAGCAGCTCTGCCTTGTCCATGGCGTCAATTGCTCTGAAGAGGAGATGGGTCTCATCTCTGAACATGACGCAAGCCTCTGCTATTCCCCTGTTTGCAATGCCTATCTTGGGTCAGGCTTCGCGCCGATCCCATCTTTGCTGTCTGCAGGTGTGCGCATCTGCCTTGGAACCGAAGGTGCAGGTTGCAATAATTCCAACAACATGCTCGAGACCATGAAATGGGCCTCCTTGATGCAGAAGGCTGCTTGTGAAGACCCCTCTTGCGTCAATGCGCAAGAGGTGCTCGAGATGGCCACCGTGAATGGCGCAGCGGCCCTCGGGCTCTCTGACTCCATCGGATCGATCGAGATCAGCAAGGATGCCGACCTGTTCATCTTGGACCCTTACGCTGATCCAGCTGCCACGCCGATGCATGACCCCGTATCGACGCTTGTATATTCAGCCACCCCTCGCAACATCACCGATGTGTTCGTGAAAGGAAACCACTGTCTGAAAGGAGGCGCTATAGGAAGCCTTGACGAGCATTCCGCACTTTCTGCCTGCGGAAAAGAAGCAATGCGGCTAGCAGAACAAGCTGGCATCAGCTAAGAGCGATCGGTTCAGATTCATTTTTGAGCGACTGATCAGAAAGCCCTCTTCGAGTGACTGACCGAGCTCTTGGCAGCCTCTCATAGTGTCCCCGAACAAAGAGCCAGCACCTGCGAATCATCCCTCCACAGGCCCTTCCTGTGGATAGTCCCGTCTCCGTCGACTTTGCATTCGCCATTTAACGGGAATCCCAGCTAGCGAACGAACTTTTGTCCAGACACGCTCAGGCGTGCCTTGGGTACTTGTGTCTTCTAACCAGCCTACCAAGGAGGGAATCATGTCAGAACAAGCATCTGAGAACAGGGAGCTCGGCACGAAGCCGATCGGCCCTTTGGTACGAAAATACTGCGCAGCTGGCCTCATCGGCCTGCTTTTCCAAGCGTTTCAGATATCCACCGATGGCTATCTGGTCGGCAATGGCTTAGGAGCGATCGGGCTGTCGACTATCGCCATCGTCGTGCCGCTTTTGAGCTTTGCCATGGCCATAGGTTGCATGATCGGCGTCGGCGGCACATCCCTTGCTGCCATACATCTTGGGCGAAAGGAAACGGAGCAAGCCAGGAAGCTCTTCGGGCAATCTGTCTGGTATGGAATCTATGCTGGCGTTGCCATCATGGTCCTCGGCTTGGCCTTCTCTCCTCAGATCGCTGTCTTCCTTGGTGCTACTGGCGAGCTCGTCGAGACATGCTCTGCCTACGTGAATCGCTACTTCATGTTCTTCCCGTTCTACGTGCTCGGCTGCATCTTCTACTACTTCGTTCGTCTTGATGAGAAGCCCTTCATCGGCACGCTTGCTTTCGTCGTTCCCCCCATCTACGCAGAGATCATCGAGTACCTGTGCATCTACCATTGGAACGTGGGCACAGCAAGCTCCTCAACTGCCTTTGGTCTCACCGTTGGGTCATGGGCGCTCATTGGGTTCTATTTCCTCTTCAGCAAGAAGACACTGTTCAAGGTGAAGCTCTCTGACGCCAAGCTCGAGTGGAAGATCGTACGAGGGATCAGCGTTGCAGGACTCGCCACCTTTGCTGTGCAGATGGCGATCGCTGCGATCGCGGTGATCGTGAACGCATTCCTCCTTGCGTATTCTGATGGCATGGATACCACCGTGTTCGGCGTGCTGAACGGCTATCTGATGTACATCATGACGCTTATCGTGACGCTCGCCTTCGCTCCAGGACTGCAACCTATCGCAAGCTTCAACTTTGGCGCAGGCTCATACGAGCGGGTGCGCAAAGCGCTCAATACCACGTCGCTTTACACCGTGGTCATCATGGGGATCATCACCCTGCTGGTGCTCATCTTCAAAGACCAGGTGCTCGCCTTCTTCATTGGGGACGACCCCGCTGTGATCGAGGCAGCTCAAAGTCGCATCTACCTCTATATCGGGCTCTTCGCCTTCGGATGCCTGTCATTCGTTGTCTCAGGCTACTACCAAGCTATCGAGAAGGATGGGAAGGCCGTGTTCACGGCCCTTTGCCGTAACGTGATCTATCTTGTTCCTGTCCTCTTCATCCTCACCGTTCTTCTTGACCTTGGAGCAACAGGGGTATGGCTGGCGATGCCTGTTTGCGAAGCGCTTGCATTCATCACGTCCCTCCTCCTCATCTTCAATGAGAACAAGAGGCTTCGAGCGCTCGAGGCAAGTGCAGGCAAAGAAAAGGAATAGATATCCTCTGATAAGCCCAAATTGTCAACCTCCCGCTCTGCGGGAGGTTTTTTCGTGCTTCGCGCAGAGGCCTGGGTTGAAGGCCCATAAAAGAATGTTCTGTTAACTCAAGCTGGATATAATACGCTTGAAGGTTGCCATATGATGATGAAAGCGAGGTAAGCCAAAGGAGCTGAGAGACTTATGTCTCGAAGCGACGACACGGCGAGGCTTCCACTCATCATATGGCAACCCATTGTGTGCCCAATCTGGGATAACAGAGTATAAAAGAAAAGCCCCGACTTCGATGTCGGGGCTTTCAGGGGAATGATAGAGAGCGGAGAGCTTCGTTCAGCTAAGGCTGTTCTATGCAGAGGGGGAAAGAGATCAGCTATCCGCAGTCTCGGTTGCGAAATACTCTTGAACGAGCTTCACATTGCCTTCGTGCACCTTTCGATACGGTGTGTGGATCTTGAGCACTCCCGCCTCCAGGGCGTGCGGGATGAACGCATCCAGCCCGAGATCCGCAAAATCTGGCCGATCATGCATCTCTACAAGGTTACGTTCGTACTCGAGCACTGCATCGACGAAGGCAGGTTCATATCCTCCGTTCTCTATCTTGTGGTAATCGCCATGGTCTGGATAGAATCGATCGACATCGAGCTCCTTGAGCCTGATCAGCTCTTTCTCCTGCACTGCTAGGTCGTCGATATCCAGCACGAATGGCACCGTATCCTCCAGCATGTCAGAGCAGAGGCATATCCTCTGAGCAGGAAGATAGGCTATAAGGGAATCCTCAGTATGGATGTTGTAGCGCTTAAGTTGCACCTCAATGCTGCCGACATAGACGACAAGCTCATCGGCGAATGTGATATCAGGCAGGACGACCTTGATCGCGGGAGGACCCCAGAACGCTCCAGCCTCCACCTTCTCGGCCACTTTTGACATCTCCTGTCGACAGAGCATGCTCGAAATGATGTGGCAATCTGCGAAATGCTCATTTCCAGCGATATGATCGAGATGCCAGTGGCTGTTCACCACGATGAAGTGATTGATTCCCAATCCCTCCAAGTGCCTCCTGATCCAAAGGCCCTCGTCTGGATAAACATTCGTGTCGAAGACGAGAGCTTCATCTCCTTCGAAGATAGCGTAGGAGCACACACCCCACTCCCAGTCCTTGTCAACCCAATTCCCTTCGATATGAGCGACAGGAGAAGGCGGAGTGGCATCCCTTCCTAAGTAGAAGCAAAGGATATTCGGGGTAATCTCGTAGACCATGGGCGCTACGATGCCGTTGTCCATAGTAATCTCCTTCGATGGTGTTCATTCGTTCTTGAAGAGGGTTGGAACCGAAGAATGACGGTACCAACCCTCCTGTGCGCGCATTGCTTCTCAAGTTCTCTGCTCAAGAAGCGTGCGGCGTTCTAAGCCTTTGATTTGTCATCAGGCTTGCCACGCTCAATGAGAACCTCTTTGCTCGATGTCTCTGCTTGAGCTTGCTCCACTGCACCAGCTGTCTCAGTCTCAAGCTCCTTGATGCCAGGGTCGCTGCTCTCTACCGCAAGCTCAGGATGAGCAGCAAGCTGAGCTTCCTTGCGCTTACGACGCTGGATGGCGATAGTAAGAACAGTCACGCACAATGCGATATTACACAGCGTGAAGATCCAGATGTACTGATATCCCGTGACGTCACCAAACGTATCAAGCCAATTGCCGAACAGCGTCTGCTGGAAAAGGTCGGCGGAGAACAGTGCGGTAGCTCCTACGACAATGCCCATGTGCTTTGGCGGGAGCATGCAGTCTTTGGAGATGGATGCCTGAAGCGAGATGTTCATGGTGCCCAAAAGCCCGAGCACGAACACGATGGCGATGAGCACTCCAACGGGGGTGCCAGCAGGGAGGAACAGCACGATAAGGACGAAGACGGCCAGGATGATCATAGAACCACGGATGACCTTGCCCGTCGAGCCAAGCTTATCGCCCAACCAGCCGCCGATCGGTGAGGAGATGATGCGCAAACCATATTGGCGGAAGACCGCGATGAAGCCGGAGAGCGCAACCGTTGTTCCAAGAACTGCGGTGAAGTACGGGGTGAAGTAGGAGATGGAGACCTGGAAGGAGTAGATGGAGAAGCAACCGATGATGTAGAGCCAAGTACCTGGGTCCTTCGCCACTGCCAACAGATTCGCTGGCGTGAACTTCATCGTGTCCTCTTCCTTGGTGGTATAGGTCGGCATCTTCCTCAGGAGCATCCAGCCACCCACGCAAGAGATAAGGCCAGCAGCGAAGAATACTCCGAGAACAGCTCTGAGTCCTGCCTCTGGACCAGAAGCAAGAGCGATGTTGTCGTAGAGCATAAGGCCGAGTGTGTTGGTGATGATCGAGCCAACTGCCACGCCAATGCCGAGCACACCATACGCCTTGCCGATGGTCTCAGGGGTTGCGGTGATACGAACCGTCTTGTAAACGCCTGAATACCATGGCCCCATGACCATGGCTAAGATAAACCAGATAACAAGCGCCGAAGAGTAGTTCAAGAAGAGCATAAAGGCAAGACAAGTTGCCGTGGTGACTCCCAAGAAAATGGTGAGCACTTTCTTGCAATCAAACCGGTCCGCGATGAACCCGCCCGGGATGGCGACAATCAGATCGCCGATCGCTTTGATTGTAATGAGAAGACCAAGCTCTGCATTGGTGCAGCCAAGCACTTCCATCATCGGGTCATAGAAGACGTACTGCATGTACATGTAGCTCATGACCATTGAGAAGCCCAGACCGAGAAGCAGGTAGGTAGCTATCTGCTTTCCATTGATCTTATTCACTTCTTCACCTCTTTCATTCGAATCGTTCCCATTGTGCTCCCTTAGGCAAAAAAATAGCTCTCCTACCCAATCCGCGAGCGAAGCACCTCTTCCTGCCTCAAGAAGCGATCAAGTCATCAGAACCCTTCCCCCCTTCCTCATCTTCGCGACTCTGAAATCCACTTGTTCGCTTTTCTCCACTCACGGTAGCCGCGTTGTATGTTGTATGATGACTTATAACATATAACATAGAGCATCGCTGTAGAGTAGTCAATGGAAAAAAACAGCGATATCTCTTCCCGAGAACAATGCGAATAGCAGCAACTCGAACCGCAACGCAAAATGCGGGCCTCGGTAAGAAGAAAGCGGCACAGGGTCAACTATCTGCATACGAAGAACAGGGCTGCAAGAAGGAGATCCTTGGGCACCTGAAGTAGCGAGGGCGCCGTCGAAAAGGGACTACCCCTCTATTGCTTGCAACTGTTTCCTTCTGAATCGACGTATGATCGCGATCCCAGCTCCAATGGCCACCAGGTTAAGGCCAATGCTGAACAAGAAGATATAGGTGTATCCATCGTTGCCAAATGAATCGAGCCAACTGCCGAACATCGAAGGCACGAACAGATCAGGTATGAGGATCGTGGTCAAGCCAATGACCGTGCCCATGTACTTCGGAGGGATCATCGCCTCTCTGCAGGAGGAGTACTGGAACGGCATAAGCAGGTTATCGAATATGGCAATAGCAAGCACGACGATGATAGCAATAACGATCGGCACGGACGGAGGAAGGAATATGACCAGCAAGATGAAGAAGCTTGCAAGGATGAACCCTGCCACGATCACCGTGGTGTTCGACTTCATTCTATCTCCCAGCCAGCCTCCCAGAGGCGCGACGAGAAGGCGCACCCCATATTGGCGAATGACAGCGAATGCGCCAGAGAAGACCGCAGCCACACCAAGCACGCTGGTGAAGTATGGCGTGAAATAGCTCACGGTGATATGAAGCGAATTGATGGAGAACGCGATGATGAATACAAGCCATGTTCCTGGCATCGTTGCAACATGCTTCACATCCTTGAGCGTGACGCGATCGAGCGTGGCATCATCCTTCTCGCAGGTTCCGATCTTGCGAATCCCGAAAAAGGCTACGGTGCTGGCAAGAATCAGGATGATGCAAAACGTCCAGAGAATAGCCGATAGTCCCGCGCCCATCCCGAACGACGATTCTACCCTCGAATAGAGGGCAAGTCCGAAGAAGTTGATGAGCATGAATCCGATGGCGTTGAAGAACCCATACACCCCAAAGGAGCGTCCCTCATACTCTTCAGGTACGATGATCCTTACCATCTTGTACACGGCAGGAATGAACCCGCACATAGTGATTGCCAGGATACCCCACGCAATAAGGGCAACGGCATACGTTGGCCACGCAGCGAACACCCCACAAGCGACTGCCGAGGCCAGAAAGGAGACATAGAGGATCTTATTGCAATCGAAGCGATCCACCATGATGCCAACAGGAAGGGCAAGAACCACCGCTCCGGCGCCTTCTATGGTGAGCAGGAAGCCAAGCTGAGCATTGTTGATTCCCATTGCTGCGATCATGGGGTCATAGTAGACAGATTGCATGAACACAAGGCTGATCATGGCGGGGTGCGCAAAGCCTATCGCAATATAGACAAGCAATAGGATCTTCCCGCGTTTGCCCGAGAACAGCTTGAAGTTCTCCTTGAGCTGATTTCCCATCTGCGCCCCTCCAAACGGTGTTATGCAGAAAAGCTCATGCGCATGCGCTCAGATGCATGCCTCTACAGCAGAGCATCACCCTATACCTAGATAGTGAATATACACTTGTATGACATCTTATGTCAACAGATTTATGCAACCGATGTACTCTTGGAAAAACAGGTGCATATTCTTGATAATAACAGGTAAATAGACCATAATGAGAATCTCCTGATCGCGCTTTCCCGACTTTGAGACTTGTCGGACAATTAGCGCGAAATGTATGAGAAAGCTGGCAAAAGCATCACGCTTTATCTTCGAAGCAGCGCTTGCGGATCTTGAGCATCTCAGGTGGAACCTCGTCATCGGAAAGCTCGCGAACCTTTTCCTCGCTTCCCAGTCGAACAGCCTCATCGTAGAACCAGCATTTGTACGTGATGAAATCAAGGGTGGCCTGAATGCGCGCAAGCTCTTCCTCGACCGCACGCTTTCGGTCATAGAGAAGGTCGCGACGTGTTTCTAAGGAGGCATTACCCTTCTGAACGAGCTCGGTATAACGACGGATCTCCTTGATAGTGAGCCCTGCCTTCTTCAAGTACTCTATCACGCGTATCCAGCTCAGATCCTCATCGGTGAACACGCGAGAACCGCCAGAAAGGCGTCCTATGTTTGGAAGAAGGCCTTCCTTCTCGTAATAGCGCAAGGTCGAGGGAGCTACACCCGCAATACGAGCGGCATCGGCAATGGAATAGACCATGATTTCTCCTGAAGACTTCCTAACACGTCTCACGACGAGCTCTTGACTTAAAGCTTGCTTTAATGGATAGGATACGAATCGAACTTTAGCAGCACAACACGCTGTTGCCAAGGACGAGTTTGCTTTCACCGCCATCGAAAGGCCGAAGTCCTTGCCAACGCGCTTTTGCATGAATGAATGAAAGGGTGCTTTCAATGGACAGCAACATGATCTTCCCCTCCTCCAAAATGGGCTTCGGCTGCATGCGGCTTCCTCTCACAGATCCGAACGACCAAAAGAGCATCGATATGCCCCAGTTCCAACAGATGATCGACATCTTCATGAAAGCGGGAAACACCTATTTCGATACCGCTTTTGTCTACCATGAAGGAGAATCAGAGGTTGCACTGGGGAAGGCGCTCGTAGCGCGTTATCCGCGTGACTCCTACACCTTTGCGACCAAGTGCCTCGCCTGGGCTCTCCCCGACAAGAAGGCTGCACAAGAATGCCTGGACATCTCGCTGAAGCGACTTGGTGTTGACTACGTTGACTATTATCTGCTCCATAACGTAGGCGGCCAGCGCACTGCCAAGTTCGACGAATACGACATGTGGAACTTCGCTCAGGAGCAAAAGGCGGCTGGAAAGATCCGTTTCGTAGGATTCTCCATTCATGATGACGCTGCCTGCCTAGACGCTCTTCTCGAAGCTCACCCAGAGATGGACTTCGTACAGCTACAGGTGAACTATCTCGACTGGGATGATCCGCAGAACGAAGCTCGAAGGATGATGGAGGTGGCCGCTCGCCATGGCAAGCCCGTCATCATCATGGAACCCGCACGCGGGGGGCGGCTCTGCCACCTACCTGATGAGGTAACAAGCATCCTCGAAACGGCGAAGCCCGGATCGACCCAAGCTGAGTGGGCGTATCGCTTCTGCTGGAATCTTCCTAACGTAGTTGCTGTTCTTTCGGGCATGTCCTCTGTCGAGCAGACGCGAGAGAACGTTGCCTCCTATGCATCCAACGAGCCCTTCGCCCCCGAAGAGCAACAAGCGCTTGACGAGGCGATAGCGAAGCTTCGCTCCTTCGCAGAGATTCCCTGCACAGCCTGCAATTATTGTGTGAAAGGCTGCCCTTCTGGCGTTAAGATCCCACAGATCATGGGACTTCTGAACCTTGAGTCGATGACCAAGGACCATGAGTTCGTCAAAGGGCTCTATAGCTGGCAAACTGCTGACGGTCGCGCAAGCTCATGCATCCAGTGCGGACTCTGCGAGGCCATGTGCCCGCAACAGATCCACATCATCCATCAACTCGAAGTAGCTGCTGAACAATACGAGTAGTCGAAAGCAAAAGACGATGGCGCCGAAAGGGTGCCAACGGAGATCTCCTCCTTCGCCTTACGATTGCACTCCTTGGAGCACATCAAGCTTTGCCATGCACTCATCCACCGTTGCTCCCCCGAGAAGATCGCGCACGATAAGGCATACGTTGCCCCATTGCTCCACATCCATCGCGGCATTCGATGCAAGCACGTACGTATCGCCTTCCACCTTCTCGCTCAAAGGCTTCAACGCGTCGATGCACTGTACGCTCACATTCTTAGAAGGCGAGATGACCTGGTTGGTCTCAGAATAGAGGCTGAGCGCCTCTTCAGAGAGCATGACGCCCATGACATCCAGAGCCTCCTCAAGATGCTCTGCCTTGGTCGTCACAGCATAGCCTGTCATGGAGAGCACGGGCATCTGCCCTTTCGCGCTCGGAAATCCGATGACCTCCATATTGAAGGATGGGTTCCCATAGGCAGTATCGGTGTTCGCAGCGCCCCAATATGCCATGACGATGGGGGTCTTGCCAGCCATGAAGTCCTCCCCTTCGCCAACACCTTCGAACGCCTCGCTTGTAAGAGCGCTTTGCGTATCGATATATCCTGCATCGATGAGCTGTTGGAGGAACTCGAACCCTGGGCGAATGTAATCGCTATAGCGCGCCTCTCCCGCGTTAAGCGCAGCTATCTCAGCATCAACATCCCCGCCGTTGTACATATCGGCGTAGGCCTGAGCGAACACGAACGTCTCCAGCCACCAACGGTTCGCACCGATGGGCGTGGTGTAGCCATTCGCCTTGAGCACGCGGCAGCACTCTAGGAACTCTTCAGGCGTGTTCGGCATTTCGAGCTCGCACGCGCGGAAGATGTCCTTGTTGATGAACAAGCCGTACGCGACCACCTCTTGCGGAATGGCCACTAGCTTCCCGTCGATGGTATTGGCGGCTTTGACCACGTCGCGTAGATCCTGAGCGCAAGGCAGATCCGACAGGTCTGCGAGAAGACCTTCGCTGCCCATCTCTACGATGACGTCGGTGTTCAACAGGAACATATCGTCCATCCCGCTGCGCACGCGCTCGATGCAAACCTCGTCATAGGTCTTGTCCTCATAGTTCTCAGCAGTGTAGGTGTGATAGGCAACCGTGATGCCTGTTTCCTCTTCAGCAAGCGCGATAGTCATGTCAGATGCTGTACGCGCAGTGTTTTTCGCATCAGCGCTCGCCTTCTCCATAGGGCTGAAGAAGTTCACGGTCGCTCCCTTTGCATCCTCCTGCACGACCAGATCCTCCGCTGATTTTGGCGCGCTGCAAGCACCCAGGACGATCATGGATATAAGAGAGACAAGAACAACAAGAACTGCTAGGAAAGCCCTTAGACTCGACTTTCCAAAGCGTATTGCCTGCTTGTTTCCGATCATGAAGAGCGTCCTTTCTCTACGAAACGGTCAACGACCCTTTTCACGTCCTCTATCTCAAGCGGCTTTGCAATATGGGCGTTCATGCCAGCAGCAAGAGCAGCTTGCTCATCCTCGGCAAAAGCATCGGCTGTCATAGCGAAAATGGGAATGGTCTTAGCATCTGGCCGATCCAGAGCGCGGATGGCTCGCGTGGCTTCATGTCCATTCATGATGGGCATCTGCACATCCATCAGAATAGCGTCGAACTCACCTGGCTCAGAAGCCTTGAAGCGCTCCACCGCAAGCTGCCCGTTCTCGATAATCTCCACTTCAGCGCCTTCAAACTCAAGAAGATCAGTAAGAATGCTCGCATTAAGGAAATTGTCTTCAGCTGCTAAGAAACGCTTGTTTGCAAGAACGTTCTGGAATTCGGAGACATCCTCTCCATCAAGGCTAAGCAACGCGGCTATCTTCGCCTTGAGCATCGAGGGGAAGAAAGGGCGAACGAGCACATCGCTGCCCGCAGGAATCACCAAGGCCTCATCTCGACCAAAACCATAATCCATCATGAATAGCATCACAGGAGCTTTGTTTGCGCTCCTACCATCGGCAAGGGCAGCATCCTCTGCATCGGAGCCCCCATGAAGCAGACGCTGCGCATCCGCCATGATCTTCTCATCGAGCTCTCTGCAGCCATAGAGGATGAGCTGATAGGCCTGATCATCGACCGAGCCACACGCCTCATCAACTGTGGATGCCGTATCGACAATGACACCACTGCCCTCCATGATCTCTTGGATAGCATTGACAAAGGTTGCAGAAGGGTCAACTACCAACATGCGCTCAATTCCCGCGCGGTCCCAGAAGGAAGTGCGCGCTTGCTCTTCAGGAATCACAAGCTCCAATTCGACCCTGAATAGAGAGCCCTTCCCTTCTTGGCTTTCCACTTGAATGGAACCGCCCATCAGATCAACAAGGTTCTTGGTAATGGACATGCCAAGTCCCGTTCCTTGGACCTTGTTCGTCGTGGAGTTCTCGGCGCGAGTGAACGCGTCGAAGATCGTCTCTAAGAATTCAGGGCTCATGCCATAGCCCGTATCCTCAACCTCGATGCGAATGCGTTCACGATGTTCGGAGCGCTGGGGAAGCCCTATGAAACGCAACCAGATCTTTCCACCTTCTGGGGTATATTTCACCGCATTGGAAAGCAGGTTGATGAGGATTTGGTTGAGGTGCGTCTCGTCACCGATCACCCGCTCATGAACTATGGATGTGATCTCCGTAGAGAAGACCTGGCTCTTGTCAGCTGCCATAGGAAGAACGATAGACTCCACCGCAGAAAGAGAGTCTCCCAAATCGAACTCCTGAAGATTGAGCGTTGCCATGCCGCTCTCGATCTTCGAGATGTCAAGCACATCGTTGATCAGATCAAGCAAGTGCCTTCCTGAGGCAGTGATCTTCCCTGCATAATCGCGTACCTTTACTGGATTATCCGCTTCACGGCCGATAATAGTAGCGAAGCCAAGCACGGCATTCATAGGTGTGCGGATATCGTGTGACATATTGGCAAGGAAGGCCGATTTGGATTCGTTAGCAAGTTGAGCTGCATGAAGCGCATGGGAAAGCTGCTCGGCGTGTTGCGCACGCTCGATCTCTCGCGCCCGCATCTCTTGCGCTTGCTTGCGGCGATTGAGCGCGAAGATGGCCACGCAGAGGCAGAATGCCAAGGCCGTGACGCTGGCAACAAGGAAGAGCGCCGTATTGACTGCTTGAGCTTCCTGCTGGATAGCCTTCATGGGAACGAAGCCCACCAAATAGGTAGCGCCTTCATTGATCGACCAGAGGAAGCAAAGAGAGTCCTCGTCACGCACCTCATGAGCGAACATCACGTTTCGCCGCTCCTCGATGCCTTTCGCCACCATCTCAAGGATGCCCTCATCATCGATCGCATTAGCGCGATAGAAGTCCTCAAGGTTCACGTGACCCGCATCACGCTCACCCATACCCTCAGGCTTCAGGACAAAACGCTCACTAGACACATCCATAAGATAAAGAACGGCAGTGCTCCCATAGAAGCTGCGAGGAAGCGCCTGGTCAATCGTGTCGAATGTGTACTCCACATAGAGCGTTGCGATATCTTGACCATCGCGCTCCACAGGGCAAGCGAGCGTGTATGCCCATGTACCCAAGGAATTCACATATGCCCGAGAGAGCGCAAGTCCGAAGACAGTTGTCTCGTCCGTAAAGTCAAGTTTTGCGGGAACGAATGTCTCCCCATCATTGGAGATGCCCTCTGCTGCGCCTGCGGGAACCAAAGAGACAAGAGACGCCATCTCCCCGCCAGGCATGTGAGCCACCACAGCTAGTGGGTCATCCAACTCAGCCAGTTCCTCGGCAGTTAGCTGCTGAAAATCTGCTTCGCTGCGAAAGATTGCTTCAATGGTGCTCTTTATAAGATTGAGATTCTCGTTGAGGTTCGCTATAGCAGAATCTGACATATCGTCATAGGTCTTCTTGGAAATCCCCCAAATAGATGCCCCCATCACAGCGAAGATCACTACAACGATAAGAACCGTGCGGATGAACCCGCGCCTCTCTTGCCTATCGCTCTTCTTCTCCCCCATGAAAGCAGCCCATCCTCAGACCCCGCAAGGGCGTTCGCCCCAAAGGCATATGCTTGGGATCTCTCTTTCGTTCCATTGTTGAACTGTGCCCCATTAAGCATAGCTTGTTTGCTAAACATTACCTTGCAGAAATGGGAATATCCAAAAGGAAATCCGAAGTTCGTTGCATTCGATGAAGGCTCTTTCTAGAAGCAATGCTTGAGAGAGCGTCTTTGCTGCCTTGACTCTTCGATCGTCGCTCCCAAAGCTCAAAGCTCAGAGCACTCAAGGGATCTTCGGATCCTCTCTCTTCTCTGACCGTTTGCTTCCAAAAGAAGCTGTTAGATCAAGCGCATTGGTTGGGCACGCGTTAACGCATTCAAGGCAGAGAATGCATTCAGTCCCGTTGATACGCGAACGCCGCAGATCGAGCATGTCAACGTTCATCGGGCAAACCTCGCAACATCTACCACATGAAATGCATTTCTCCTCATCACACGTGATTCGCATCAAAGAGAAATAGGCGCCTGGCTTCATCAAGATCGCGATAGGACAGACGTACTTGCAAAATGCTCGATTGTCGTTCATGGCGAAGGCAAGGATGATGCCCACAGCATAGTAGATCACGTTGCCCACGATGAAGAAAACGAACATCAACGATCCCAGGTCGGGCACGTGCGCCGCCATCAGAGCAGCAACGAGTACGAATGACCCTGCAAGCACGACAACTCTGATCCAACCAAAGCGTTTGCGCGGATGCGCTGGATGCTTGTAAGGAAGCAGGTCAAGAACCATCGCCGTCCAACAAGCGTATCCGCACCATCCGCGACCGAACACGAAAGGACCAACAAGCTTCGCAATTGCGTAATGGATGGTCGCCCCACTGAATATGCCCAAGAAGAGGAAATACCAGAAGCCTTCGATCTGCATGTTCTCGCGCTCGATCAGGCCAATGCCAATCAACAAGTAGAGACCGATCGCAAATTCGACGAAGATGCGCGCATGCTTCACCTTGTTTTGATAGAGACCGATGCCGACCGCAAGCGCAAGCCCGATGTAGCCAAAATTGAAAAGGTAGAAGATCTTATGAAGAGCAGCGCTGAGCACGATCGCAATAGCAAGGAAGATTGCGAAGATAGCCAAAGGTGCCCTATAACGTATTATGAACTGCCTCATATGCAGTATTGTAGCTCTCAGACCTTCGCTCTTTTCTTCAGATCCTTCGCTTCACAGGAAAGACCGAGGCACATTATCTATTTAGCTCTTCCCTCCATTTGCATCCATTTTTCATCCATTTTGCATGCTATAATCAATGGATGATAAGAGAGATCTTCGCTCATTCATCCATCGAAGAGGAAGACCTCTCAATACTGCGGTTCGGAAGGAGCAGCTATGCCAGCATTGCAGGTGAAAGACTGCCCCGCAGTTGTCTACGACAAGCTGCGCGAATGCGCCTCGCGGGAAAACCGAAGCATCTCACAGCAGGCGCTCACCATCATCGAAGAATATCTTGGCATGCGTCACTCCTCCACAGCGTCCCTTGACCCAAATTCCGATGCGCAAGGCCTCATTCAGACATCTTCCACACTTCCCGAATCTACGCCTTGCGGATATTTCGCCAACAAAAGAAAAAGGGTCTTCGATAGAATCGCAAGCCTGCCGCCTCTTCCAATTTCCAAAAAGGCTCCAAATAGCGCCGACATCTTACACGAGGCGCGTGAGGAGAACGAACGATGATCGTTCTGGACGCATGCGCTCTCTGCGAGATGATACGACAAACCGAGGAAGGCCAAGCTCTTGTGTCGCTTATGGTAAAAGATGAGGCAACGATCAGCTGCGAGTTGATAAGAGCAGAAGTGGTCAGCGTGCTCAGAAAGCTAGCGCGAGTCGAGAAGCTTGATCCTAAAGTGACCGATGAATACGTTAATGCAGGGCTTGACCTTGTTGATATGTTTTATCCCCTAGAACCGCTGCAATCCGAAGTGCTTCGGGAAAGCCTCCGCTTCGATCACTCTCCTTACGATTTGTTCTATTTCGTACTCGCTCGCCGCATGGGTGCCACATTGTTCACAACAGACAGGAAGCTCATGAAGCTTTGCGAGAAGCATGGCGTCGATTGCATAAGCGAGGCAGAGCTTACATAGGCGACATTACCGTCACGATGCTTTGCCCCAAAACAGGCCTATTGAAACCTGAGGCGCAGCCATATATCGGAACGCTCATGCTGGCGCCCCTCGTCGATGGCGAAGTGTCACTCTAGGAGCCGCATGGATAGACGTCAGCATGGGCTCTTAAGCTGCATCAAGCAGCGCCGAGCCAATTCCCAAGGAATGCCGCTCCAACACAGAGAATGCATGTCAGTACAATGTAGGCAAGAGCGATAAGAATATCGCCCTGTTGCATGAGCTGCATGCTCTCGAGGCTGAACGTTGAGAATGTGGTGAAGCCGCCACAAAGGCCGACTCGCAACATCAAAGAAAGCTGCTCATTGTCGAGGGCGCCTTTCAGGACAAGCGCCGCAATGAATGCAAGAAAAAAGGATCCAACAATGTTGATGGCGGAAGTGGCGAGGGGAAGCGCGGAGTTCGATGGGATCAAGTTACAGAGATACCGCAAAACTGAACCCACGAATCCACCTGCCCCTACCGCCAAACAGTTTATGAGCACTTGGAATCCTTTCCCTTCATTTCAAGGCCAACGACACTTCCAAACGGCAGCTGCCTGAATGTCGATAGACTTTGCTTTTCGGTCATCCTTGCGACAAGTCAATCTCATACAGCGGCTTATACTGTGCGCCTTCATGGCTCAGCGTCGACTTGAATAGTGTGACATGCGTAGCATCACAGGAGTGCGGAAATGCAAGTTCGGGTAATGCTCCCTTAGGAAGACAGGTGCGACGCGCAAGTGTGATATGCGGCAAGAAAGGTTTGTCATCAAGTGCGAATCCTTGCGCTCTGAGCGCCTCACGCATCTGGTTCGCGATTCGGATCAGCGCTGGATCAGGCGCGAGACCCAGCCAAAGTGTGGCGTCAGAGGATCTCCCGAACTTACCAAGACGATCAGCGCGTAAAGGTATTCGGGGCATGCCAACGCATGCTTCATCCATGGCGTCCATAACATCATGCGCCTGTGCTTCATCGATATCACCCAAGAACGCCAATGTCACGTGATAATTCTCTCGCGGAATGAAGCGGCCTTCTACCGCGCTGCTCAGTACACGCGTCATAGCAGCAAGGTCTTCTTTAAAGTCTTCTGGAAGCTCTAATGCGATGAATGCTCTCATTGGACAACTACTCCATGAGCCCTGCTCGACGTTTATGATCGCTCCATTTTTCGCCGTCAATGCGCTCTGTGCGATATCCGTTTACTTTCCAAAACTTGCACATCTTGCATCCAGCTCTGCGATTCCTCGCCCGTTTTCTCTTGTGATTCATCTCTGCTCCTTCTCTTACCTAAAACATGCGCAATGCTAAGAAGTAAGCCCTCTTTTCTCCATTTCGAAATCCCCGATAAAGGAGAAGCGCGTAATAGGCTACGCGCTCGATGATCGGTTTGGTAGCCAACCAGAATATCGCTGCTCAAATACACTAGTAAGGCCAAGCGGCTAAAAATGTAGCTTATGACCTGGCTTAATCCCTTGAATCCAATGTCCTGGATTCTCTCAACTTGTAATAATAGAGCATCGGACTTCTAATCCGATGATTGCTTGATTAGCAATCAGAATGTCGCCACTCTAAAACTTTTCTTCCTTGATCTATACGTAAGCGCGACGCCAACCAGCGGCTTCTGCCTCTTCTGGACTGGAAAACCAGCGCTCACCTTTGCTGGTGTCTATCACGGTCTCGTCGTAATACTTATCGCCTGGCATGTGGTAGATCTTCTCTCCATTAGCAGAAATGTTTCCTTTGATGTAGCCATGAGCTGATCTTGGACTCGAGCCTGAATTTGAGTATGATTTACCAGTATCTTTTGAAGGTGAATACGGCTCATCGCGGTTGATGGGTGACGCTGTTCTTTTTGAACTGCTGGAATTGCTGGAACTCTCTTTATTCTGCTCGTAATATCCAGGATCGTTGTGGTGCAGGGCATAGTCAATCGGATCTACGTCCAAAACCGAGCAAAGAATGAAAGCAGGTATCAAGAACACCGCCGCCAGCTCACCAAGGGTTTTCAGGAAATCTAAGTTGGGCTTCTTTTCCATCTATTCACCGAAGAACGCGTCATATTTCTGTTTGATTACCAGTCAGAATAACATTGCTCCAAACTGTTTAGTACATAGATGTATCTTATTCTGAATCTTTGTTCACAATTCTGATACGCTTGCAGAAAACCGCTCCGCAACTCGAAGGAACCACCATGGAAAGCAAAGCCATCCACCGCTGTCTACATGTACTTGATCTTGATAAGTCGCTCGACTTCTACGAGAAGGCACTTGGAATGACCGAGATCCGCCGCATGGGCCCTGAAGACGGATCATGGATCAACGTATTCATCGGAAGCGAGAGTTCTGGCTTTCAATTAGAGCTCACATGGAACCGCGACCGCACCGAGCCGTACAACAATGGTGGCCGCGACTCGCACATCGCTTTTACCGTACCCGACTACGATGAAGCCCACGCAATTCACGAACAGATGGGCTGCATTTGCCACGAAAACGAGGCGATGGGGCTTTACTTCATCGAGGATCCTGACGGATGCTGGTTAGAGATATTGCCCGAGAAGGCCGAATTCGCGCCTCAACCTGGTGTTGACGTGCTAGCAGCCATGCAGGCTCGATGCAGCGTAAGGCAGTACTCGGGAGAGCATGTACCGCAAGAACTGCTAGATCGTATCATCCGTGCAGGACTTCTCTCACCATCTGGGCGCAGACGCAGGCCTTGGGAGCTTGTCGTTGTGCGCGATCACGGCACGCTGAATAAGCTTGCCGAATGTCGTGACTCTGGATCAACTATGCTCACAGGCGCTGATGCTGCCATCGTGGTGCTTGGCAATCCTGATGTTGCTGACACTTGGATCGAGGATTGCTCCATCGTCATGGCAAACATGCATCTGGAGGCGTCCGCATCGGGAGTTGGGAGCTGTTGGACTCAAGGTCGCATGCGCACCGCCGCAGATGGCAGGTCGACCCAGGACTTCGTTGCTGAATTGCTTGGTATTCCTGATCCATGGCGGCTTGAAGCTATCCTCTCGCTCGGCATGCCGAAGGAGCAGATCGAACATCGCGAATTTGATGAGGCATTGCTGGAGAAAGTGCATGTAGGGCGATTTTGAGCTTCAATAGCTATTCACAAAATCGCATTCACCTCATATGTTTCAGAAATATGAAGCATTCTGCTAAATCTCAATTTTCTTTTAGATATCTGAAACATCAACAAAGAGCAAATCATGCTCTCATCCCTTCCCTCTCTCCACCCCTCCCCAAAAGCGCCCTATAATAAGCACGAAACGCGCTTTCGCCATACAGGAAGACTCAACTCCCATGAAGAGCGTCCAAGCAGATTCTCCAAAGCAGCGCATCGCCCTTCTTGTTGCCGCCGCCCTCCTGCTTGGCGGCGCTATCGCCTTCTTCTGCGGTGAATGGAGGTCAGGCATTGGCGAAGCAGGCGTTACCAGCAAGCTCGTCTCCGCTTGTGGCATGGCGCTCTTCGCAAGCAGCCTCCTTCTTCTTGGCATCATATTCGCAAAGAGCTACATCGGGCAGTTCTCCCGCAAAACGCCCGAGAGCAAGCATGCTCTTCTCAAGGAGCTTGGACATCAAACGCTCATAGTCTGCCTGAACGTGCTCATCTACGGCGGCTTCTTGCCCGTCGGAACCGCTCTCAACGCAACCGATGCCACCCAAGACCTCGAGCAAGGACCCATCCACACCGATGTCTTCCTCGTTGATGCTAAGGTCGATTACCCCAACTGGAGATACGCTCGCTTCGTCCAAACAGATCACATCCTCACGTTCTTCACCGCAAACGACGAGAAGGTCGTACTCGAAGTCCCCGAGAATGACATCGCAAGCGCAAAGGTCATCAACGACGAAGGCAACTTCGTCCACCTTACCTATTACCCCCAAACGCAGGTTTTCTGCAGCGCCACCCGCTGGGGTGAAGGGCAGCAAGCCATGGGCAAAGACCTCCTAGACAAGCTCCAAGAAGAGTATGACTTCATCCTCTAGAATCGCCTGTGGGACAATAGGGCACATCCCACTGCTCACGCGCTCTAAACAACCAGCGCGCTCTAGACGACTAAGGGGAAGGTGCATCACATGAAAGTTCGCTTCATCGAGCCGAGCAATCTCCTCAACGCGGTGATCCGCAAACGCGGCATCGAACGTACGCTCTTCATCGGCGAATACCTCTGGCAGTTCTTCCAGCGCCACGAGCTGCTCGCGGAGTTGCGTATGAGCCCCTCCATTTTGGATGAGTAGGACTATGAGACGATGCTATGCTACGCGCCTGCTTATCACATCCATAACCTGTGCACCATAGGAGCAAAGACCCTTATAGAACAAAAGAGAAGCATCCTCGAGACTCCCGAAGCCTTCGGAGCCCTCAGTCTTCTCAACCTCGCCCATTCCAGAAATCTCTCGGTCGACAGCATCGAAGAAGCTTGGGAGCCAGCGAGAAGCATGCTCCTCGACGAACGCCTTTGACCGACCGCGAAAGAGCTCCATTGCTTCCTCATCATCCGCATTAAGAGCATCTGCTTCGCTTCCGAACAGATATGACAAGAACATGAACTCATCCCAGACGCTATCGCATGGCTCTGTACGTGCGTCTTGGGGCAGACCACCAGCCTCTCTCATCATCTTCTCCACGTCCAAGGTGACAGCAGAACGAAAGAGAGCCGGCTCGCCATCCTTTCCAGCTTCGGCATGGAGGAAGGCTGATTCGTATGGCCATACAGCAACACCATCGCCTTGGCGAACAAAGAGAAGCGAATGGGTTCTCCTGAGGTGAGCAAGGGTTGTATCCCGATCCTTGCCTACCAACCTCTCCCATGGCTCACAGATGACCGCCGCCTCATCAGGATCAATACCGCAGTCCTCGAGACACGATCGAGCATCGCCCGCTAATCTACCATCGAACAACGCGTCTGCAAGGATGTCGTTTGGGAAGATGGAGACGCTCGCAAGAAGCTCGCAGGCATCAGCCAGTCCTATAGCTTCTCTCAGATCTCTTTCATCGGTCATGCTAACTCCTTTTGCGTCGAACGGTATCAGAGCCGATCAGCCTGCAACGGCGTGCTTCTAGGAAAGCCAACCTGCATCGGGAGGGAGAACGATGCAGGCTGGCAACGAGTGGATTCGGACTATTTGCGCTCACGGGGCAATAAGTAATACACGTTAGGACTCGTTCCTGCCCGCTCACGTAGCTTATGATAGGTGCGTCCTTCAATCGCTTTGGAGACATCAGACTCGGGATCGTCCAGGTCGCCCCAATAGCGTGCACGCCCGGGGCAGAGATCCATGCAAGCTGGCACTTCGCCGCGATCGATAAGGTTCTTGCAGAATGTGCATTTCTCCACAATACCCGCCATATGGGTAGGAGCATCGTACTCGCCCACTACCACATCCAGGTAGTACTCTGGGTCGCCCTCGTTCATAGAGCGAACGCCTTCGTAAGGGCACGCCATAATGCATGCACCGCAGCCGATGCACAGATCAGGATCGACCCACACAATGCCATCGTCGCGCTTCTGCGTGGCACCAGTAGGGCATACGCGCAAGCAGCTCGGATTCTCGCAATGCTGACACTGGATGGGCATGAATTCAAGGATGCAGTCGGGGAAGGTTCCACCTGCGTTGTCGTTCGCGATTGCGCCCTTCACCACTGCGGTGCCGAACGGGCCGTCCCAGTCGTGATCGGTCTTGGTGTACACCACGTTATAGCTAATGTCCTTGGGCAGGTTGTTGGAGATCTTACAGGCCGTGGTGCAGGCCTGGCAGCCGATGCAGCGATTGACATCGATGGCCATTCCGTAACGGGTCATTTTCCGTCCTCCTTAGAGCTTCTCGATGGCCACGGCGCAGTCGAAATAGGACTGGTTGCGGCAAGCCTGGTTGTAATCGTTGAATGTAGTACGGGCGAGGTCGCCGTCGATGTGCTCGCGAGTAAGGAAGCTACGCGGGCAGTGCAAGGCCTTGCGCTGCTCCCCAGGATTGATGGTGGCAAGCAGGGTCACCGATCCGCGATCGTTGTACAAGCGGATGGTGTCGCCTTCCTTGATGCCCAGCTCGGCAGCATCCTCAGGATTGATGCGGCAGCATGGCTGCCTCTCGAACTCCTTCATGTAGTCCACGTCGTACCATTGGGTGTGGGTACGGGTGCGCATGTGCTCGCAGCAGATGGTGAACGGATACTTCTCGCGAATAGGATTGTCCAGGTCGGCCTCGCGCGCCGGCTCCCAGAACAGGGAGAACTTCTCCTTGTTGATGTCGAGTTCCTGACCCATCATGTAATCGGGCTTGGGATTCTCACGATAGAACGAGGCCTTCCCAGACTGCGTGTAGAACACACCGTTCTCATGAGCGACAGGATCGCTGACTTCGCAACGCAGGTAATTCTTCTCACGGATCTTGTCGATGGTGACCCCATGAGCCTTGCCCCAAGGGGTGGAAAGCAGCACATCGAGGTACTCATCATCGGTGAACTGGAAGAAGTCTCCATATCCCATAGCATCAGCCAGCATTCGGTAGATCTCGGCATCGGGCTTGCTCTCGTACAGCGGCTCCACAGCCTTCTCGTTCCACAGCAGATAAGGATTGCTGTAGTAGCGAACACGCAGGTCGGTGGTCTCGAACCAGTGACACGCAGGAAGCAGGATGTCAGCATAGAGCGAGGTATCGTTCATCGTCATCTCCTGAACGACGATGAAGTCGATCGCATTGAGCGCCTTGATGGTCTCATTCTGCTCGGTCTGGTTTGAAACGATGTTGGTGCACGTGGCGTAGAACGCCTTGATTGGGAAATCCTTGCCCATCTTCTTGCCGGTCTGGACGATATTGCAGAAGTCAGTCCAGTTGATGGTGGCACCGACACCCTTAGGCTTCTCACCCGACGCGCTCGGCAGCGACACAGCCGCCTTGGTATTGCCCTCACCGAAGTTGCCCTCACCGGTATACATTCCTCTACCGGGAGCGCCCATCTGGCCAGAGATCACGAGTAGCGAATTGATGCATTTGGAGGAGTACATACCATTGTTGTAGTGATTCAGACCGTACTTCATGTCCGTCATCACGTTGCCCTCCTGCGTATAGAGGTGGGCAAGGTACTTGATGTCCTCGACGCTCACGCCAGTCACCTCGGAGACGCGCTCCAAGGGCCAAGCATCTGCAGCTTCTCGAATCATATCCATCACGGTGCGCACGTGGGTGCCATTAACCTCGGATACGTTGCCAAGGGCAGGCTTGGTAGCCCGCGTGTACGCAACAGCCGTCTGCGTGTCCTCATCCCACACAACCTGCGGGTCGACAACGACTTCCTTGCCCTGGGCATCAGTAGCAGTGGTCGGCGCCACGCCAAAATCGCTCATACGCAGGAAATTGCCGTCATCCTTGACAAGGAAGGGGGCCTCGCTGTAGTTGCGAAGGAAGTCCGTAGCTTCCCAACCCTGTTCGAGGATCTCATGGATGATGCCGAGGGCAAGCGCGCCATCGGTAGCAGGATGTATGGGAATGAACTTGTCGGCTTTGCCAGCCATAGTGCGGAAGGCGATATCGATGACGATAAGATCGGCTCCTCTGTCACGAGCCTCAAGGATGAAATGAGCACGCTGCTTCTCGGACACAGCGGTATCGCCTGCCCAAATGATGAAGTGATCAGCATTCACCGTATCAGAGGCACGATGGCCATGGCAACCCGGGCCGCCGGCGCCAAACATATAGGTGTGGGACATCGGAGTGGCGATATCACGATCGGGCAGCACGCGGCTCACGCCCAAAACATTGAGCAGACGCGCGCAAAGCGAACCTTCAGCCGCCGCACCACCCAGAGTACCGGTATTACCACTACCGAGGAAGAATGCAACGGACGTAGGTCCGTACTCATCGATATATCCCTTCCATTTGTCAGTAATTTCTTTGATAGCCTCATCCCAGCTGATACGCTCGAACTTGCCTTCGCCACGCTCTCCAACGCGACGCATCGGATACTGCAGACGCTCCGAGCTGTAGACACGGGCGGGCGATGAGAGACCCTTTGGGCAGATACGGTTGAACTCGGGGCCGTCGTCGAACTTGCCTGCAGTAGTGCGAACCACCTGGCCGTCGCGTACGTGCACATCAAGGTAGCAACCGTTAGCGCACTGAGAACGGCATGCGCCAGAGAAGATCTGCGTCTCGGGCGCAGGGCCGCCCGTTGAAGCCGGATTAGAACCCTGAGGACTGCATCCAGCCAATGCGCCAGTAGCGCCGATGACCGCAGCTCCCTTGATGAAGCTTCTACGTGAGAAGCTGAATTTGCTCTCCTGCTTTTCCATGAAAGCTCTCCTTTCCTCGATCCTCCGAAGGGGGAAGATCGCAACTATCTCATTTGCAGGATGCCTTGCTAAATAACGCTCGCCGCATAAAAACCCCAGCGACTCAAGCACACACCAACGATCACGCAAGCAACAAGCGCACCCGCCTGCCAGCTAGCCAGCTCCTTCTGAGCTAAAACAGCAACGACGATGCCGCCTGCGCCCGCCACGATCAGGCCGGCATAGATCAACAGCGCATTGTTCCCAACAGCGCCGAAATGCAATCCTGTGAGCAACATAACCAACGCAAGCACGGCCAATACGACAATGGTGGCAAGCACAAAGGGACGCTTCGCAAGCATCTCTTTCGCAAGGATCGCCCAGAGCGCCAAGCCCATGGCAATGTCGCCTATCACGAACAGAGGAACGGTCGTCCAGTTTGCCCATGCAACAGTTCCTACATTGACCACATATGCGAAGCCCATAATGAACGTCAAGATCAAGCTGACTGCAGCCGAGATCCAAACAAGCACCTTAGGCGCCTCGCCCTTGCGCCAGCTGACGATGAACAGAGCAAGCAACAGCAGGCCCAACACGATCCCACAATAGGCTTCCTGCGCAATACCAGCAGAAGGATTGCGCAGCGCCAACAAGAAAAGCGCAGGTCGCTTCAAATGGAATAGCACACCAAGCATCCCAACGCCCAACAGCGCAAGCGCTACGAGCGGCGCAAGCCAAGGTCGCTCTTGTTTCTCTGCGGGCGGAAACAACGCCATGGCTATAACGAGACCAGCGGACAGACCGCCAAGAGTCGTGAATACGAATAACGGAAATTCAGAAATCATGGAACACCCTCCTTACGAGTTCTCAAAGTTTCATCGACGGAGGTCCACGACCGACCGCCGATCTGGTTCATCAAGCGATCACGTTGCTGCAGATGTGTTGTTCGAACGTCGCTCGGCAAGCGCTCGAATTCCACGCAACACCACATATACGACCAGCAGCACGCTGTAAGCCAGCGCCCCTTCGCCAGCAGCTACCCCTCCTCCTAAAGCAGAAGGCAAGAGCATGAGCAGCGCATGTATGCAAGCCAATATGAAGAACGGATACGCAAGACGTTGCACGCGCTTCCATTTCGTCGGGGTCATAATCCGCTTGATACGCTGAGCAGAAGTAACGCCTAGCGCAACAAGGAGCAATGTCAGGACAAGGGCTAATACAAGGCCGATTGCCACGGACGGATTAGCCAAAGCACCTGCAAGCACGCGCGGAACATACGAAATAGCGTATCCGACAATATGACCAACGCATAAGATGCACGCCACAATGGATATCTCAGAGCGCACTGGGCGCATCAAGGAGCTTGCGCGACCAGCGCGTGGCAGAACGCCGATGAACATGACGACAGCGAAGAGCGCCATAGCCAAATTACAGCGCTTTACGAGCAAGAGCAGCGCAAGGTCGATCGATTTTGGCAGTCCAAGCGACGTAGAAAGAAATTGCGCCACAACAGCCAGAGCCGCAAGCACATAGAAAACGGTCGGATAACGACGAAGCGGTTCACGCAGAAGAACACATGCAACAAGCGCTACGACGAATGTCAGGGCGAAAGTCACAGAACGCAACCTCCTCCCTCACAAGCAGCAGGCCTCTCTTGACTCATAAGGCACCCCCTCTCCGTTTGGTTTACCAGGTTCCTTATCAAGAGATGATGTTGGACCGTGGGTCTCCTTCCAGAAATCCCAATATCCCTTAGTGCCTCCCTCTGTTGCAACCGAGCAAGCAAACTCTTCACTTGCTCTACATCGAACAAACATCTTTTCTGCGGCCGCAAGATGTCTGTCCATCCGATGGTGTCATAGTATACCGATTCACTAGTATGGTCAATAACTATTTCATTGTTATAGAAAATATGGGATAATCGCCTTCAGGCCAGCCTATAGGCAGAATTTAGCCAGGAAGAAGAAGGTGCCGTGTACGGACCACTGATCATAGGATATCTATTCCTTGGTGGCACTGCCGCAGGCGGCTTCTTCATGATGGCAACCTGGGATCTAGTATTCTCGCATAGGATCGAGCGAGCGAACGATGAGCTCTCTCCTTACAATCGGCGCACCATTCAAGCATTTGGTTCATTCCGAACGCAGATGCTTGTTCTTTGCGTGCTTTTGCTCGCGCTCTCGATGCTCTTCCTCTTCTGGGATCTTGGTGTTCCTGAACGCGCGCTCTACATCTTCTTATATCCGCACGCTACCGTGCTCACCTTCGGCTCGATATCGCTCGTTGCGGAATTGATGATCGGCGGCTTTCTGGCCCTCGGCTCAGCATTTCATATTCATGCGCTCCAAGGACGCGTCCGTCGGGTTCTAAACATCGTATGTTGCTTCACTTCTATTGCCACGATGGCATATACAGGAGTGTTTCTCATGAGCAACATCGGTATCGCATTTTGGGGCACATGGACGATCGTTCTCCTCTTCGTCAGCTCATCACTATCCTGTGGCACTGCGCTCATGCTTCTCCTCGGCTATTTCGCAAACGAGCATCTGCTTTCCTTTCGGACAACTCGTGTGTTCGAAAAGCTCCATGTTGCGTTCATCATCGTTGAGGCCATATCGATCATACTGTTCTTGCAAGCCGCATTTGCGAATCCTGCCGCTGTCAATGCTTGCGAGATGCTGCTCTCTCCAGACATGCTCGCTCTAGCGATCGTCGGCGTACTTGGCTTTGGCCTGATAATCCCTATCGTTTGCGCAGGTTTCATGCTGTGGCAGCGAAAAGATTCTGCCCTGCCTGCTGCCGATGCTTTTTGCCTATGCGGAGGATTCCTCTTACGCTTCTGTATCATTTCCTGTGGAGTGTACTGATAATGCAGATTCCGTTCTTTGACAGATGCGGCACACCTCCGAGCACCGAAGGATAGAGTCTATGAGCGATTCTGACAACATGATCTTCCACGTTGATGAAACATCGGATCTACCCATCTGGGCACAATTGCGCAACCGTATCGCATTCTTGATCCGCACTGGTCATTTCGCTGCTGGAAGCCAATTGCCAAGCGTTCGCAGCCTTGCTGCAACTGCGAGCATCAACTACAACACCGTAACAAAGGCCTACCGCGACTTGGAGCTTTCTGGATTGATCGTATCTGTGCGAGGCCGAGGAATGTTCGTGCAGAAGAACATCTGCCCCGAGAACGAAGAGCTTGAAGCCGCTGATGCCCTTTTCGAGAATTGTCTGCAACAGTATCGATCATGCGGCATGTCATATAAGAACATACGTGATCATCTTGTCGAGATAATCGACAAGTCAGAAAGCGAAGTCAAGGCAGCCGAAGAAGAAAGGCAGCAATATGGAGCGGCCTAGCAAGTGCGACAAGAAGACCTACGGGAACGAAAATGCTTTCAAGCATTCGACTCGAAGTGGGAGCGCGACTGATATCGAGACGATCAATTCACCCCATTCTCGACAACCAAAAGATAACGCACCTCAGGTCTTCTCAGCCATCATCTTTATCATAGCTTTCATCCTAGCTATGGGGATCGGCTCCGTGATCTCGGAAAAGATGACCATCTGGATACTTTGCATAAGCTTTGTGGTTGCCATCCTCGTTGCTGCTACCATACGTATCGCATCACAATGGGAGCGAGTCGTGATCCTTCGATTCGGCTCTTATAATCGTACCGTCGGTCCTGGCTTGTTCTTCATCATCCCGTTTGTGGAGCATATCGCACTCCGTGCGGACATGCGCATCATGCTGACTGGATTCTCAGCCGAAGAAACGCTTACCTCCGACCTTGTCCCTGTGAATATGGACGCAGCGATATTCTGGATGGTCTGGGATGCTGAGAAAGCCTGCCTTGAGGTCGAGAACTATTACGATGCCGTCTCCATGGCGGCACAAACAGCCCTACGTGATGCTATCGGACGAAAGAACATCTCAGACATAACCGTGCACCGAGATAAGCTCGATCAAGAGCTTAAGGATAAGATCGAAGAGAAGACCACAACGTGGGGGATATCGGTCCTATCCGTCGAGATACGCGACATCGTCATTCCCAAAGAGCTGCAATGCGACATGGCTGCCGCTGCGAAGGCTGAGCGTGAAAAGGATGCTCGGATCGTTTTGGCTGAGGTTGAGCGTGATGTGGCTGAAATGCTTCTTGATGCAACAGAGGTCTATCGCAAAGATGAGATGGCTTTCGAGCTGCGATCCATGCATCTGCTCTCTGAAGGCGTGAAGGAATCGAATGGAACCCTCGTGATCCCAAGCGCCTACTCTGAAGGGTTCAGACGAGGACGGGAGCCTCGCCCTATGAGCGACGGTCCAGTCTTTGAGTCCGAGGCAAACGAGTGAATGGCAAACGAATAGGGACGGGTACATTGGGTTCTGCAATCCTGAGCAAACCTCGCCCATTGAACCCGTCCCTATTGGGTTAACCAAGAGATAGATGGCATCACTCTTTATGGAAGTAACAACGTGACCGATAGAACCGAACAATGCGTAACACTTGAAACGGAAAGGCTTCTGCTTAGACCATGGACAGATGCGGACGCCGACGAGCTCTATGAACTCGCAAAAGACCCCGCAATCGGGCCCATCGCTGGATGGCCGATTCACACTTCGATTGAAGAGAGCCGACGGATAATCATAAACATCCTCTCTTCCCCGGAAACATTTTGCGTGACACTGAAAAGCACCGATAAGGTCATCGGCTGCGCAGGTCTCAACTTCGAAAATGCGGCCACCATGGATCTCTCTGATGGTGAAGGCGAGCTAGGCTATTGGATTGGCAAAGCGTTTTGGGGATACGGTTATGCAACGGAAGCCGCAAAGCGCGTGATTGAGCATGCCTTCGACGACCTCCATCTGCACGGTATTTGGGGTGCTTACTATGAGGGAAATGAGCGCTCGCACAACGTTCAAAGAAAGCTTGGTTTTCAGACTAGAGGATGCATACCTGGTGTTTACGTCGAGCCTCTAGGAGAGACTCGCGATGTGCATCTTCTCTATTTGGAAAGACCCAGCGACTTGCAAGATGTTATCGCACAGAGCACACCATGATCAGCCGCCAGACAACAAATCACCCAATAGGGACAGGTCTATTGGGCTGTTTTAGTTGCATTGGTCGTAAAACCCATTGATCTATTTCATCATTCCAGAGTCAAGAATTAAATCAGGGACGCTATAACTCGCACGCCTTTCTAACAACACCTCGACCAATTCCTGTCAGCCTTTCAATCTGTCTGGAAGATATACCGAGCGCATGCAGTTTTTGCAATGCTCTTGCTTTTTTCTCCTTATCTAACATAGGAACGCTTTCAGCGAATGCCCGACCTAAAGCATTCTGGGCGATTCTTCTTGCCTCATCATCATTTAGCCTACGCCGATGGCGTGGACCATCATCAATCGCCAGTTCAATCTGCATATCATGAAAAGCTGTAAAAGCCTCCAAGCCTCCAAATACCTCAACGACAGCTCGTGATAAACTCGGATCAGATTCGCCCGTTATGTATAATTTATAGCTACACCATTTATATTTCTTAGGATCCCCTACACCTTTATCTTTGCAATTCAAATGTACATAACGAATTGCTTCCATAAGATATTCATCACTATTAATTGGAAAGCTTGCAAAACGGCCTTGAAATACGGGACCCACATGGCCATTTTTTCGATTGAAGTTACTTGCATAGGTTGTGCACAAACGATGCATCCCAGAGCTAAGATCGCCTATATTTGCGTTTAGAACAAAGTGGGCATGGTTATCCATTAGTGCCCAAGCAGCTATTCCAACATTATCCTTATTCGACATAATGCGGACTAGGTCGAGGAATGATTGCCTATCTTCATCAGATTCAAATATCGCGCGTCTTCCAGCTCCTCGCAAAACAACGTGATACCATCCTGTCTCTGATTGAATTCTAGGCTGTCTCAATACTGCACCTCGTAGGTCAAAAAGATAATCCGCCCATTCTACACCCCCTCAAAAGAAATGAAACAACTTTTTGGGATAACACGACCCAATAGGCCCGTCCCTATTGGGTCCCTATTGGGTCGCCAGAGTGTTAGACTGAACAAAACTTCTCTTTTGGAAGGAACGATATGGATTCCACAGACAACACGAGGAATTCCTCCGAGGTGCAAAACGAAGCAACGCCTGAATGCCTGCTGGATGGCGAAGCAGCCTACTGGGAGTTCCTCGGCACCTGCACGCAATGCGGTCACTGCACGAAGGCGTGCCCGTCGCTCACCGCCGCCGAGATGACACTGGGAGACATAGCGAAAGCCATGCTCGCCGCAGAGCGCGAATCAGCAAACCGTGATGATCTTGCCATCGCCATAGCTCAAAATCCTAGGCTGATACAGGCGGTGCGTGGGTGCTTCTTCTGCACCACCTGCAAGAACACCTGCTTTGCGCACAATGATGTGTGCGACCTCATATACAACGCGCGCGTTGATTTCCAGAACTTGGGATTGATTCCTCGCTATGCCTGGACCAGCGTTCAGGTCGATCAGGAATGGGATATCTTCACAGCATATCGCGCCATATATGGAATCTATCTAGGTGATCTGACGCGCCATGTAGCAACTGACGACCACGAAGCCGAAAGCGATTGCGAAGTTGCATTCTTCCCTGGATGCTCCCTTGCGGCGTACGCTCCTGACCTCACACGCGAGATCTTCGAGACAGTGCAGGAGCTTGGCGGGAAGACCACTATGATCGACCATTGTTGCGGGTCGCCTTTGAAGAGCGCAGGATTCTTCGATCGCGCAGAAGCGCTCTGCGACAAGATCGCTGCCGAGACCGAGTTCTCAGGCGTAAAGACAATGGTATGCGTATGCCCTGGATGCGCGAACGCCATGAAAGCCACTTTCGCTCAGCATGGCCTTGACGTGGACGTCCAGCTCCTTCCAGGCTACCTTTCTGAGCATGGGTTCGCTCCCAAGCGCCCGCTTCCTGATACGCCGCTGTGCCTGTCGAAATCTTGTCAAGATCGCGATGGGTCATATCTTGAGGAAACATGCGAAGCGCTCGAGATCGACTCAGACATCCCGACTATCTTCCACGGATGCTGTGGCGCAGGTGGCGCAGTGAGCGCGTTCGATCCCAACAGGCAAGCCAATCAAGCCGACAGCAAGCTGTCGTTTGCTGAAGACGGGTCGACCGTGATCACCATGTGCCCGACATGCACCTACACCTATGCTTCGCAGCTTTTGTCCGCTCCGCGCAACATATCCAACAAGCACTACGCCGAGCTGATGTTCGAGAACCAATTTGACTGGCCACAGGTATTCGCACAGCTTCAGGGTATGTTCGAAGGGGAATATGGTCCCTGGCTCAATCAGGTATTCGCGTAAGGAATCACTATGACGAATGATATGAAGAACGAATGCGGAAACGATTCGACGCTTGCCCCCGTTGCGATAATCGGATTCGGAACAGCAGGCGTCAACGCAGCCATTGCTTTACGTCAAGCGGGATACGATGGTGCCATCGATGTTTTCTCCGACCTCGATACCTTACCTTATAGCCCTATCCTCACCTCTTACTATACAGGTGGGATCAAGCCATTTGACGAGTGCTTCCCCTGGTCCGATCAGGAGATCGACGCGCTCGCGCTCAACATCCACCAGGATGAACCCGCAATGGAGTTAGATGTTGAAGCCCATACGGTGAAAACACCTCAGGGCTCCTTCCCCTATTCCAAATGCATCATCGCTACAGGCTCATCACCAACAACGATAGGTTTTCCCAAAGATTGCGGATACGAGCCTCTCGTCCTGCACTCAATGGATGATGCGCTCCGAATGAAGGCAGCGCTGGAGAATCCTCGATGCGAACGTGTTCTGGTGAGCGGCGCCTCGATGGTGGCTTTGAAGGTCGTGGAAGCATGCTTGGCTCAAGGGAAAAAGGTCACGTTGGTCGGAATGAACGACCATATCCTCGACTTCAATGCGCTTCCCGAAGCAGCCATCCGATTCGAGCGCAATCTTGAAGCGAAGGGAGTCGCATTCAAGCTTGGCCAGACCATTCAGAAGGTATGCGCTAAACCTTGCGAAGGGCATCCCGAAGAGCGTGTGCTCGAAGTCTCTTTCAGCAATGGTGATGCCGAAGAGTTCGATGAGATTGCGGTTGCCCATGGAATGAAGAGCAACCTTGACTTTATGAAGCCTGGTGCTTTAGACAAAGACCAAGGCTTGCTTGTGGACGAGTTCATGCGCACAAGTAATCCTGATGTCTATGCAGTTGGCGATGTTGCCCAAGCGCTTGAGCTCACCAGTGGAGAGAAGCGCATCGTGGGCATCTGGAAGAACGCTGCTCTGCAAGGAGCCTGCGCTGGGAAAGCCATCGCCTGCGAATTGAGCGGCACCGCACCCCAGCTTGAGGATGCTTATAGGGGGTCCATATCGTCTAACACCATCGCTGTCGATGGAACGCTCTTCTTATCTGCTGGCACCATCGATCCCGGCGCAAACGGAGAGGTCGAAGTTCGCGAAGATGACAATATGACGGTCGTGTATATATATCGATCATCCGATGATGGGGAGAATCGCAAGCTTGTAGGGTTCAACATAACCAGCGACACTGATGAGGAAGGTGGCATTGCCTACGACACGGGAGCAATGCTCACCTTGCGCATAAAGGAAGGGCTCGCCCTCTCCCATAAATCTTAGAGGACCAAACGCGCAAGCGGATCGAGCTCTCATCGAGCCCGATCCGCTTGCCGCATGTCATATCACGTTGGAGACAATAGCCAGCACCAAGATGCCTGCACATATGAGCAGCGCCACCACATCGCGAGCAGAGAACGGATATTCCTTGAAGCCGCTCTCGCGTGTTCGCATGTTGAACCCTCGCACTTCGGCCGCGATGGCTGCCGAGTTGGTCTTCCGAACGGATGACACCAGGAGCGGCACGCACAAAGGAACCATCAAGCGCACTTTCTTGGCAAAGCTCCCATCGAATTCCACTCCTCGAGCCGTCTGCGATTCCATGATGCCAGACATATCGTTCATGAAGACGGGAATGAAATGCACAGCGGATGTGAACGTGAACGCATACTTATAAGGGTCATGAAGTATCTTCACCATCGAGTTCGCCAGATCGTTCAGCTTTGTGATGTACATGACCAAGAACAACGGCACGGCACAGGCCACAAGACGGACGATGATCAACAGCGCTGCCATCAAGCTTCCCGTTCCGATATATCCCCAGGGAAGCGCTATGAGCTCCATCCCTGAAGGAGTGGTGCAGAGTGCTATCAGGGCAAGCACGATGGAAAAGAGAGCCACCGCCTTGGCCAAGCCCATCGCCTGGCGTGTCATCGCGCAGCTTGCTGCCAGAGCGAAATCAACCACCAGGATGGCCAACAACAAAAGGAGATTGCTTGTGCAAAAGCAAGCTATAGAGATCAAGAGGGCGCAGATGAGCTTAGCAACTGGATTCATTCGATGAAGGAAGCTATCTCCAGGCACGTATTCCAGGAATCCTCGCATCATGCACCGAGCCCTTCATCCGATCCTAAGGAAGGGAATGCTCCGACACCTGAATGCTCGGAGATGAAGCCATAGATGGCTGAGCTCATCTGATCCAACGTATCAGCGTATGCAATGGAAGAAGACGCGATCAGCTCCCCTCTTGACCCACCAGCAGCCTCGAAGCTTCCCAGCTGCAACGAGATGTCGACTATCTGGGGAGGAAGAAGGTGCGCGCGCTCAAGGATGCCTCGGTCACGGAACACCTCGAAGGTGGGGCCATCACCGACCATCTTTCCCTGCGTCATGGCTATCACCCGCTTGGCATAGTCAGCTGTGACTTCCATGTCGTGGCACACCATGATCACGGTCTTGCCTCGCACATTCAACCCAGCGATAAGCTCCATCACCTTGGAGCATTCCCTGAAATCCAGACCAGTCGTCGGCTCATCGAGCACCACGATAGGGGTTTCCAGAGCGATTATGGAAGCCAGCGCCAGCAGTTGCCTTGCCCCGCGATTCAAAAGGAACGGCTCGGCATCCGCATCAAACCCGAAACGCTCGATCAAGGCATCCACCCGCGCGCGAGCATCAGCATCTTCCCTTCCCTGCGCCTTGAACCCGAACATCAGCTCATCGCGAACGGTGTTGCAGCAGATCTGCCTGTCAGGATTCTGGAAGAGGAAGCCAACCTTTCCTGCCAACTCGCTCGTCTTCAGGTCGCAAGTTGATACCCCATCGATCAGAACCTCTCCTGCTGTCGGCTTCAAAAGCCCGTTCATGAGTCGCATCGTGGTGGATTTCCCAGCACCATTGGTCCCGACGAATGCCACGAACTCGCCATCGTTGATGGTGAAGCTCACGTCCTTGAGCACGGCCAACTCGCCATCATATGACGCGCTGACATCCTTGAACTCTATCATGCCAATACCTCCTTGCAGATCGCAACGGCTTCATCCACGCCGCGCGCAGTCGGACCGCCATACAGCCCTCGACCGATAAGACGATTCACCAACGTTGTAGAACGCGAGCAGTTAACGCCGATCGCCAGCAGCTCAGTGGAATGAGCAAGCACCTCAGCTGGGGTTCCGATAAAGCGAATGCGACCGTCCTCCATTATCAGGAGCATATCCGCATGGCTGGAGAGCAATGCTATCTTCTGCTCCACCACTATGACCGTGGTCCCATGCGCGTTCGCATATCTTTTGAGCAGGTCGAACACCGCTAAAGAGGACACAGGGTCAAGTTCGGCAGTCGGCTCATCAAGCACGAGCACTTCTGGCTTCAGCGCGATCACGGACGCAATCGCCACTTTCTGCTTCTGGCCTCCTGAAAGGCTGTCTATCGTACGATGGCGAAGGTCTGATATGCCCATCTCATCAAGCGCTTCAACAAGCCGAGATTCCATCTGGTCTTTGGGCACGCCGAAATTCTCCATGCCATAGAGCACCTCGTCCTCGACCACTGAAGACACCATCTGCGAATCTATGTCCTGGCATACGCTTCCAACCTTCTGCGAAATGTCTGTCAGGGTAGCGACTGAGGTGTCAAGCCCGCACACCACAACACGACCTTGGATATCCCCTGGATAGCAATGAGGGATTATCCCGTTGAATGCGTAGGTGAGCGTCGACTTGCCCGAGCCAGCAGCGCCCGTTATTCCCACAAAGGTGCCCGTTGGAATCTTGAGATCTATGTTCTGAACAGTAGCCTCTTCTCCTTCTTGATAGCGAAAGCTGAAGTTATCCAGAACGATCGCGTTCGATCCACTTGAGATGCCATCATCGTTCGCGCATTCTGCGGCTGCTCTCGCTGCTGTTCCCATTGCGTCTGTTCGCGCCACCACTTGGTCGGAATCCTTGCGATCCCCTCTCTTCACATCTTGCTTCTTGAGCACTTTGCGAAGCGGGACTGTCAGGATGGCAACCAACACGCAGTTCAAGGCAGCGGTACCAAAGACCATAACGGCATATGTTGCAAGGGTGACAGGCAAGCTCAGGCCATTCAGCACCACCCCCACGATGATCGCGAACGTATAGCCTGAAACCACAGTTGACAGGAAGGTGCTCACCAAGGGATTGAGATCAACCTTGCGCCCGATGCGCATAGGTATATGGATCAATATCCCGCACACCAGCGCACCCAGCGTCTCAGACGCGATGTTCACCCAAGGCGTTGCGTTGAGCATCGGGATCTGGCACATAAGCCCTGCAAGGAGACCGATGATGATGGACTGTCCGATATTCGGACGCACAAGGATGATCGCTAAGCAATACATGGCGATGATGAAGTTCGGCTTCATGCCCGCAAAGCTCAAGAAGCTCGCAACCGTGAGCTTGAGCACTGCACCTGCAGCCAAGAGGACTGCAATGATGATCAGATCTTGGACTGAAAGGTCGCGCGTTCCCTTCCTTTGCGCAGCCCCTCCACCCACAGGATCTCTGTTCTCGTTGCCGATGTTGCCGTTTTCGTTCATGGCCCTTCCTTTCGTATCGACACTGTTCTCTCAAGCATTGCCGCCAGCGTCCTTCAGCACGATCCTCTGAGCGATAGATTCGCTTTGGAAGCTCTTGGCTTGCTCCTTTCCAACCGAATGCCTTGTGCCGATACTCAGGGTTGCCGATCCGATCTTCGCGATAAAAAAAGACCTGTCCCTCATATAAAGGACAGGTCTTCGAAAGATCTGCGGTGCCACCTTTACTTGATTCGCTTTCGCGAACCCCCTTATGAACATGCCATCACATGTTCTGCCTCTAACGCGGGCTCACGGTCCAGATACTCAGTTGCGCTTCGCATGCGGCTTGCAAGACCGTGCGCGATATGCAACCTTTCCCCTTTCCCTCGGCGATCCATTTACCAACCGGCTACTGCGGGAATCTCAGCTGCGCCCGCTCTCTGTAAGCGCCTTTGATGGTTTTACCTTCGCCTCATCGGTTTAAGGTATTCAGTTAGTGGCATAGCTTATCACTCTTTTTGGCGAAACGGGACAAGGTGAGAGAAATTGCTTCAGGAAAGACTCTCTTTCAGTATGCGCAGTACATACTATGCAACATAGCAAGAATTAGCACGATGGCTCAGCCTCAAGCTTGATAGAGCTGCGATCTGCAAGCCTCATGTAATCAGGACCGAGCCACAGCGGAAACTCCTGCTGGCGCACGATAAGGGGCATGCGGTGATGGATCGGAGCCATATTTGCATTCGCATCAGTTGTCACCATGGAGAACCTATTCCCCTTCCAAATGCAGCCTATGAGGATAACGTCCTCTCCTGGTACGCGAAACTCATATTGGCGCTTGATGGGATTGCCCGTCTTTGGCGATGCGACCGTCTCGCTCTTATGCGTCTCATAGAACGCAGATACGGGAATCACGCACCTTCTCTGCTCCATAGAGTCGCGCCATGTCGGCTTAGTGGCGCTCTCGATACGCGTATTGAAAACGACCCCGGGCTTCCATGATTCCTCAAAACCCCATGCAAGCTCGCGCGCTTGGAGCGAGCCTCGCCTCAGGCTTGGTGTTCCTATCGCGGTGTTGAATGTGGGAATGATAAGAGGAGCCAATGAGTTCGGGTATGCTTGCGTTCGCCTGGCAGGCCAGTCTGGCTCGAAATTGAATGCCGAGCCTAATTCGATCTCCCAGATGATATCGAGGACTTCGTCAAAGGTGAGTATGACGCATCTTCCACACATGTCTTCATACTAACATGCATCAATCATCAACGAAGCATAGGAGTTCATTGCTGAATAGGACACTGCTTTCTGTTATAGTGCCAAAAATGCGTGCTTTATTTCTGTACTAATGCCACTTCAATGGCTCCTCCAACGTTTCAGAATGCATAGTTTCTGTTCGTATCTCAGCCTCTTTATCCACACCTCGCTTTTGAGATAGAAACAACCCTGCGATCGTCATGGCCAAGCCCAGGATTATGAGCACGTTCAACGGCTCTCCCAGAATAAGGATGGAAGCGGTCGCCGTTATGGCGGGAACAAGGTAGATGTAGGTGCTTGTCGCGGTCGCGCCCAGATGCTTCACAGCAACACCCCACGTGACAAAGCATGCCGCTGAGGCCACCGCCCCCAAAAAGAGCAGGTTGAGCGCATTCCGCCAGTCAAGAAGAGCGGATAGTTGGGGCATCTGCGGGTCAAAGGCAAGCGTAGCGATCAGGATAAAGGCAACTCCCCAGACGAACGTGCGCTTGGTCGCGGCTATCGTCTCGTAACCTTTCTGCGCGATGCGGGCAACTAGGATGGAATAGACCGCCCACACAAGTGCTGCTGCCAACGCAAGCATGTCACCGAGAAGGTCGAAGCCAGTGAGACCTATGAAGTCCTCTTCGCCCATCGTGCCTGCGCCGACAATGACAAGCCCTCCCATTGCGAGCGCAAAGCCGCAGAAAAAGCGAACATTAAGGGAAGAGCGATCGCCAAGGGCAGCGGAGAGAAGAGCCGTGAACAGCGGCGATGCTGCCACGATCACGCCAACAGCAGTTGCCGTAGTGAACACGAGCGCAACATTCTCCAGCAGGTAGTAGGCCGCGATGCCCGCCGCTCCTGCAGCAACAAAGAGCACTTCATCCGTTCGCTCCCTCAGCTTCATGACGTGAGGGCGCATAACGCAAAGGATGCAAAGACCGAACGCGAAGCGCAAGAGCAGTATCCATAAGGGAGATATATCCACCAAGAGCACCTTGGTGGAAACGAAGGTGATGCCCCACACGAAGATGGTGAAGAGCGCGATCAGATGGTATTTCATCTTCGATCTTCTTCCGTCCTGCGCATTGAGGCAAATGCATCCAAAGTATCATCTTCTAGGCCTTTATCGAGTAGACAAAATACCTCTTCGAGCTGCTTGCAAAGCAGCTCGTTAGCATCGCTCGGAAAGTCAAAGCGCCTGCCGTCAAGGATTTCTGCCGCAACCGTGAAGCTGTCATATGAAAAAGGACTTTCGCTTGCTTGAGTGCATCCATGGGCGTCACCAGGGTTGAATACGAGAACACTACCCTTCTTTATGCATAGAAGTTCACCATTAAGGGCAAGCTCGCGCTCGCCTTCACGGACGATGCCGAAGACGTAATGGTCATGGACATGGTCTGCGAATGGCTGCAAGATGCCGCTGTATGTTCTGCGCTCTCCCTTGAAAAGTGGAAGAGGCTTGATGGTGCAAGATTCATTCATGCAAGGTCTTTCCTTTCAAGTACAGGATAGCCCTCTGCTTGATGTTGTTCTTGAATGAAATTGCATTTGGATCGTTTTGCCTCTTCGCTCGCTTTTCTACTCCTATCAGTCATCTCGATTGCAATAAAGCGCATAACGCCGCGCAGGCCCTTGCGCACGGTATGGCGGTTACTTAGAATTTGGCTCTGTTGAACCAAGCTGATCATATTGCGCTTAAGCTAGCGGAACTGAGAATATACGAAAGAGCGAGAGGCGTGCCCGATCGATGGCGAGATGTCCGCCGATGACTGCAAGCTCTGAAAAGTGCCGAAATGAAAGCATCAGGATGAACCAAGCGAAAGACCAACAACGCAAAACCTCCAGAGTATTGGTCGTAGAAGACGATTCAGCTATCAATGATGTGATCTGTCGCCAGCTTTCTCGTCTAGGGATACACCCAGAACCAGCATTCTCTGGAACCGAGGCGAAGAGGATCCTTGATTCAGAGGGCTTTGACCTCATCATCACGGATCTCATGCTACCGGGAATGGCTGGTGAGCAGGTGATAGGGCTCATCCGAGATCATGACCCTCTTATACCCATCATCGTCGTATCCGCACGAACGGAGACACGGGATAAGGTCGATGTTCTGAGCCTTGGAGCTGATGATTACCTCACCAAGCCATTCGATCTTGATGAGCTTTCCGCACGCATCCAAGCGCAGCTTCGGCGCTCCCATGCCCTTCGCTCTTTGAAGCTCAACGACTCGAGCAACGAGAGTCGATCTGCCGCGCTTGAGATAGGTGCTTTGAGCATCAATCCTGAGCAAAGAACCCTCATGATCGAGAACACGGAAATCCCTCTGACTCGAACAGAGTTCGAGCTTCTAGAGCTGCTCGCAAGATCTCCCAAACGGGTTTTCACTAAGCAAGCGCTCTACAAGCATCTCTGGAACGACACCCCGTCAGGAGACGACAATACCATCACGACTCATATTTCAAACTTGCGCTCGAAGCTAAAGCCATATGGGGCGGATGCCTACATTCAAACCGTGTGGGGCATCGGCTTCAAGCTCGAAATCCCCTCATCATGAGCAGGCAATTGTGCGAAGGCCCTTCCGTATTTTGATGAGATCGAACTTTGAACCTGTCACGTGCAACAGAATCTTGAGGCTTTCTTTATCTTTTCCCAAAGGTGCCTTGATCTTTCCCGCTCAAACTGAGGTCATCATGACAACCTCAAGGGAAGGAGGAAGATGCTCGCGTTAGAGACAAGGTCCCTTACGAAAGCCTATGGGCACAAGCGTGCTGTGAGCGATCTCAACATGCACGTACCAGAAGGCTCTATCTATGGCTTCGTCGGAAAGAATGGGGCTGGCAAATCGACGGTCATGAAGATGATCGATCACCTGGTTCGACCTTCATCGGGATGCATCTATCTATTCGGACAAGAGAACTCTGCCGAAGAACTGCAGATTCCGCGACGCGTGGGGTCCTTGATCGAGGATCCTGGCGTTCTGCCTGATATGAGCGCCCAAGACAATCTTATGTGCAAGGCGCTCGCCATCGGGTTGGTGAACCCGAAAGAACAGTGTTCCAAGATGCTCGAGGCTATCGGCCTGAAAGAAGTTGCTTCAAAACGCGTCAAGAAGCTCTCGCTCGGCATGAGGCAGAGGCTGGGCGTAGGATTAGCGCTGCTCGGCTCTCCTGATCTGCTTCTTTTGGACGAGCCTTTCAATGGTCTTGATCCAGAAGGCACCCGCGAGCTTCGCGCCCTGATCGTTCATCTTAACAAGGAGCAGGGCGTGACCGTGGTCATCAGCTCCCATGTTCTGGATCAGCTCGACCGCATCGCGACTGACTATGGGATCATCGCCGATGGCACCATGGTTGCTGAGCTGTGCGCCGACGAGGTCGACCGCATGTGTGGCGACAGCCTGAGATTAAGAGCAGACAAGCCCGAGCAAGCTCTTGTCAAGCTTCAAGAGGCGTTCCCGTCATTCATCTATTCGGTGGAATCGGGAGATATCATCCACATCGGTGGCACATCAGATGCAGATCTTGTTGCCATCGCCTTGAAGCAGGAAGGGATCGCTGTTCTGGAGCTTAGCGTCATAAAGCGCGATATCGAAGACTTCTTCATCGAGATGATGGAGCGAGGTGATCACGATGTTCAACCTGCTGAGAGCTGATCTGTATCGCCTGGTCCACGCCCGCTACTTTTGGGTGATCACCGCCATTGCCATTGCCGCCCTCGTCTCCGTTGCGCTCCTCTTGAATTGGATAGCATCACCAGAGTTCGCGCAAACGGTCAACGACTCCATCGCCCAGAATGAGCAAACCTCTGTATTGGAAGTCGACAACGGCGCTCTTGATGAAAGCGACGAGATCGCGCCATTGAACTCCAAGGTAATGAGCAGCTTCACTTACGATTGTGGACAGATATTCTTTGATAGCAGCCTAGTTGGCATTCTTGGATCCCTCATTGCGGCTTTCCTGATCCTCTCTGATTTCAAGAAAGGCTACATCAAGAATTTACCTCTGGACAATCGAGGTCGGCGCAACTACTTTGCTGAGAAGCTTATCTTGGTCGCATGCTTGCAGGCATACCTTATCGCTGTCTGTGCGCTGGCGTCGCTCCTATCGTTCTTAGCGCTCGATTTCTCATTCGAGACCATTGAGCCTGTGGAAGATGTGGCGCTTTGGCTGTTCTTGGTATGGCTCTATTCGACTGCCATGGCATACATCGTCTCATGCATTGCGTGGTTATCAAGAAGCGAGGCCGTGTCATCGATGGCAGCTCTGATTCTCTCAAGCGGTATCCTCGGGGTCATAGTGCTTCAAATAATCGGTTGGCTTGCAAACATCCTTCCTGCGGCGGAGCAAATCCCCCAATTCCTTTTGGCCAGTGTCCGAATAGAATTGAGCAATGGTGCATCCGATCTCTGGATCATGTGTGCAGGAGAGGCGTTCCTTATGATTCCTATATGGGCTCATGCCCTCATCATATGCATCGCATTCTCGCTCATTGCCGCGATCATCAGCTGGATTCTTTGTCGGAAAAGGGACATGGCTTAATAAGCAAAAGGAGGGTCTTGGGTGGTAATCGTCGTCGTCATTCTCGCATTGCTGGTCATGACCCTCTGTGCTGTTGTGCTTATGTATCGCCGAGAGCTTTTTCGCTGGGCGAAGTTCATGCAAAATCATCCGCCCACCAGCAACACGCGTCTTGGAACAGAAGCCCCGCTTCCAGGAAGCCATGAAGTGGTGGAGAGCGTTAATGCATTGCTCGATGAGGCAAGCCTTCGGGAACGAACCATGAAAGAGCAAGAGCGTGAATTGCTGGAAGGTCTTGCGGGGCTATCCCATGACATTCGGACACCGCTGGCAGGTGCGAAAGGCTATGTGCAACTTGCGATAGATGAAGAGGATCCCATCGAGAGAGCCCACTGCTTGAAGCTCGCAGAAAGCCGTCTTGATACGACGCGGGAAATGGTCGATCAGCTATTCGACTATATGCGCTTAACCACTGAGCCTGATGCTCTAGATATTGAATGCCATGATGTCATCAAGATCCTTGCATCCACGCTCGCCGAGCTCTACTACGCGTTTGAGGACAAAGGCTGGGAATGTCAGGTGGATGTAAGCGGAGAGCTTGCCTCCATGGTCGATGCTATTGCTCTACGGAGAGTGTTCGAGAACATCCTAGGCAATATGCTCAAGCATGGTTCTGGGGATCTTCAGATAAAACGGCTTGGGAACACCATCGTTTTCTCCAACGCCATCGAACCTGAAAGCAGCATTGACGAGAGCAGAGTATTCGAGCGCTTCTATCGGGGAGATTCTGCACGCGGCAAACCAGGGGCAGGGCTCGGGCTTGCCGCAGTCAAGCAACTCTGTGAGTTCATGGGCATCAAGGTTCACGCTCATGTCTCTGATGACGTTTTCTCGATCAGATTGGTGTTCGCTTCCTCAACCAAAGAGGCATCGCGCGCGTGCTGGCGATGACGCTCGTCGCGCTCCTCGTAGCCTAGGGCGTAGTCATAGCCTTCCTTGGCCTCTTTCATCTGATGATAGGAGCTATCCTGCTCGTTGCGGCGCAGGTCACCCTCATGATCCTTGATATGCTTCAGCTTCTCGTCCTCGTGCTGCCGATCCAGACGCAAATCCTCGTGCTCGTCAGGTATGCGGGTCTCCATAATGTCCCCTTCCTTTCGCAACATACAGTTCCACTTTAGGACCGAGCCGCCCACGTCTCACGCCCGTCTACCAATCCGTCATCGCCCCGTGAGCTGGCAGTCAGTCCACCGTTTCACGGGCAGCGGACGGATATGAGTCCGTTCCGATGGTGGTTGCGACACGTTCGCCTTCTGCTTGATCGCAAGACTGATCGGCACGCAAAGCGTTCTCGGCCCCACTTTTTGAGACCTAAGCCTATGGTTAAAAACAAAAGTGGCCGAGGGACACCCTCGGCCACTTGGTAGAAGCAAAAGCCTCCAAAAGCTTTATCACACGCGTAGTGGTAAGACGCAATTCACTCCCACTCGCTGGTGGGAGGGGCGGATAGTTGTCCGAACAGAGTCATGTCGTATCACCTCGTTATAGGATGTCCAGCCAGTGCCGAGCATTCCCGATACCGTTTTGAACTCACTCGTTTCGCGATCTCTGGTCTTAGCATGAGGGAGTAAATCTGAAAACTAGAAAACCTACTGCTTGACCAGCCGAAAATCTCTGCACACGTTTATGTTGAGTTCAACCGTCTATAACACAGGACGCATATTTACACCCAGGAATAGAAAAGGAATAAAAATCGGCTCTCTAAAAAGACCTCCTACCAGCGCTGTGACAAAAACGTGAGTACACTGTGAGTACAAAATGAGTACTAAGTTCGAGGCATCTGATCGCATATACCTGTCATCACGAGCAAGCCACTTGCGACTACTGCTTCTACAATAACCGCTGACATCACGAGCAAGCCACTTGCGACTACTGCTTCTACAATAACCGCTGACATCACGAGCAAGCCACTAACAACTACTCGCGAAGCAATGGTCTGCTAAAGAAAAAGCCGCTTCGGTTTAGACCGAAGCGGCTTCCTTTTCGCGCAATGAAGAGAATCTACCAGATCGGCTTTTTCCCGTTGGGAAGCGTTTCCTTCTTGGGGAGCTTGTAGCAATAGTAGAGATTGATTACCGCAAGTATCGAGGCGACGATTCCACAGAAGTAGTACGCAGGTGTGTTCAGGTACGGCGTCAGCTGTAGATACCAGGAAAGGCCGGGCACCCACATGAGCGTGATCTGAATGGTGATGATCCACTGCAGACCCATGGAGTTGCGGAAACGGTTGCCGTTCTTGATGCCCTGCTCGCGCCAGAAGCGCCAGGTCCAATAGGCGAATACATAGTTCGTGAACGGCCAAATGATGAACACCGCCCAGTTGCTGAAGCCTCCAAGCAGGGTCTCAGCCCACAGGTTCACGCTGGCGCCGACGATGACCATGCCAATGGCAACCATCCAACCTTGCTTCAAGGTTACCTCGCCCTTGACGAGATTGCCGAATTCTTCCTGGCGGTGGTTCTTGACGCCCTTGTAAATGCACACTGCCTCCATGCACACCCAAATGGGAAGGCCGATGCCGAAGAGGACGAACACCCAGAAGAAGTCATGCTCAATGGCGCACTGCCAGGACATAAGCGTGCCAGTGAAGTCGATTGAGATCATCCAGCAGTGAAGCCAAAGTGGATAGGGGTCGACTTTCTCGCGCACCATGATCCTAAGCGCCTGCACGTAGAGCAGGTAACCGAAGGTCATACACAGCAGCATCGCTATGAGGGCCTCGGGGTGGACGGGGATGAGCGTACCCGGCTGGAAGGCCATGACCTCCACAACCTGTCCGGGGACATCCTTGAGGAAGTCCATATAGTTTTCTGTGAACATGCGAAACCTCCTTTTGCGACGCATACACAGTCTCGATGCACATATGGTCGCCAAGTGGGACATTCGCGGGAAGTTCCATCCGGGCCATGGTCTAGAAGAAGATGGACTAGTACAATCGGGCTATATATTCGTTCAGAGGAGAATCGTGAACCAGCCCAGACCCGCTGACACAGACCAACTAGTCGAGTTCCTGTCGAACCACATGGATGAAATCGTCGACGGACTCATCGCCAGCTACATCGCCCGATATCCCCAATCGCGCTCCTCCTCGCTCTCGAAGAAATCGCTGGATCGATGGACCCGTGAGGAGATCGGCGAGCTGGTAGACGCGCTTCGACATGAAACCGTCTACGCTCGCAGTAACCTGCTGTACACGGGTGACCTGGCCAAGGGGGAAAGCGACATCATCACCCCTCTTGCAAACTACGTCGAGACGAAGATGATCGTCGGGAAATGGGTCACCGGGTACCTCTGGGAGAACTACGATGCACCTACGCGCAAAATCCAGCAAGCGTGTCAGTTCATCGAGGAAGCTACGCTAAGGCTGATTAGGGACAATCTGGACGAGTACAAAGAAACGGTATTGGTGAGCGGAAGCCTCCTGCGATATTGGAGCGATCCGCTTAACGCGGAGTCCCACACTCGAGGGCCGGCTCACGCAGTCCGTGTCTCGGGCGTAGAGGGCCTCACACCCCAAGAACGCAAAGTGCTCTTGCTTGCCGTCAAAGGTTGCACGAATGGGGAGATAGCCACAGATTTGGGTGTAGCGCAGAACACAGTGAAGAACCACCTGGCTCACATCTACGCAAAGATGGGTGTAAGTAATCGGACAGAGCTAACGAGCAAATACCTTCAGCTGTCAAAGAGATCCATCCTCTAGCCCTCTCCTCTTTGCTTACAACATACTCTTATCAGAGGAACAACACGGTTCATATCGTTGTGACAGAATTGTCACAGCCGCCTTGACCTGGTGATGTCGCCAAAAGAAATGGTCTTGGCGTCATCACGAGCAAGCCCCTCGCGGCTACTCGGAATGACTAATTCGTATAGCCGAGAATATCTCCCGGCTCGCAATCGAGTACATCGCAGATGCTCGCAAGCGTTGTGAACCGAATGGCTGAAACCTGACCCCTCTTTATCTTGTCGGCTTTGTTGTCCTCGATTCCCGCTTGCATCGCAAGTTCATCGAGGCTGATTCCCTTCTCTTGCAGAACTGGCTCAAGGTCCAGAGAGACCGTTCCCATCATTTCCCCCCATTTTTCGCTCCTGTCTGTAAGAGAATTATTGCATTAGACGTGCAGGAACGGGGGCAATGAGCAAGTTGGTAAGCGATTATAGGATCCGCCTAGGAAGCGCTATCAAGGAGGTTAGGTCGAAACGCAATATCAGCCAAAAGGTACTGGCTATGATGATCGGTACGAACAAAGCTCATGTCTGGAGGATTGAGAGCGGAAAAGTCGGCACCACAATAGATTGCCTAATGCGAATATCGTAAGCATTGGGTACTAGTGTGTCCGACCTCACTCGTGGGCTGTAAGGCTAAACTTCGATGGCAGGGATTCTGCGAAGGAAACAGCCGAGGCCCTTTGGGCAGAAATGTACGACATGATCCTTTCGCGGACGCTGTCCGAGGAGCCCTCTCCCTTTCCGAGCAGCACTTCCTGAACGAGCTTCTTGCCTTCCTCGCTATCCCACGAGGGCCACAGTGCGATCGTGCTAGGCAGCTTTGATATGATCTCTTCGGCGTTGGTGACCGGAGCCTGCTGGGCGACGCCCACGATTTCCTCCGCGCTCCAGTACTCCTCGTAAAGATTCTTCAGTCCTGCGAGGAACTCGCTGTATCGTTGGTTGAGTGCATCAGGGCTCACCGGCGCGATCACCTGCTTGCCGAATTCGTCCCGCATGGCGTTCTCGCCAATCACGGGTACAATGCGCTCGGCGGCTATCAGGGGGCCTTCGTACCACTCGACGTAGGAATTGACATTCGCCTCGCAGTCATCGTAATAGGTGTTCACGAGGTCGATCAAGGCACGCTCCTGGGTGTTGACGTACTCGTCTCGCCTCTGCGCGAAACGCTCGTTGAAATCCCTATTGGAGTCGACGATCTCGATATCCTCTTTGATGACCTCGATGTTCTGCTCGGCAGCTAGAATTACCCATTCCGACGTATTGTCTATCCATTGGTCTACGAAGGTGTACTCGTCCGTTGCCCTGATCTTCTCAGCTGCCACGTTTAGCCCACAGAACAACCCCGAGAGCCCTATCCAAATCGCAAGCAAGATCACGAGGTACTTCGGCTGCACCGGCTCCTTCGACTGGCCGCCATCCGCAGGAAGTAGCCTAAACACGCTTCCGATCTCGTGACGGCTGAGCAGGCAGAATCCCAGTTGACTGATGATTCCGGCGAATACCGAGAAGCCAAGGACGAGCTTAATGACGAAGGACACGGGATAGGACACGCCTTCGAGCTTGTTGATTCCGTATTGCGTGAGGCAGTCGGCGTAAGTGGTCAGCTTCTCCGTCTCGCTTAAGAACTGCGCGGGAGAGTCCGCATACGGGAGATAGCGGTTTTGGATGACCTCATGCAGGTCGATCTGCATGTCCGTGGGAGCCTGAGCCGCGATGAAGGCGTAGAGAAGGGTAACGATAGCCGTAGCGACGACGATGCTCCATTTGATGGCGCGTGCCTTGTAGTACTTGGCCGAGTATTCCTTCTTGCAAGCAAACTGAACGATTAGGAAGACAACGTAATAGATGGGAACCGATGCCCAGATGAGAAGCCACTCTTTCGAATCCCAGCTCGGTGCTTGCAATACGAAGAGCATGCCGGATACCAGATAGGCCACGAAGAATCCGCCGAACCAGACGAACCATCTTCTGTTGTAGTGCGACAGCTTTCCGGTCTCGTTGTACAAATCCTGCTTGTGCAATCGATTAACGACGATGTTGTACATAGAGCCGATCGTTGCCGGAAGGGCGTAGATGAGGAACACAACAGGAAGGACCCATGCCGGGAGTATCGGAGAGCAGTCCTTCGCGAACGAAAGCAGGGCCAAAAGCACTAGACCCTCAACGCAGAAATGCAGGAAGTCGGTGATGCGGGATTTCAAAGCAACCTCTTTGCTCCTTACGGCAAGGTCGGTGCACTGCTCTTCGGTGTCAGACTCAAGCAAGCGCATAGATCATGTCCCATGTGATTATCTTGCGGATGGCACCGCAAGCTCTTCGGTAGTCTCCTGCCGCAACCGCCGCCTCATAGGCGCGGCGCACGGTAAGCTCGTCTATGCCGACCGCCTCGGCGATCCATAGAAGTGAGGCTGCGTTCATCAGGCTGTTGTAGCAGCGGCGCGCGCTCTGGTTGGGAGACAGGCGCGAGTACGACCCGAAGCCTCGGGTCTCGTTGGCGCGGAACCACTCGACCATATGCTCGCGCTCTGTCCTTCCCGTCTTGGTCGACGAGTCGTGGACCTCTGCGATGTATCTATCCGAATATGGGTAGTGGTCGGACTTGGTCTTCAAGACGTCCGAGAACTTCCTGCACCTGATATCAGCCAACGTATTTCCCTGCATAACTCACTTGGCGCGATTACCTCCATGCAACATTGCGCCAGTCTATTTTCTCACACCCGGGCGTATCCATTGCGTCGCTTCAGGCCAAAGCGCATCAATCGCGTCCGAGAAGCAGGCGCCGAAAATCACTGTGACAAATGGGGATGCGGACACTTTTCCGTGCCGCTAGGCTGCAAGCCCGAGGCTTCTTCG
>CAJURO010000010.1:47388-70595 GCA_910588985.1 uncultured Eggerthellaceae bacterium | reverse complement strand
GAGGTAAGCCAAAGGAGCTGAGAGACCTTGGCTCGAAGCGACGACGCGGCGAGCCTTACCTCATCATCAAGGAGTCCCTACCCAAAAAGGCTTACTTATAGAGCGTCTCAAGAGCCGAGAGGATCATGTTCAGATAGGCATCATGTCCTGCAGTTGGCGTTAAGTGAGTCCCATCCCCATCGAAGTACTCATCCTTGCCAGCGCTCGTTGAGAACCAATCGATCAAAGAGACATTGCCATGATTCGCCACAACGTGCTCGATCGCCTCGTTGCTGGCCTCATCAGTATCCCCTGCTGCACGAGCATTGACTACGAAGATGGCCTTGCCTTCAGGAATATCGTTGATGAACGCATCAAGCGCTTCCTGCGTAACCTTCCCATTTGTCGAGAGCGACACGATGACCACAGGACCATCCCATCCCTGCTCAACATAGGAATCGTATACTTCTGCGCCTGCGCCCACGCGACGATTCGCCTTCGCATCGAGGATGGCATTGGGGAAGAACTCGGAGAAGCCGCCATAACCTTCTTCGCTGAAATTCGCCGAGATCGAATCTCCGATCATGATGAAGCGTGTCGCATGCGCCTTTGCCTCCGCGCTCGTACCCTGCGTATCAGCCAACTGCTTCAACGATGCATCTGAAAGCGACGTCAAGATCGGGTTGTGGCCAAGCACGCTCAGCAAGTCTTCGCGATCCATGATCCCTTCGCCTGCGAAGCTTGAGAAGACCCCGTCGTTGATAACCGCTGGTTGCACCTCCTCAAGCGCACCTTCAGGGATGACCACGCCAGAATCGAGCTTCAATCCTTCCTGGGTGGTGGTATCGGGAACGACGATGCATGCCACCACAGCACCGATGATCAGCGCAGCTGAGAGCACGATCTGTATGATGTGCGTTCGGATGACCTCTCCCCATGTGGTCGCCCTTGAGGCAACCTCACCGAAGATCCGCCCTAGGCATCCCTGACGGATCGGCTGCTCCACGAAATGATAGGAGATCATCGATACGATGACGATGACTACCATCTGAAGCGCATACATCAAAGGATGCGTTGCCTCAGTGGAGTTGAAATCGTTCATGAGAAGAAGAAGCGGATAGTGCCACAAGTAGATGCCGTAGGAGATCTTCCCGATGTAGACGATCGGCGCGAAGGAGAACACGCGCGCAAGCGCCGTCTCGGGATTCACGATCGCCATGATCATCAACGCTGTGAGCACTGAGGTGAGAAGGATGCCCCCGTAATACATGAAAGGCGAATAGGCATTCACGAACACCATGAGGCAGATAAGCCCGACGAGCGCAACGATGCCGACGATGCCGACGATGCGGCGTGTCGCTTCAGGAAGCCCGTGCTTGCCTTCGCCGCACAATCGCTTAGGCGGGAACACAAAGGCGAACCACGCACCGATCAACAAGCTGAATGCACGCGTATCAGTACCGTAATAGACACGGCTTGGGTCTCCCTCAGGAACATAGAGCACCATCATCAGCACGACCGAGATCAGGGCTGCCGCCACTATCCCCCACTGGATCGTCCTCTTCTTGAACCCTTTGCGAAAGAGGAGCAAGAGCACGGGTGGCCAAATAAGATAGAACTGCTCCTCAATGGCAAGAGACCAGAAATGCGTTACAGGAGACGGGGCGCCCATAGCGTCAAAGTAGCTCACATCCTGGAAAATGTACCACCAGTTGGTGAACCAGAAGAGCGCAGCGAAGAGATCACGCCGAAGCTTCGTAAGCATGTCGGGCGCTAGGAACGCGCAAAGAACGAGCGACACGGCGATCACGCATACGATAGCAGGGAACAGCCGACGAATACGATGCAGCCAAAATTTAGGAAGGTTGATGCTCTTCGTCTTATGCCACTCACGAATGAGAATGCCTGTGATGAGATAGCCTGACAGCACGAAGAAGATCGTTACGCCAAGCAGGCCGCTCGGAAGAAAAGAGGCGCTCATATGGTAGAGAACCACGGCGAACACAGCCAACGCGCGCAAGCCATCCAAACCAGGAATATAGCGCATTGCTCTACTCAATGACGTACACCGATCCCGAAAGACACAAGCGCTCCATCCTATGCAGCATCCCCCATATAAAAGAGGCAGCGCGTCAACAACTGCCTGTAATTAGCTTAAACCCTCATCATCCGCATTCTACCGCAACAAGAGGGCGCTAGTTGGCGCTTTCGCCATCTCCGACAAATGCAACGCCTTGCGGTCTGCTCTCAAGATAGGACTCCATCGAGTAACGCGTGATATCGCTACGATTGATGATGCCAACGATCCGTCCACGCTCCAAAACAGGGACCTTCTTCAAGTGATTAGACGCAAGAACACGGCAGACCTCTCCGATGTCTTCATTGATGCTCACGCCAATGGATTCTCCCACTCCGACCGAGCTCACAGGAAGCTGCATGACCTGTTCAAGACGGTCTGCATATGGCGTATCGTCCTTAGCAGTGGCCGCAATGAGCACGATCGGGTCCATGACCGAACCATGTTGTTTGGAAAGGCGCTTCAAGATATCGCCATCGGAGATGAACCCTGATGGCTGTCCCTCGTCATCAACGATCGGGCAAGCACTGATCCCCTTGTCGATGAAAAGCTGCATGGCCTCTTGTACGGTAGCAGTCCGTGGGAGCGTGAACACGTCGGTCTTCATGATGGATTGAAGGAGCGTTTTGTTCTCATGGACCTCGCTTGCCTCACCCTCTGCCTCTTCGCCTGCACGCTCAGTCTGACCAGGCTTGCCTTTGACGAAGATGATGGTGAGTATGAGCCCTACGAACACGAGCGCCGCGCACACCATGAATGCAATGTTGATCCCATACATCTGCCCGCTCACATCGCCGACGCTCGGAGCAGCCGCAGCTGTGACGACCGTGGAGACGGAGATGACGATGGCGGTCCCAAGCGAACCTGCAACTTGGCGCAATGTGTTGTTCACCGAGGTGCCATGATTGATGAAGCGCGTATCGAGCGCATTCATGCCCCACGTTGTGATCGGCATGTTGACCAGCGTCATTGCTAACATACGGAAGGCATAGAGCACCGCTAGGTACACCACGCTCGTCTCAAGCGTGAGCATGCCGAAGAGAACCGTGGTCACGAAGAGCAATCCCATGCCAATGAGGCTGAGCACCCGAGGCCCGTGCTTGTCGAAGAGCTTGCCAGCAACTGGGTTCATGATGCCCATGATGAGCGCACCAGGCATGAGGACCAAACCGGATACGGTTGCGGAGTACCCCATGAGCGTCTGCACGTAGATCGGCATGAGGATGCCCGCAGCAAGGAGCGAGCCTTGCACCAACATGCCGATGATGGTCGCAATGAGGAACTTGCGGTTCTTGAGAACCTTCACGCGCAGCATCGGCACGCTCAAATGCGTCTGACGTATGAAGAACCACGTGACGCACACCGCGCCCACGATGATAGTGGCCACGCAGGGAACAGAGATGCCCGTCGAGCCGAACACGCTGAATCCGTAAAGCAATCCACCGAAACCAAGCGTAGAGAGCGCCACCGAAAGCGGCTCAAGAGCGGAATCGCCCTTGTTCGCTGGCGCGATGTCCTCCATGAGGAATGCAGCCGAGACGATGACCACCACCGAGAGGGCCGCGATCACGTAGAACATGATGTGCCAATCGGCCACGTCGACCATGATGCCAGCAACCGTTGGGCCGATCGCAGGAGCGAACGCAATGACAAGGCCGAATATCCCCATCGCAGAACCACGACGCTCAACAGGAAATGTCACAAGGAGCACCGTCATGCCAAGCGGCATGAGGATGCCTGCACCAGCAGCTTGGACCAAACGACCTATGAGGAGCAGAACGAACGTGGGACCCCACGCACAAAGCAGCGTGCCAACAGCGAAGATAGCCATCGAGAAGAGGAACAATCGCTTCGTCGAAAACCGATCCTGCAAGTACGCAGTGATAGGGATCATGATGGCATTCACCAGCGTGAAACCCGTTGTCAGCCATTGCCCTGTGGCTGCGTCGATGGACATCTCTTCCATGATAGAGGGCAACGCTGGCGTCACGAGCGTCTGATTGAGCACGGTAACGAACGTGCCCACGACGATGACCACGAGCATGAACCACTGTTTACGCGTCAGTTTCAATTGACTTCATCCCCTGGATATCTGGTTTAGATGGCAATGGGTCCACGTAGAAGGGCCATAGAGGCGAATAGCGTGGAGAGCTTCTTATGATAGCACGTTGGAAAACGTGCTCCCTGCATCATGTTCACTCGAGAACGATGCGGTTGACCTCACAGAGCGCGATCTTCTCCTCGTCAAGCGTACACCCCAGCCCGAACTCGAATCCCCCGTTGTTCAAGCTCACATCCCCACTTTGCGTGTCGTAAACGGGAGTTGTGATATCAATGTCGAAATACCTGAGCGTTGAGGCAATGTCTCCTGGAAAGACCATATCAGGCAGCGTTTCGAATGCTGCGCTCATTCGGCGCGAAACACCCGTGCCATAGGTGCCGCCCATCCAGATGACGCGTCCCATCATCTTCGCCCGTGCGATGAACTCGAGCGTCGCGCGGATCCCCCCGAACTTCGCCACCTTGATCGAGATGACATGAAGGTTCGGCATCTTGAGGATGCGCAGGGCATCTTGTAGGTCGGAATAGGATTCGTCAACGCAGAAGGGCGTGAAGAACTCCGTCTGCATCGTATTCATCTCTGCAAGAGGGTCACGCACCGTGTTCTGCACCGTGGTCTTGAGAGCGAATGGCTCTTCGATCCACCCCACGTTGAGCGCATCGTAGGACTTGAGCTCTTTTATGTCATCGGGGCCGAACGAGCGGTTGGCATCGAGCGTGATGAGCAGGTCGGGGAACGTACGCCGCGCAGCCTCTACGCTCGCGAATCCCTTGCCTGGCGCGATCTTCATCTTCACGCGCGAATGGCCCTTCGCCACCGCTTCGCGAACATGTTCCATCACAAGAGGCGTTGGCCCCATGCCGATGATGGCTCCCGTTGGAACGGTAGCGACACCATCGGAGAAGTGCGTCGTGTTCGGCATTTCTTCCAAGTGCTTCGAGGCACCTGCTGCATTCCAAATGGAGAGATACTCCTCGTTGAGAAGTCGCCAGAGGGGCTTCTCGACTGCCTGTCCGTAAAGGTCCCAGAGCGCCGCATCGATGGCGGTTTGCGCAAGCGCATGCTTGTCGATCTCAGGCAAATGAGCGAACAGTTCGACAGCCTCACGTGGATGAAGCAACGTGCGCCCGATGAGCGCAGGTGAGAGCACCTCGGCAATATAGGACACATCCTCGGGAAGCGTCTCAAGGGACCCTTTCCGATCGTCGCAGGAGACACATTCGCCAAGCCCGACGCGACCAAGCGCATCCTCAACTTGAACGATGACAACGTCGCGATGATTGAGAACGCCTTGAGCAGACTGCATGGGCGTATGCAGCGGCAGGCGAATATGACGAAGGATGATGCGACGAACTTGGATGCGCGAGCGAAACATCTCTTCCGTTGAGGCGCGGTTGACCTTGCCATGCTCGTTGCGTGGCAGCGCGTCGACCACAAGGATGATGTCAGGCTGCCCTTGGCCAGCAAGCCATTCATGTGCGCGCCGTTCGACATCCTCCGCCGTGAGCGTGCTCGCCGAACGCTCGATGACCGCCACAACGCGACGTCCTATCTGCGCATCCGCCACACCGAACACATGGGCAGCGCTCACACCAGGAACATGTCGAAGCACATCGGAGATCTCCTCTGGATATACCGTTTGACCTCGAGAGGTGAATGAGCGCGCTGTCCGATTCTTCAGGAACACGCGGCCATCATAGATGGCAGCCGTGTCGCCCGTCATGAAGAAACGATCTACTGTGAAGGCAGCGCTTGCATTGAGATAGCCCGCAAAGACACCCGGCCCTTGCACAGCAAGCTTGCCGAATCCCTCATCATCTGCATCAACGATGCGAACAGCGTAGTCATCAAGAAGCTTCAGACCGCCCATGAAATCTGGAGTCACAAGCGCACAGGCGATCATCCCAGAGGTTTCAGCCATACCATAGCTTGAGAAGACGCGTGCACCCATGCTTTGGGCGCGTTCGATCGTACGAGGGCTCATCTTTCGATCAGCCACTAAGATGCACTGGTACTCACTGAGGCGACTGCGAGGATTCTCCATCACCTCTTCGCGCCACTCCTCAACCGTAAGAAGGTCTTGGAGAATGCTGTCTGTCACCGCAATATGAGTGATGGCGGCATCTTCGCCATCTTTGAGCACGCGTTCGGCGTCGAAGTCCTCATAGAGCAAGAAAGAGGAGCGCCCGACCACTGACCGAACGATGACCTGAACGGCGGCTATAGTATGAAGCGGAAGAACGCACTGCCACGTGCAGACCTGTTCGGGCGTACCAAGGCGAAGGGAATTCTCAAAGGGCAGCTTCGCTTGCCAAAGCGCTGTTCCGCCCTCGGCAAGCGCCCTGTTCGAGGCAACCGCCGCGCTTGTGAGCTCGGCCCACGTGAGGGGCACCGCTTTCAGCTTGCCGCTCATGCCTTCAGGATAGAGAATGCAAGCCTGCTGATTCATATCGAATAGATGCGCTTCACGCTCGGCAAAGTGAACCGTATCGTCAACGATGTCCTGCTGTTCTCCCATGATCGAGCGCTCGCGCTTCGTGATGGAGCAAATGCTCTCGACAAGCCTGGCATCTTCAACATAGGGGGTACGCACAAGCCGCAGCACCTTATGAGCAATGCTCATGTCGAAGACGAGCGAAGCACGAAGGCCCTCGCGAGAAAGGTCGAGCATGATCGACTGCTTCTCATGCGCAGCAAGCGCATGATCGAGCGAAACTACCGTGAAGCCCGCATATGCTGCAGCAAGGACCAGGATGACGTATTCGGGGCAATTCGGCAGATCAGCAACGATGACGCTGCCAGGCTTCAGCCCCTTTGCATTGAGGTATCGCGCCAAAGCCGCGCTTGCAAGGCGCGTGCGCTTGTAGGTGTAGTCGATAACCTGACCAGATCGATCGATGAACGTGAAGAACACCTCATCCGAGGCAAATCGCGAGGTGCTTTCGAATATATCGATCATCGGATGGGTCCGAGAGCAGAGGAGGGGCTCGAATACGTCAACAATGAAGGAGCTGCCTCACAAGCGCGGAAGAACAAGACCGCAGAGGAACGGTCAGAGCGCTGGGAAGAACGGTCGACGTCCATCATGAAGAAGCATGCCTTTTCTTTGAGAACCGCAGGCGGAATGCTGGTCGAAAAGCAAAATAGGGCGGGCGTAGAAGATATAAGTGGCGTTTGCCCGCGACCGTGTTATATAGTAACGCCTTGGCTCGCAAATCAGGGCGAGAATATACAAGATATTGAGAATATTTTTGACGTGATACACAAGTTGTTGTTTTCCTGAAACTTGAGGGCGCATCATCTTGATGACAGGGCATGCCATTTGAGCCGCCGCCTGTCACAAACCCTCACGGTCCCTGTCACTAAGCAAGGAAACATCCGCAACACAGAAAGACAACGGCTCGGCATAACAAGAGCGTCCTTCCATTGTTTCTTCTCTTTAAAGCATAGACTCAAGGAAAAGACAGGCATCCCCTTGCTCCGCTCATCAGGCAAAGGGAACACAACCGCAGAGACGAAGCGGTATAAGAGAAAGGGAGGACCATGAGCTCTTATGTCGGAACAAGCGGCTCAAGCCGTGACTGGTCGCTCATCATCGGCGGCCTTCTCATCATCATCGCGGGAGGTATCTGCCTCTTCTATCCAGGCCTGAGCATGGTCAGCGTTGCCATGGTCGTTGGTTGTGCGCTCATTGCTGCATGCATCTTCGATTTCATCGTCTACTTCAAGACGCGAGGAACAGCTGCGAGCTCAGGATGGACGATCGTGAGCGGCATCCTTGATCTGATCCTTGGCGTGCTCTTTCTTGCGAATCCCGTCATTGCCGCTGAGGTCATCACACTCTTCGCAGGCGCACTGCTCCTGTGCTATGGCGTGTTCGCTGTCGTGCTTGCTATTCAGATGCGCAAAGTGACAGACAAATGGTGGCTCATGCTTCTGAACGGCATCCTCTCGATCCTCTGCGGGTTCCTCTTCTTCATCTCGCCCGCGTTCTTCGCCATCTATCTTGGTGCGTTCCTTGTCGTTCGCGGTGCAACGATGATGAGCTTCGGCATCATGGGAACCCCGTATACGCTGATGTAGCGAACAGAAGGTGCATCACCAGGGCAATAAGAGCCCTGTGAACATACGTCCCCCTCGCTCTCCCATCTTCCCAGACTGGAGCAAGGGGGACATTTCATGCGTTCTTTCCGACTCTTCTTGACGTATCGGAGACCTTTGCCGATCGTGCGCTCAATACGCACGCTTCCGCATGATTCGCGACCTGTTTTCCAAGAATCGTCGAGCTGTGTGATAGGCTGACGGCGTAGTCGCGTAGAAAGAAGATGCTATGAATCGCTTGAAGGGCAAAGTCGCTATCGTTACAGGTTCCACCAGTGGCATAGGGTCGGGCATTGCGAAGATGTACGGCGCCGAAGGTGCGAAGGTCGTAGTCTGCGGACGCAACGAGGAGCGGGGTCAAGCTGTTATCGACGCCATCGCTGCTGAAGGTGGAGAAGCATGGTTCCATAAGCTCGATATCACGCAGCCTGAGACCGTCGATGCTCTTTTCGCTGACACCAAGGATCGCTGGGGAGCCATCGATGTCTTGGTGAACAATGCAGCTGGTATGGCACTGAAGGACGGTCGAGTAGACGAGATCTCCCTCGAAGACTGGGATGCAGTATTCGCAAGTGACGTACGCTCTACCTTCTATTGCATCAAAGCAGTGCTGCCCTATATGCAAGAACAGGGCGGTGGGTCGATCATCAATATCGGCTCTATGGCTTCTTGCGGAGGCGACCTCGGATCTACTGCATACGCATGCGCTAAAGCTGGCGTGGATATGCTCACCCAATACACAGCGCTCCAATATGGCAAGCAAAACATTCGCTGCAATTGCGTCCGCCCCGGGCTTATCGTTACGCCCCAAAACGAATCCAAGGTACCTCAGGCGTTGAAAGACATCTTCTTAGACAATATTGAAGTAAGCCGCTATGGCAGTCCAGAAGACATTGCAGGCATGTGTGTTTACTTGGCTGCAGATGAAAGCTCATATTTCACAGGGCAGGTAGTGACCGTAGATGGTGGTCTGAACTCACATGTATCCACGGTAGCCCAGTTTCGCGCTCTCGCTTCCCGTACCTGGTAGACGCCTTTCAAGCTCTGTTGTCCGCGGTTGAGCAACAGCCCCTCAGGGTTGTCATTCACTGACGAGAGCTTCGCATAAAGACAGAACGAACTTGCAGGCCTGCACCTGGCCTGAGTAGATCTTTATGTAATAGTGATCGTCATACCAATCAAAGGTATAGGAAGCCTCTTCAGCCTCAACAAGCTCTTCTAAGCGGGGAAGGTCAGCTTTCATTCGCTCATAGACGGACAGAGCGCTCTCACCCTCTGCAACGCTCTTGCATACTGCTTCAAGATAATCGCGGGCAGCATCATCCCATGCATCGAACCCTGGTACCTCTCCCCCAACGGACCCGCTGTCATATTCTGCGATCTTTGCAGCAAGAGCCTCGTAGAGATCCATATCGGCACCTTCCGACATCATTTCATCATCACATCCAGTATCGCAGGAAATCGCTGGATGAGAGCACGGAAACTCAAAATGGGCAACCTCCTGCATCATCAAGGGCTTTTCTCAGGATCGACCACGCATTGGAAGGATCGGTTCAAGCAGCATGACCCGCCCATGCTACAATGGCCAGAACATCATGGCGCGGCCTTTGGCAAGCAGCGCCCCGAGAAAGGCACTGTGAATGAAGAGATAACGATGCCATTTTGGCAACCAACGACTGATTTTCATCTGGTCGCGCTTGGTGCCGCATCGTTATGCGCTTCTGCAGCCTCAACCATTCCCTTTATCCTGCAAATGCCCTCCGTGCTTCAACCTGCGCGACCTCCTTGCTACGGAGGTTCATCATGCAGTTACACCTGAAAGACATCACCTACTCTTACGAAGATGCAAGCGAGTGTACGCTCGATAAGGTAAGCGTCACCTTCCCCGAAGGCTGGACAGGATTGATCGGCGACAACGGCTGCGGAAAGACCACGCTTGCCCTCATTGTCGCAGGCAAGATCAAGGCACATGCAGGCACGGTCGCTCCAACATTGTTCACGGCATACTGCCCGCAGGATACATCCATCGCTCCCGACAACCTCGCTGATTTCGCAAGCGATTGGAGCCCTGGCGCGATGCGAATTCGCAACACCCTTATGATCGACGATGCATGGCTCTGGGATTACGACCATCTCTCGGGCGGCCAGAAGAAGCGCATGCAGATCGCTTGTGCGCTTGGCATGCATCCTGATGTGCTCATCCTCGACGAGCCCACGAACGATGTGGACAGCCCAACACGCAACGCGCTGCTTGAAAGCCTGCGCTCGCTCAAAGGGATAGGGATCTTGATCTCACATGATCGTGCGCTGCTTGATGCGCTTGTCGAACAGTGCGCCATCTTCGAAGAAGGACGCGTGAGCATGCATCCTGGCGGTTACACAAAGGTGATGAACCAATTGCGCCAAGACAGGTCAGCACAGATGAGAAGTCATAAGAACGCACGGAGAGAAGAGCAGCGATTGCAGGCCGAGGCAGATCGGAGAAATAGAGAAGCAGCCCGTTCAACAAAGCGGCTAAGCGCAAAGCATCTGGACAAACAGGATAGCGACAGCCGTGAGAAGCTCGGGCGCGCCAAGGTCTCTTCCAAAGACGCGATCGCAGGGCGCGCTGTGAAGTCGATGGAAAGCCGCATGGTTCGCGCTCATAAAGCGACCCAAGAAAGCCACATAGCAAAACGGTACGAAGAGCATATCCAGTTTCCAGGAAAAGCAGCTCGCTCAAAGTTCGTGCTTCACCTGCCTGAACAGGATCTTACCCAGGGAGAGCTATCGCTCCACGTCCCATCGCTTTGGGTGGGACCAACTGATCATGTAAGCCTTTCGGGAGCGAATGGAGCAGGCAAGACAACGCTTATTCGTCGTCTGTGCTCCTTGATTCCCGAACAGATCGAATGGGCCTACATTCCCCAAGAAGTTGATGATCCTCTCAGGCGCGAGGCGCTTGATCGTCTCCACGCTCTCGATCCCTCTGATGCTGGACGGGTCCTTTCGTTGGTCGCAGGCTTGAACACCAACCCGAAGAGACTGCGTGACGGATCCAACATAAGCCCAGGAGAGCTCAAGAAACTGCTCATTGCTGAACAGCTTCTACATGAGCCGAACCTGCTGATACTCGATGAACCTACCAACCATTTGGATGCGGGATCAGTGGAGGCGCTTGAGCATGCTCTCGGCGAATACCCTGGTGCGATCATCTTGGCGAGCCATGATCGGATCTTGCTCGACGCCACGTGCCAGATCCATTGGCAGATCACCCAAGACAGTGCTCTCTGTATCACCGATCGCCCATGGGGAGAGCTCGTCGAATGATCGATGAGCTCTATTCGCGCGATTTTGACCGTTTCCAGCGCCATGCCCCTTGCCGTTTTCGGCGCCTCGCCCCTTGCCGCTTCCATCACCTTGTCGGTTACCTTTTCCAGAGCCACGTTCTCTTTGGCTAATATCGGCAGAGCAAGAGATGCCCAAGGCGATGATCCCTAGCACCGCTGCTCCTGTTGCAACAGAATCGAGGATCTTGCGTCGCGAAGGATCGTAAGGAATATGGAAAGCTTTGATCACAGAAAGATACTGCAACGCAATATGCACAAGAGCTGCTGCGCAAAGAACATAGGCGCATATTGTGTGAATGATGCGCAAAGTGAACCGATCGTAACCAGGAATGAAGAAAACGACTCCTGCCTCTTCAAGCACGTGGCTGATGAGAAGCGAAGTGATCGCCAAAACTACAGCGACGATCAAAAGAACAAGCATCACGACAAGGCGAACAACGTTCTTCGCCTTCCGCGTCCTTTGCTGCAAAGCACCCCTCCACGCAGCACTGATCCATTTCCTAGACAGCACGATATGAACGATAAGAGCGACCGCGAAAAGCAGGGCGAAGAGCTCATGTAACAGGTCCCCTGTAAGATCATGGAGCATCTCAAGGATAAGCAAAAGGCAAAGCACCAGGCTCAGAGCAACTCTGGCCTGAGCGCCATGGTGAGTTGAAGCCATGCTGCCTTCTCTCCTCTTCGCTTCCGTGCAATAATCTACAGATAAGCTCCTTACACAGTACCATCAAGAGAAAGAGATCATCATGGCAATCATGGCGCAAGAGGTAAAAGAGCTCTTCGAAACTGCTGAGAACATGGTGCTCTGCACTGCGAATGCAGAAGGAGCGCCCAACGGAGCCGCAATCGGGATGAAAGCCGTCATTGACGACCAAACGGTCTATATCTCGGATCAGTTCTTCAATAAAACGCTCGCCAATCTTAAAGAGAATCAGAACGTGGCCATTGCTTTTTGGACAGGTCATGACGCTTTCCAGATCCACGGGATAGCTCGTTACGTCAAAGATGGCGAAGAGTTTAGAGCGCAGAAAGAGAAGGTGGACGCCAAATTCGCCTCGATGGGACTGCCCATCAGAGCCAAGGGCGGCTGCTTCGTGCAGGTAGATGCGGTCTACCAGATGGCTGCAGGCCCCGACGCGGGCAAACAGCTCGCTTAGACCTTGGCTACCGTGCTGCATGAGATCCTGACCTCTTGAGCGAGAGGAAAGGAAAGCGCTGCCTCCTTTCCTCTCGGATCATGCATCACCTTACATCGAACCTAGGCGGTGTAGATGGCGCAGTGACGCCCTTCCGCCTCCTTGACGATCTCGTCGAACGGTCCGATCTTCAGGCACTGTGCGGCACACCCGGTCACGCAAAGCGGATTGGGATCAGCCTCATAGCAGGCACGGCACTTGTCCAACACGGGTGCGATCTCGTGATACTGGCGAAGCTTTCCATCCACGAGGAACGGCTCACGCCGGATGACCTTCATCCAATCCTCATGATAGGGGTACCGATACGTTTCGCGACAAGCCGCCTCGCAGCCGTAGCACCCGATGCAATCATCCAGATCAAGCAGCATAGCAATGCCGCCGCCATCTACCCTACTCATTACATATCACCTCTTCCAGGCTCGATCTTGCACAGGAATGAACGCATGGCAGTAGCGCCATATCCAGGCTCGGCAGGTTCTGACGGAACTAGGACGTTGCCATTGGCCTTGTCCCAACCATAGCCTGGCAGTCCCAGGGCCTTGCACTCATCGCGCCATGCAGGACGTGGGATGAACACGACGCCCTTCTTCGCCTCACGGGAGACCAATGCCTTGGAAATGATCTTTCCGCGCGGAGAGGAGATGGTCACCCATTCACCATCAGAGATCTTGTATTCCGCCGCATCGTCGGGATGGATGACGACGAATGGCTCAGGATAGAAATAGCGCTGAGCAGGAACGTTCGTCCAAGCTGAATGGAAGAAGCTGTAAACACGGTGACCTGTAGATCCGATGAGCGGATATTCCTTGGCAAGCTCTGGCTGGCTTATCGGGCTTTCAGCTGGCTCGGTGTAATCAGGGACCGGGTCATATCCGAACGCTTCCATTGCAGGCGAAGAGAACTCTATCTTGCCTGTTACCGTGGGGAAGCCAGGCTGACCGTCAGGCCGCAAAAGCCCTTTCTCGTACTTCTTATAGACAGGCTCTGCCGTAGGATCTGCCGACCCTGCCATTCTGACAGGCGTTTCTTGGAATTCGTCCCATGTAAGGTCGTAGTTGTAGAACTCCTTCAGACGCCAGAGGACCATCTCCTTCTCGTCCTTCCAGGGCCAAGCCTCTGGATCCATGCGCTTGCCCCACTCAAGGAAGAACTTCCAGTCATCCCAGCATTCACCAGGCGCAGGCACCGCTTGATCGAACGAAAGGATGAACGGACCGTCAAGCTCTTCGTCATAGGTGCACCGCTCTGACCAGTCGGCCGTAGGCAGCACGATGTCAGCAAGCTTCGCCGTAGGCGAAAGATAGAAATCCTTGACAACGACCAGATCAAGATTAGGACTCGTCATTGCCTCATACGTCAAGTTCGCATCCTCATAGCACAGAAGCGGGTCATCAGCGATAGCAACGAACATCTTGATGGGCTTAGGATCCCCGGTGATGATGGCCTTGAAGACCGTATTCGGATCATTAGAGCGCCCGAATGCCTTGTAGAGCGGATGCTTGTCGCCACCAAAGGTGAACAGGTCTGGACGCGCCGGATCCTTTGATGAATCCCAGAGCGTGATCTTATCGTCAAGCATCACAGAGAAGGCGATGGGAACGTTCACGCCGCCAGGCACATCGATATGACCAAGAAGGCCTTGCAGGCAAGCCACAGCGCGGCCATTCTGGATGGCGTTCGTATGCATGCATCCTGGCCCCAAGCCCACCATCATGCCAACGGGACCATCTTGCCCCATCATGCGAGCGGCGGTCACCACGTCCTCTGCATCGATCCAGCAGATCTCCGCAGTACGCTCAGGCGTCCAAGGCTCTACACGCTCCTTCAGTGCGTCGAAACCATACGTCCAGTTATCGATCCAGTCTTGGTCATACCACCCATTCTTGATGACCTCGCGGATGATGCCAAGAGCAAGAGCCCCATCAGTGCCAGGGCGAGGCTGGATAGCAAGGTCAGCATGCTTGGACATATCTTGGAAGCGCGAGTCGATGACGATAAGGTTCGCACCGCTCTTCTGATTGTCAAGGATGCGCTTCATGATGCCGCGCTCCATAGCAGGGTTCTGTCCCCAAAGCACCATGGTTCCTGAATTCGCAAGGTCGCCATCTGCTGGGCTATAGATGCCAAGCGAGATAGCATTCGGCAGGATATGCGGCATGAGGCAGACATGCGTTGGTACAAGCGACCAACTCTCCTGCCCAAGCGTCGAATTCAGGCGAATATGCCAGTGGTTCGTCGTACGTCCCGTCCCCTGACCAGTGATGATGGCATCAGGGCCATATTCCTCGATGATGCGCTTCGACTCACGCGCGATCGTGTCGAGCGCCTCATCCCAGGTGATGCGCTCCCACTCTCCGCTGCCGCGCGGTCCGACGCGCTTCATCGGGTAAAGCAAACGCCCCTCCGTGTCATTGTGGATCTCACGCTCAGACATACCAGCGCCACAGATGACACCGAACGACTTAGGATTGTCTGGATCTCCCTCGATCTTGACGATCTCGTCGCCGTCAGAGTACACAATGACCCCGCATCGAGCGTGACAGGTAGTGCACATGGTTCTCGTCTTCTTGATGGGCATGCTTTTCACTCCTCTCAATTCCTCTCTTCGACAAGGAGACATCATCTCCCTTGCCACTTTCGATGATAGAAGGTAAGAATTGCGAGTTCCAACAGGTAAAAGTTGGTAAACGTACAACCCGAAGTTGTTGAAGCTTGCCCGCACGTTTGATACGGTTGATGGGTAGCATAAAAAGCCACCTGCCTACAAGCGCTTGGGGATTCGCAAGACCACCAGCAAGATATGCGGAACGCGAAAGCAATGTGGCAAACGCCTTCAAAGGCGGGTTTCTCGGAAGGGGAGAGAAGCCATGAGGTTCGAATCGCTCACCTACTTTCTTGGCGTCGCCGAATGTGGCTCATTCACTGAGGCATCGAAGCGCCTCTATGTTTCCCAACAAGGGTTGAGCAAATCCATCCAGTCCCTTGAACGCGAGCTTGACTGTCACCTCTTCGACAGGCATGGAATACGTATCGAGCTTACCGATGCTGGTCGCGCCCTGATACCGCTCGCACAACGTTGCCTTGAAGATAAGGCTACCCTGAAAGCTGAGATGTCACGATATACCGTGCATCCCGCAAAGCATCTCACAAAGCGGAAGCCCTTCACGCTGCATGCGATGCCTTACGTGGCCGACACGCTCTTCTCCCTCTTGCACGATGACATTGCTCGTTACGGACTGAACGATGTGATGATCATCGAGGAAGACTATCCTGATATTCTGGGGGGCCTTGACGATGAGCAAGCCAGCAAGGTGGGAGCGCTCTGCTTGCCCGATCTTGAGCTCACGCTCCTTGAAGGCAACGAGAGCATCGAGTTCATCACGCTTTTCAAGAACGATCTTCTTGTCGTCGGCACGCCCGAGCTGATCGGCGAAAAAGGAGCACCTCTTACGACGCGGGAGATCGCGCAGATGCCCATCGCCTACTACAACGACCCAACGCTCAACCGCATGCTCTCTGAGCTCTTCCAAGACTCTCCCTTCCAGCGTGTGGTGACCCACACATCCAGCCAGGCACGCATCAGCGGCTATGTGGAATCAGGACAGGCCATCTCGTTCAGCGATTCGCTCAGCGTACAGCTCGCACCACCCATCGATGGCGTGACCTTCGCCCCTATCGAAGGTGCCACCCGATTCACGATCGGCCTCGCCTTTGCGAAACAAGGCAAGATAAGCACTGACCAACGCGACTACATCGCGCAGTTCGAGGAGTGCTGCAGAAAGCGAATCTCACTGAGTCCTGATAAAGAACATCTCAGGGGCTTTGCGCCTTTGTAACAGTTTTTTGATTGATCGCGCGGTCGAACGATGAGGCGCATAGCATCAAGGCATCGCAATTCCAAACGCAAGCTCATACTCGCGAAAGAAGGAAAGAGAGTCCATCATGCAAAAGAAGGTCGCACTTATCACAGGGGCATCCTCTGGAATCGGCCGCGAATTCGCCCTGCAGCTCGATCGCATGCAGGTTGCCGACGAGATCTGGATCTGCGCCCGCAAGAAGCCCGATCTAGAAACGGTTGCCCACGAGCTTGACACACCCGCGAAGATCCTGGTGGCCGACTTGACGAACGCCGACGATATCGCAGCTATCCGCTCTACCTTAAAGGATGAGCAACCACGCATCACCTATCTCATCAACGCAGCGGGCTTCGGAAAATTCGGAGATTGGCAAACCATCTCTGACGAAGCTGCGGCCGCCATGATCGACCTTAACTGCAAAGCGGTCGTAGAGATGACCCGCGCCGCACTTCCCTACATGGATCGCGGAAGCAGGATCATCCAGGTTGCCTCGGCAGCCGCTTTTCTTCCCCTACCGCACATGAGTGTCTATGCCGCATCGAAGGCATTCGTGCTGCGTTACACGCGCGCACTGCGCTGGGAGCTCGCTGGCTCGGGCATCATCGTCACAGCGCTCTGTCCTACGTGGGTGAAGACTGGCTTCGAGAAGGTTGCGCGTCAGTCAGGTGGTGGGCACGATGTGAAGCACCTCATCGCTGCTCAAACACCACAGAGCGTGGTACGAGATGCGCTCTTAGCGAACAAGGCTCATTTCGCCGTGGCCTGCGCAAGCCCGCAATCACTTCTTTTGCGCCTGATAGGGAAAGTGGTTCCGAGCTGCATTTCGATGGCTGGCTGGGAAGTGCTTAGGCGCATCTAGGCCTCTCCGATGCCCAGGTACAATCACCAATCGATGCATACGCTGATGGAGATGATGAGCATGTTCGATCCATATGAGAATAAGCCACGATCAGCAGTCGATCTGCAAGACATCATAGACACCATGGAGCTCTCTTTCCAATCTGGTGCCACCCTGCCATGCGACTTCAGGATTCGGCAGCTGCGTCAGCTTCAGGCATACTTGCTGGCGCACGAATCAGCTGCGCTCGAAGCTCTCCGTGCAGATCTGGGCAAGAGCGAATTCGAAGCATATGCGACCGAGCTCGGCTTGGTCTACGACGAGCTCAGAAACTGCATCGCGCATGTGCGCACCTGGGCGCGTCCTCGTCATGTGCCCACATCGCTTGCGCATTTCCCTACCACATCACGTATCTATGCCTATCCTTTTGGCGTAGCTGCCGTCCTCTCGCCGTGGAATTATCCTTTGCAACTCTCCCTTATCCCTCTCATCGATGCCATTGCTGCAGGCAACTGCGTGGTGCTGAAACCATCACAGCAATCAGTGCACACATCCGCCTTCCTGGAACAACTCTGCCGCGAGGTCTTCGACCCGCATTTCGTTGTCTGCCTTCACGGCAGCAACGAGATGAACGATTGGATCCTTCAGGTAACCTTCGACAAGATCATGTTCACAGGAAGCCCTGGCGTAGGGAAGAAGATCATGGCGCATGCGGCTGAGAGCCTTACGAGCGTCACATTAGAGCTCGGCGGCAAGAACCCGCTGTTCATCACGAAAGACGCCGATCTGAAACGTGCAGGCGAACGTGTGGCATGGGGCAAATGCCTTAACTCGGGCCAGACGTGCGTGGCTCCTGATTATGCCCTCGTCCATGAAGAAGTAGCCGACGAGTTCATCCGCGAACTAACGCGTTCGATCCATAGCTACTATGGACCCGAACCACTGAAGAGCCCCGATTACCCGCACATGATCAATCAGAAGCACTACGACATGGTATGCGGATTGATAGATGGCTGCGGCCCAGACGCTCATATCGTCTGCGGAGGTGGTCGAAATCCGAAAACGCTCCAGATCGAGCCCACCATCATGCGCGGCATCACCCTGACCGATCCTGTGATGAAGCAGGAGATATTCGGCCCTGTGCTCCCTGTCCTCACCTATGACAACCTTGAGGATGCCATCGACATCACGCGTTCATACGGGCATCCGCTCAGCTGTTACATCTTCAGTAGAAGCCCTCGAACCTGCAAGGCCATAATGGACAACGTGCCAAGCGGTGGCGCGACCATCAACGACGTGGTCATCTGGGCAAGCAGCACGCATCTCCCCTTTGGAGGATTGCAGAATTCTGGCATTGGCTCCTACCATGGAAAAGCAGGCTTTGATGCATTCACGCATTACCGATCCACCATGAAGAAGTCGAACCTCATCGAGCTTCCCATTCGCAATCCACCTTTCAACGATATGAAGATGAAATTGCTCAAGCTCTTCATGCCAGCAAAGTAATCCCGACGCCCGTGCTACATGTATATTCAGGCTGCCCCTATCGCTTTCAGCGTGATTTTCCTTGCGAAAGTCGCACTCAAGGTATACGGCTTTATCACCGCTTCAGCACGCATGCTTGACGAAAGCGCTATACAGGCCTTGCCGAGTCACCTCTCGTCGTATGCTCAATGCAGTGTTTGAATACCATCCTCACACAAGGAGGTCATCATGGGCGTTATGGAAAGCATCAAAACAGCTGCTGACGAGGCCAAAGAGGCAATGCAGAATGCCGGCGAAGCGGCCAAGCCATTTCTCGAGAATGCAAAAGACACTCTTGGCGATGCAGCAGAAGTTGCAAAGGAAAAGGGTGCTGATGCGTTCGAGGTAGCCAAAGACAAGGGCGCCGAAGTTGCGGCCATTGCGAAGGAAAAGGGCGCCGATGCTGCAGAAGGCATCAAGAATGTTGCTGAGAAGGTCACCAAGAAGGATCTGGACGGCAATGGCAAGATAGGCGAATAGCACGCGATCGATAAGCATATCTATAAGGCGACTGCCATAAGCCATCCACACATCCACCCGACATCGAGTCAGATGTCGGGTGGATTGCTATTTTGAGCGGGTTGTCGCATTCCCTTGATTCTCCGCTGCTCGCCTACCATGACAAAGATGTCATCAAGAGGCTACCATGCAGCCGAGCTCAAGGACTGACCCCTGCTTTGGGCAAGGCTATCGATCTCGCCGCGCGCGAACGCCATGATCTCGTCTGCCGTCAGAAAGCCTTCTTGCTTTGCTATCAGCTCACCGTTATCAACCAAGATGAACGAAGGTGTCTCGGAAATGCCATACACATCACCTTTCGTGTACATCATCTCTGCGTTCGCATGGTACACATCGATCCCTGCAGCCATGATGGTCGTTGCAACCTCGTCAAGGATCGGTGCCTCACGCTGGCAATGCGGGCACCACGTTACGAAGAACTCAACCATGACACGTCCCGAAGCATCGTCGACCTTCTGCTTCCAGGTGCCTTCATCTTTGATCTCCATGACCACATCGCTGTTGAATACATCATCCATAGGATATCGCCTGCCTTCTCACATGCGCTCGAATAGATCTAAGTCTGAGTCAAGCATACGAGCGCAGAGCCTCCGTCGGAGAGACATGCACAGTTGAGACGAAGCTGTTGAAACCCTGATTTCATTTGGGCATCGAACCAAGGCAAAAAAATGACCCCGCGGAGGCTGCGGGGTCGACTATCTAAAACTATTGGCCAAGTGGTGGTTGTTAAGATGGCCAGTATGTTTTCTAAATGAGCGTGACGCGCGAGACCTTCGAAAAGACCTTGCGTTTGCTTACGCGTCACGCTGGTGCTGGGAAACACTGTGGTAATAATAGTCTCTGTACCTGAAAAATACCTTAAACACTTTTGGCTTTTCAGGTAGTTTTCAGGTTTCATTCAGGCAAAATGCACATATCCGCTTACAATGGCATGCAGAATAACGCATATATCGTGAAAGCATGTACATAGGTCGGTGTCTATGAAAGTTCTGATCGTTGAGGATGACGAACGCTTGGCAGCAGCGCTTGAGAAGATCCTGAAAGACAATAGCTACGAGATCGAGTCCGCCCACGATGGGCAGACTGGTCTCAACTTCGGATTGGTCGGCAACTATGATGTGATCATCCTTGATGTGATGTTGCCCAAGCTCGACGGCTTCGAGGTTACCCGCGAACTACGCCGCTCTAACGTAAGCACCCCCATCATGCTTCTCACCGCACGCGATTCCACCACAGACAAGATCACAGGCTACGATGCAGGTGCGGACGATTATATGACCAAGCCCTTCTCCCCTGCCGAGCTGATGGCACATCTGCGTGCCCTGGGACGTCGTCAAGGCGAGGTTCAATTCGAAGCGCTCAGCGTGGGCGACCTTCGCCTTGATCTGGAAAGCTACACGCTTTCCTGCGGGCAAAAGTCAATCCAGTTGAGCTTCAAGGAGTTCAGCATCCTGCGCATCTTGATGAGCAATCCAGGCATAGTGCTCTCAAAGGAAACGCTCATTGCGAAAGCTTGGGAGGCGAACACCACTGCGGGCGACAATAACGTGGAAGCCTACATTTCCTTCCTGCGAAAGAAGCTGACGCACATTGGTTCAGCTTGCAAGATCGAAACGATCCGCAAAGCCGGCTACCGCCTTGTGAGCTGATACCGATAGGCTGACGCATGATCACTAAGCTGCGCAAGAAGTTCATCTTCGCGAACATGCTCCTCGCCATGGTGGTGCTCATCACCACCTTCGGTGTTGTTGTCTATCTGGACTATACAGCCAGCTTCAACGATGCATATCGCCAGCTTGAAAGCGCCATCGCCGAGGTCACCACGCCAAAGATAGCCCAGATCGAGAGCATCCAGCGACTCACGATGGATTCTCCTCCCGTTGTCAGCCTTGAAGACATGAATGACGCGAACGCTACTGCTGATTCAAAAGGAACCATAACCTCGACGCGCGAGGTCCTTGAGCCCTCTCAAGAGCTCGAAGAGAGCGGAAGCGATTATCCGACAATCGGAACTGACGCGTCTATCCCCAATTCGGCCGAAGCTTCGAATGCTTCTTCGTCAACTGAGCAAGATAAGAGCACTATCGTTGAGGCTCCTTCTATTGGCGAAGGAACCACCTCTTCAGGCCTCTTGCTCGTTGCTGTCTATAATGTACAGAGCAACGGCATCTACACCGCTATTCCCACTATCTCCACTGCCTCTATCTCTGAAAGCGTTCTTCTCCGTGCGAACGACATTGTCATGAACAGCTCGCACGAGCACGGAGACCTTGTTGATTTCGGCCTTCTCTATGCCAAGGCTCCCTTCAACGATAGCTACATCGTTGCCTATAGCGACGATGCCAGCACGAAGAGCTGGAGCGGTCTTGCATGGATGCTGACGGGCGTCGGCCTCGCAGCCTTGCTCGTGTTCTTCCTGATCAACATCTACTTCTCGCGCTGGACGCTTCGTCCTGTAGAAGAGTCCATCGAGCAACAGCAACAATTCACCGCTGATGCCTCGCACGAGCTGAAAACGCCGCTCACGGTCATCCTTGCAAATATGGCCATCCTTCGTTCAAGCCCCGAAGAGACTGTGGGCAGTCAGCTTCAATGGGTTGAAAGCACCCAAAAGGAAGCAGAGCGCATGCAGCTTCTTGTCAGCGACATGCTCGACCTTGCAAAGCTCAAGACGCTCTCCCAAACAACTGAAGACAAGATCAAGTTCGATTTCTCAGACTTGGTCGAGGGAGAGGTGCTCCAATTCGAGTCCGTGGCGTTCGAGCGTGGCATCACGATGGAAAGCACGATCGAGCCGAACCTCTACGTATTCGCCAATCCAGAGAAGTTCGGGCGCATGGTCTCAACGCTCATCGACAATGCGTGCAAATACGTGAATGACGGCGGGTTCATTCAAGTAACGCTCTCAGGCCACAAGATCGCGGGGATCAAATCCCCCAATGCGATTCTCGCTATTCATAATACTGGCCCTGCCATCTCTGACGAGGACCTGCCGCATCTCTTCAATCGCTTCTATCGCGCGGATAAGGCACGTACAGGAGCAAAAGGCGGTTATGGGCTTGGCCTTGCCATCGCGAAAGAGATCGCACAAGATGCCAACGGCGACATTACAGTTCAGAGTTCCGAAGAGGATGGGACCGTCTTCAGGGTGACAATACCTCTATCAGTCTAGCCCTCATCAAAACAAGGAGGCCGAGCATGAAGGGCTTCATCCAGGAATTCAAGGACTTCATCAATCGTGGCAACGTGATGGATATGGCCGTGGGCATCATCATAGGCGCAGCGTTCACCGCCATCGTCACCGCGCTCGTGGACAACATCATCACGCCGCTCATCTATCTTCTTACAGGAGGAAATGGGACTGCCGTCTCAGGGCTCAAGATTCCCGTCGGCGCTGACCAATTCATCGACTTTGGGGCCTTCATCGGCGCTGTTATCAACTTCTTGATCATTGCGTTCTGCGTCTTCCTCATCGTGAAGGCATTCAATCGCATGCGCGAAGGGACGAAAGCCGTCGTACGCAACGATAAAGGTCAGAAGCTTGTCGAGAAAGCTCCTACCTGCCCTTATTGTCTTGAAGAGGTGAATGTCGGCGCAACGAAGTGCTTCCATTGCGGATCAGAGTTGCCCGAGCGTGCCGAAACTTCCCTTGTCCCTGAAGCTTAGCTCGTAGCGACAGAGGACGGGGTGGCTTCTTTTCTGTGACAGGGGACGGTTCAAATGTC
>CAJURO010000010.1:0-47378 GCA_910588985.1 uncultured Eggerthellaceae bacterium | reverse complement strand
AATTTTTAACCGCCCCCTGTCACCACCAGAACCGTCCCCTGTCACAGAACCGCCCCCGTCATCTACAAGAGCTTATGATTCAGGAACGAATGTATCCTTATCGGGCGCAAAGCTTCTCATCGCCTCGATCGTTCGAGCGAAGAGCTCATCAAGCTCCCATCCGAGCATCTCAGCACCTGAGCGAATGACCTCACGGTCAACGCCAGCCGCGAAGCGCTTATCCTTGAACTTCTTCTTGAGCGATTTCACTTCGAAGTCCATGACGCTCTTCGAAGGGCGCATGACGATGGCAGCGCCGATCAGCCCCGTCAACTCCTCAGTTGCAAACAGGATCTTCTCCATCTGAAGCTCTGGCTTGGGAAGCTCAGGGTTGAAGTCCGAGGTGTGCGACTGGATGGCGCGAATCAGCTCGGGAGTGCCGCCTGCAGCCTCGATAAGCGGCGCTGCATAGAGCGTATGCTTCTCTGGTTCGTCGTCATGCTCTTCCCAATCAAGGTCGTGGAGCAATCCCACGATACCCCAGAACTCCTCGTTCTCGGGATCGTACTCGCGGGCAAAATAGCGCATGGTCTGCTCGACCGTTTCTCCATGCTCAATATGGAACGGATCCTTATTGTGCTCTTGCAACAGCGCGAATGCCTCGTCACGTGTCATGCCTGCATCTAGCTTTGTCACGATGGTCCTCCTCCGATCATGCCCTTTAGTAACGAGAATCGAAGATGCGGCGTGTTTTCTTCTCTGAGCGCGGTAGCTCGCCAATCGGAACGCCCTTTGCATCAGGAGTGCAGCCTATCTTCGCTTTGAAGATGGCCGCTAATTGCTCTTCGGCAGCGTGACGGGCATCTCCCTCGAGAGACGTCTCGAAGAGCACCGTCATCACATCTGTGCCTGAGATGTTCTCGATCATCACTTGGTATTCGCTCGATGTGCCATCCGTGATGGAGATGACCTCTTCGACCTGCGCTGGGAAGATGTTGCAACCTTTCACCTTGAACATATCGTCCGTGCGGCCGACTAGCGTATCAATGCGGGGATGACGCTCGCCGCAAGAGCAGGCACAGTCCCCTGGTAGGATGCGCGTAAGATCATGCGTCCGATAGCGAATGAGGGGAGCGCCTTGCTTGCGGAGCGTCGTGATGACAAGCTCGCCCACTTCGCCATCGGGTAGATTCTCGCCCGTCTTCGGATCAACGACCTCGATATAGCAGAAGTCCTCGAAGATGTGCATGCCGTGGTGTTCGCTACAAGAGATGCCGATGCCAGGGCCGTAGATCTCAGTAAGGCCGTAGATGTCGTAGATCTCGATGCCAAGCTCGTTCTGGATACGCATGCGCATCTTCTCGCCCCAGCGCTCGGACCCGATCACGCCACAGCGCAGCTTGAGCCGATCGCGAATGCCGCGCGAGCTGATCTCTTCGGCCAAAAGGAGCGCGTAGGAAGATGTGGCGCAGAGCACCGTCGAGCCAAGATCCTCCATCATGCGCAGTTGCTTTTCCGTATTGCCAGGCCCCATGGGGATCGCCATGGCACCAAGTCGCTCGCACCCTGCTTGGAAGCCGATCCCTGCGGTCCAGAGACCATAGCCAGGGGTGATCTGCACACGATCGAGGACGTTCACACCTGCCATCTCGAAGCAGCGAGCAAATTGAACAGCCCAATCAGTGACGTCTTGCGCCGTATAGGGAATGATCACGGGCGTGCCCGTCGTACCTGATGAGGAATGGATGCGAACGATCTCGGCATCAGGCACCGCCTGAAGTCCGAGCGGATAGGCAGCGCGCAAGTCATCCTTTTCCGAGAAGGGAAGCTTCTCGAAGTCTGCTTGGCTTGCAACGTCTGCAACGTCAATACCCTCGAACTTCTTCGCATAGAACGCTGAGCGATCCTTTATCGTGCGAAGTTGCTCTCGTATGAGTTCAAGTTGCTCATCCTTCATCTGCATCGTATCGTGTTCCCTCCAATGTCATCTCAAGTGCTTTCAGATTCAAAGATACGTAATCGGGTTTTATGCAAAGCGGAATTGCCTGGTAGAGGTCATGTATCGTGATGGGAATGACCTTCTGGCTGATAGCTGCCGTCAGAAGGATCGTATTGAGCACCCGCCGATTGCCACCAAGAAGGTTGATGACAGCTGAATCATCCACGGTAAGCAGCTTGGGTTGCCGCTCGGGGCGGTTCTTCTCATGGATGATCCGCTTTGCCATGGCGTTATAGAACGACGTCTTTATGCCCTCGATGATCTCTGGTGCAGTGTAGCTTTCCCCTGCGAGCGCCTCGCTCGGTGGGCGGACAGGTGTCATCGCAGAGACGAGCATGCCTCCCTTGGCAAGATACGGAAGCACCCGTGCACCTTCTGCTGGTTCGAACGCAATGATGAGATCAGCAGTGCCCAAGGTGATGAGCGGCGCATGGACCTCCTCGCCTGCATCACCAATGCGCACATGCGAGACAACGCTGCCGCCACGCTGCGACATGCCAATGGTCTCGGCTGTTCGGACCTGCCAACCGTGCGATGCAGCTGCCGTAGCGAGGATCTTCGCAGCAAGGACCGTTCCTTGGCCGCCTACTCCTGTGAGAAGAACGTTAATCATCGCCGAACTCTCCCATCGCTGCGCGTGAGGTGTTCAACCTTGAGCGCTGGATCTTCGGTTTCTTCGATGCTTCATCTGATGAGGGGTCATCCTGGGACTCGTCGTCGCGATCAGGTTCAGCTTGAGCGGCTGCACGAGCAGCTGCATCTTCTTCGGCTCTGCGCGCCGCCGCACGTTCACGAGCCGCCTTTGCCTTTGCGCGCTGCTTGGCCGCACGCTCATCTTCGCCATCATCAAGCTCAAGGAAGAACGTGCCGCCGAACACGGCATCGTCTGCGTCTGACTCGGTCTCTGATCCCTCATGCGAAGGCTCATCGGACACCTCTTGCTGTGCAGCATCATCAAGCTCAGAAAGAGCCGTTTCCTCTTCGAGCAGAAGCTCAGCTATCGGATCAGCGTCGATCAAGCTGGCAAAGCTGTCCTCAAGCGTGATAAGAGCGCCTGGAGCATTGCCCTGTGAAGAAGAAGTTTCCCCAATGGAAGCATCATTGCCTGTTGGCACGTCATGAACACCCTCTGAGGCCACCTTGCGCATCTTCATGGAGTACTTGCGTGTCACCACTTGCCGCTCCGTGCTTGCGCCAAACGTGTCAGTCGCATCATCGAAGCCATCGCCAAAGCCAATGTTTGCCTGCATTTCGGCGTCTTCAGGCTCGATCGTGTCGAGCGGTTCAAGGATCTCCTCAACAGGCTGCTTCGCGTCTCCGATCTCCTCTATCTCAGCAAAGCGCGCTTTCCGCGTTGGGATGCCTGTCTGATTCAACCGACTGCGCTTGATGATAGGAGCCTTCTCCGCTTCAACCTCTTTCCTCGCGATGATGGCAGAGAAGGGGCAGATCTGCATGCACAAGCCGCATCCGTTGCATTGCCCGCGATCAATGACGGCTTGCCCGCGATGACCGCTCTTCGGTCCACGCGCCTTCGGATTGAACCAGATGGCAGGACAGCCGATCTCAGTGATGCACTTCTTGCACCCCGTGCAGGTATCGACATTGACGAACGCTGGCGTGCCGAACTCTTTGAGCCAGACGCAAGGGCTTCGGAAGATGACCGCAGAAGGGCCTTTGATCTCAAGCGCCATTGCAGTCACGATCTCCGCATCTTCCTTATCCAGCGGATTCGTGAACAGCACATCGGTAAGGCCCATCGCATAAAGTAGATTCTCAACGCGCATAGGCTCGCCCTGATGCCCCATGAGCGTTTGCCCTGTGCCTGGGTGGGGCTGCATGCCTGTCATAGCGGTAGTTGAATTATCAAGGATGCAAAGCGTGATGTCGTGATTGTTGTAGATCGCATTCGCTATGCCCGTCATCCCGCTAGCGAAGAAGGTTGAGTCTCCCACGAATGCGATCGCTTTCTTAGAGGGATCAGCCGCAGCTATCCCTTGTGCCATGGTGATGCCGCCGCCCATGCACAGGCAGGTGTCCACAGCATCAAGCGGGGCTGTGTTGCCAAGCGTGTAACACCCGATATCTCCGCAGAAGATGGCATCATCGCGATCGATCTTGAGCTTGCGAAGCGCATTGTTCACTGCATAGAAGCTTCCTCGATGCGGGCATCCCGCGCAGAGCACGGGAGGTCGCACAGGCAGCTGCTTGTCATAGGTGAGCAGCGTGCTCGGGCCGATCTTGCGCTCGACGAGCACCTCGAAGAGAATCTGCGGGCGCACGCTCGTCTTCTTCGCCATCTGTATGACGTACTCATCGAAGAAGTGAGCGATCGCCTCCGCGCATATCTCGGTCGAGTTCTCCCCCCGCCGATTCGTCGAGCCCGTTGTCTTGCCATGGATGCGCGGTGCCAAGAAGCTCGAACCACCAAGCTCGAGCAGCTCCTCTTCGATAACAGCATCAAGCTCTTCGAGAACCAGCACGTCCGTAAGGTCTTTGAGGAATATCTTTGCGGCACGTCGCGGAAATGGATACGGAGTGCCGATCTGCATGAACTTGTATCGCGGCACCTCAATGCCGACCGCATCCGCTTCTTCGGTGATCAGGTCAAGCGCTTCCAGCGCATATTGCACAGACACGCCGCCTGCAATGATGCCAAGCGTTGGGGCATTCGCAGAAGGGCGCTCAAGCTCTTGCGCATCTGCACCATAGTACGTACGAGCACCCACGCGAATGGCGTTGTAACGAGAGATCTGAGGGTCGAACGAGAAGTCATGCGTGATCGACTGCAAGCGCTTGTTGATCTGACCATGCGCCGCATATGCGCGCTTTGGAAAGATCACGTAATCATCAGGATTGCGAATGAACCCACCCCCTTCGAGCGGATTCGCAATGGTCTCATCTGCAACATCGATGAAGGTCGAAGCATGGTTGATGCGCGTAGTTGGGCGCACGATGACAGGGGTGTGATAGGCCTCGGAAAGCTCGAATGCGAGCTTCATCATCTCGAAGCCTTGCTCGGGTGTCGCAGGATCGAATACTGGCACCTTCGCGAAGGAGGCGAACCTGCGCGTATCTTGCTCTGTTTGCGAGCTGATAGGACCTGGGTCGTCTGCCACGAACAAAACAAGCCCCGCGCGCGTACCCACGTAATTGAGCGACATCAACGCATCGCTTGCTACGTTGAGCCCCACTTGCTTGCATGTGAACAGAGCACGTGCGCCAGAAAGGGAAGCTCCAAAGGCAACCTCGAGCGCGGCTTTCTCGTTCACCGCCCATTCGACATAGACATCATGAGCATCCCCTGCACGACGCAAGCGCGCCACTGTTTCAATGAGCTCAGACGATGGCGTGCCTGGATAGCCCGCGACAACGCGAACGCCCGCTTCAAGCGCGGCATGCGCAAACGCCTCGTTGCCCATCAATAGCTTTGCTGTCACTACGCATCCGCCATCTGCTGTTTCATGCTCACAACAGCCTCGCGTGCCTTCACCGCGCAAGAATCGCCCGCATCAGCCGCAGCGCCGATCATCTGAGCCGCAAGGATGGCTGCGTTCTTCGCCCCGTTGATGGCAACGCAAGCAACGGGAACGCCGCTTGGCATCTGCACGATGGAAAGAAGCGAATCCATACCACCAAGGTCGCTCGTCTTCATTGGAACGCCAATGACGGGAAGCGGCGTATAAGCAGCCACAACTCCGCCAAGATGCGCAGCCTTTCCTGCAGCTGCAATGATGACGCGCATCCCGCGCTCAGCGGCCGTGCTGGCCCACTCGTGAACCTCATTGGGCTTGCGATGTGCGCTTGCTATCTTGAGCTCATAGGGGATACCGAACTGTTCGAGCTGATCGACGCAATCCTGCATCGTCGGCAGATCAGATTTCGAACCCATGATGATGCCGACCAATGGTGCTTCAGCCATACGAACCTCCCTTGGGAATCATTAGGTCTATTGTAAACAAAAAACCGCAGAACAAGGGGCGAAAGCGCAATGCGCTCATGACGAACACGATCGAAGGGATGAGCGTCTGCCTGCAGCGCTGTTTTGATACGCTCGCCTCGCTCCCCTTGCGCTTGATTTGGGAAATAAGGTATCATTTCAGGCGCTTCACTTTTGCGGGTGTGGCGGAATTGGCAGACGCGTACGGTTCAGGTCCGTATGGGCTTCGGCCCATGAAGGTTCAAGTCCTTTCACCCGCACCAGAACTTGCAAAAGCCACCGATCAGGTGGCTTTTTCACGTTCTGAAGGGTGAAAGCCGACGAAGGAGGCGCCTTGGAGCGTAAGCGACGAGGCGGGACTTGAACCGCGAAGGTTCACCGTCATGCGAGCATGCAATGCACGCATGACTGGCGCGAGGGTCAAGGCTAGGAGAGCGCAGCTCTCCTACCGCAACGCGGCTTGGCCTTGATGCGAGCGAACGCTTTCACCCGCACCGAAAATGCAAAAAGGATCGCCTCAGGCGATCCTTTCATGCTTGGAGAGGTGCATCGCGCTCCTACGGCCTTTGCCCCATGCCACCTTCGAGCGTCAGGGTCTCGCCGCTCATGAACTTGAAATCAGGATTCGCCAACTGAACCACGACGCGCCCGATCTCCTTCTCGACATCACCATAATGCCCCATCGGTGGCATATGCACGTTCGCCTCGAAAGCATCAGGGTATTCATCTTGGAACTTCTCAAGAGCGGTCGTCCATGCAAGCGGACACACCACATTCACATTGATGCCGTCCTTGCCCCACTCGGTCGCAGCCACGCGCGACATGCCGCGAATGCCCTCTTTGGCAGCGGCATAGGCACTCTGCCCATAATTGCCGAACAGGCCTGCACCTGAGGCGAAGTTGATGACAGATCCCTTTGTCTCCTTGAGATGGGGATAGCATGCCTGCATGTAGTAGAACGCTGCATACAGACCCGAATAGATTGCCAGATCGAACTGATCGGTCGTATGGTCAGCCAATGTGACGCCCGAAGCAGAGGCCTGCGCGTTGTTCACCAGCACATCGATGCGCCCGAACTCCTCCATGGCCTTATCGATCACGTTCTGAACCACAGCCTTGTTGTCAGAGCCTGCGCTCACGTCAGCTTGGATCGAAAGCACGCGAATGCCGAACTCTGCCTCGAGCTTCTCCTTGGCAGCCTCAAGCTTTGCCACGTTGCGCCCTGTGAGAACCAGATTCGCCCCTTCACCTGCATACGCCCGCGCGATGCCATAACCGATCGACCCTGCAGAACCATCCTTCAGCGCGGCGAAGCCACCGCCCGTGATGATCGCAGTCTTTCCTTGCAGAAAACCCATATAAATCCTTTCACCATGCACGCGACCACACCTTGCGTGCTTGTCGCATCACGCGACGTGTTTGCCTCTTCTATCTATACCCTACTATCATTTCGAGGCTGTTACAGTACGCGTCAAGAGAGCAGGGGGTCGGCGAACGACCCCCTGCCTTGCATCCGTATTGAACTGAATTAGCGAGTGAATTCTTCCAGAGCTTCGAGCGTGCCTATCTTCACGCGCTCGACCTCGGGATTGATGCGCTTCACAAGATTGCAGAGCACACCACCGAAGCCAACTTCGACGAACTCCGTCTCGCCCGCATCAATGAGGGCCTCTATGCTCTGTTGGAACATGACGCCGTGAGTGACGTGCCTTCCAAGGCGAGATGCTGCCTCTTCGATCACGAATGGAGCAGCATCTGTATTGCAGATAAGCGTGACCGTAGGTTCGGCGAAGTCGATCTTGGAGCAGAACGCCTCAACTTCCGCAGCTGCCTCTGCCATCAAAGGCGAATGGAAGGCACCTTGCGTTGCCAATCGCTTCGCTTTGTGGCCCATCTCCTTCCAGGAAGACTCTGCACGCTCAAGCGCCTCGTTGCTTCCCGAGACCACGATCTGACCAGGTGCGTTATGATTCGCGCAAACAAGCACGTCGCCTTGTGCGTTCTCTTCGCAAAGCGCTTGAGCATCGGCAAGCGTCGCGCCCATAAGAGCCATCATGCCACCAGGGTGCTCTGAGCACGCCCGCGCCATAGCCTCCGAACGCACGCGAAGAAGCTCAGTAGCAACCTCCAAAGTGAGCACGCGAGAGAGAACGAGGGCAGAGATCTGTCCGAGCGAGAATCCTACCAGCGCACTCGGCTTGAACCCGTGAGCATACAACGCTTCGCCCACGCCAACCGAAACCGCCATGGTCAATGCTTGGGCGGCTTCAGTCTGGTTGATCTGATCTGCTGTTCCATCAGTAGAGAGCGCTGCAAGATCAAGCCCGATGATCGATGACATCGTCTCGAAGGTCTGAGAGACCTCAGGAACGGAGAGCAGATCAGCTCCCATTCCGGGCTTCTGAGCCCCCTGTCCGGAGCACATCCAAACGCTCATCTAGCTTCTCTTCCAAGCATGCTTGGCGTTCGCATCCGCCATCTGCTGGAGGTTGTTCATGCTCCATGCTTCAGCTTCAGCCAAGATCTCGTCGATGATCTCAAGAGCGGTTGCTTCTTCGTGCACAAGCGCTGCAACCTGCCCCGCCATAACAGAGCCATTCTTCACATCGCCATCAATGGCCGCACGCTTCAAAGAACCAGCGAGCATCTCTTCAAGTTGGGCGACGCTCTCAGCATTGCCTGCGCTCGCCCCTGCCTCCAGTGATTTTGCCGCACGTGAGAAGGCGTTCTTCAGTTGGCGCACGGGATGACCACCAAAGCGACCGGTAACGATGGTGTCCGCATCACCTGCAGCAAGGATCTTCTCCTTGTACTCCTCTGCTACCGTGCACTCACGAGCAACAAGGAAGCGAGTGCCGATCTGCACCCCTTCAGCACCAAGGGCGAAAGCCGCAACCATGCCTCGGCCATCAGCAACGCCACCAGCAGTGACGACAGGAAGAGAGACGCTGTCGCACACGGCAGGTGTGAGCGCCATGGTCGTGAGCTCACCGATATGGCCACCAGCCTCTTGTCCCTCGGCGATGATGGCATCAGCGCCTGTGCGCTCCATCTTCTTGGCAAGAGCCGTGGATGCTACAACAGGGAGCACCTTGATGCCAGCGCTCTTCCACATCTCCATATACGGAGCTGGGCTGCCAGCACCGGTAGTGACTGCCTCAACATGCTCATCGACCATCAATTGCGCCAGGTCAGGCGCCTCGGGATTCATCAGCATGATGTTGCAGGCGAATGGCTTGCTTGTCTTTGCACGCGCTTCTTGTATCTGCTCGCGCACCCACGAGACAGGAGCGCTTCCGCACGCGATGACGCCCAGACCGCCTGCTTCGCTCACCGCAGACGCAAGCGAGGCGTTCGCGATCCATGCCATTGCTCCCTGGATGATCGGCTTTTCGATCCCCAGGAGGGAGGTTAACCTTGTTTCCACAACGACGACCTACAGGTTATCGATGTAGGTGACCAGATCGCCGATGGTGGTCAGGCCTTCAGGCTCGCCAAGGTCGATGTCCATCTCCTCTTCAAGCGTGCAGGTAAGCTCAGCCATATCCAGGGAATCGATTCCCAGAGACTCGAAAGTCGCATCAGCGGTCACCTTCTCAGGTGCGATGTCGAGGTTGTCATTGAGGATCGTTGTGATCGTCTCGATAGTAGCCATCATGATTCCTTTCACATGTGCTCATTAACTGAAACGCATTCAATTTTATCATTGATGGCTCTGTCCGCGAATGACCCGAACCTCTAGAAGCTCCTGAATCGAGCATAGCGCTGCTCTTTGAGTTGATCGGGCGAAAGCGTGCCGAGCTCTTCAAGCGCATTCGTGATGAAGAGCCATAATGCGGCAGCGGTTTGCTCGGGGTTCTCATGCGCAGGACCTGCGCCCTCAGGAATGACATCCTCGATGATGCCGAGCTCGAGCGCATCAGCCGCTCCAAGCTTCATGACGTCAGCCGCTTCGTTCGCACGGCTGCCATCCTTCCAAAGGATGCTGGCAAAACCCTCAGGCGAGAGCACCGAGTACACCGCATTCTCAAGCATGGCGACCTTGTTCGCGGTGGCAAGCGCAAGCGCACCGCCTGAGCCACCTTCGCCAATGACAGCAGAGATGACAGGTACCTCAAGGCTGCTCATCATCTGCAAGCTCTCAGAGATAGCGCCACCAATACCGCGCTCCTCTGCCTCCTTGCCACAATATGCGCCCTGAGTATCGACCAGGCAGACGACAGGACGTCCGAACTTCTCAGCTGCGCGCATGATGCGCTGCGCTTTGCGATACCCTTCGGGCTGGGGACAACCGAAACGCCGCGCGATGCGCGATTTCAGATCTGCGCCCTTTTCCTGAGCCACGATGGTCACAGGCGTGCCCGCGATGTAGCCAAGCCCCGTTATGATGGCACCATCATCGGCGAAGGCTCGGTCACCATGCAGCTCGAAGAAATCGTCAACGAACGAGTTGATATAGTACAGCGAGGTCGGACGCGCAGGATTGCGAGCGATCTTCACGCTCTCCCAGTTGGAGTTGCCCTCTGCTTCGCGCTGGCCAAGGCTTTCCTTGATCGTTGTGTTCGCTGGTCGAATGGAAGGGGCGTCCGCTATGCCCTTGCGCTGAAGCGCAAGCCAAAGCCCCGCCTTCGAGGTCTGCTCCGTGAGCGACTGGCCCACATTCTCTGCCAAGCTGCTCAATCCTTCACGAAGCGTGTTGAGCCGACTTGTTGCGCTTGCGGTCAAAGCACCAAGAAGGTCTTCTGTTCTGGGAACCGAATCACCCGAAGCATCTTCAGGAGCACCTTCTGACTCATGGTCAACCGAATCTTCCGCTGAGGTCATCGTTCCTTCGCGTGCATCGGACACCACCTTGCCATCAGCATCCTCCTCGCCATGATATCCATGAAGGCGCAGAAGGCGTGCGAGCACGTCGCGCATCTCCAGACGCTCGACGATAGCGTCAACAAGCCCGTGCTCGAGCGCGAACTCTGCTGTTTGGAAATCAGCAGGCAGCGTTTGGCGAATGGTGTCCTGGATGACACGACGCCCTGCGAAGCCGATATTGGCACCAGGCTCGGCAAGGATGATGTCGCCTAAAGTGGCGAAGGATGCGGTCACACCACCTGTTGTTGGGTCGGTCAGCACCGAGATGAACAGACCACCTGCATCAGAAAGCTTGCCGAGGGCTGCTGAGACCTTCGACATCTGCATGAGGGATACAAGGCCCTCTTGCATGCGCGCACCACCACTCGTTGCGAAGATGATGAGCGGAAGCTTCTCGCTCGTGGCATGCTCTATGATCCGCGTGAGCTTTTCGCCCACAACAAAGCCCATCGAGGCCATCATGAAAGAGGGCTCCATGACAGCAGTCGCCACTTCGATGCCATGAATGTGAGCTGTTCCCACGCGCACTGCCTCATCATGCCCACTGCGCTTCTTGTTCTTCTCGATGATCGCATCGAAATCGGGAAACTGGAGGGGATCCTTCTCGGCCACATCGCAGAACATCTCGTCGAATGAGCCAGCATCGAAGGTGAGGGCGATGCGCTCGTCTGTCGACAAGCGCACCAGCTGGTCGCACGTAGGACAGCGCCAGCCGTTCTCCTCCATCTCGGCAACGGCATGCGTGAGCTTGCAATGCGAGCACAGGCGCCACTCAGCTTTCGGGAGCATGCGGGTTGCCTCAGCTTCCTGCCAGGTGCTCAGCGTCTTGTCAGATTGGAATAGCACGAAGAGAGCTATGCCTTCCCGTGCTGCCTCGCAGATAAGCAGGTCAGATGGATGCTCCTTGTTCGCCCACAAGATCACTTTCGCACCACAGCGTTGCGCTGCGTTGAGGACGATGTGCTCATTGTGGTAGAGGCGCTCGTCGAATTTGGGCGCGATCGAAACCGTCTTGGTCATGCCACCGAACGAGAAGGAGCGTTGCTTGTCATCAGTGGCCATAACGAAGAGCGGTTCGATGCCAGCAGCGTTCGCGATCTTGACGACGTTCTTGAGCAACATGCCGTACCCCACCACAAGCGTCGGGTCAGCATACTTCGCCGAGAGCTGATTGTTGGTGTAGACCACCTCGGCATCTTGCTCATCTGCATCTTGCAGCGATGATTCGCTCTGATGAGACGCGATGACTGGTCGCGTACCGTCAAATACCTTGATGTCAGTGTAGTTGTAATATCTCTCTGGATCCACTGGTCTACCCTATCGCACTGCTCTACTCGGCATTCGTTGCCATGATATATCGTTGTGTTGCCTCGGCCACTACCTTATCGCCTTTGCGCGCTGTTACGCGTGCTTTGCAGAAACGACGATTCGCGGAGACGATCTCGGCCTCAAGCTGAAGCGTATCTCCTGGCAGCGTCGTTTCGCGAAACTTCGCATCATCGATGCCTGCAAGATAGCCGATCGAGGTCTCTCGTCCTGATTCGGCCATGATGCAGCAGCACGCTGCCTGGGCAAGCGCCTCCATGACAAGGACCCCTGGAAAGATAGGGTGCCCAGGAAAATGTCCTTGGAAGATCGGTAGATTCGGATCCACATCGAGTTCGGCGACAATATGCTCACCAGGGGTGCACTCCTCGATGCGGCTCACCCATACGAATGGGTCACGATGCGGCAAAAGTGCCAGGACACCTTCTTGACCACAAGGGAATTCGACGTCTGCCATGATCTTTTCCTCTTCTGTTCTTACTGTGCGCTGTCTGCATGATACGGCGCAATAGCTAGTGACGCGTTATGACCGCCAAACCCGATCGAGTTCGACAGTGCAACCTTTTGCGGTACGTCGCGGCGAACTTCCGTGAGAACCGTGACAGGGCATTCGCTATCTGCTTCAGCGAATCCAACCGTCGGTGGAACGAGGTCGTTCGCCACCGAAAGCGCCGTCACGATAGCTTCTATAGCACCAGCCGCGCCAAGCATATGCCCCGTCATACCCTTCGTTGAAGTAACGGGGATGTTCGAGCGCTCCACCCCTTGGAGCGCGCAGAATGCCTTCGCCTCTGTTTCGTCGTTGATCTTGGTCGAGGTGCCATGCGCGTTCAGGTGCCCGATATCTGCTGGCTCAAGACCTGCTTCATCGAGCGCCAGCCTCATGGCGCGCACGATCCCCTCTCCGCTTGGATCAGGGCTTGTGACATGGTATGCGTCGCTCGAGGTGCCGAAGCCCACCACTTCCGCGATGATGTTCGCGCCTCGCGAGACAGCGCTCTCCAGCGATTCGAGCACAAGCGCACCAGCTCCTTCGCCCGCAACGAACCCATCGCGGTTCGCATCGAACGGACGCGAAGCACGCGCAGGATCCTCCGCACGAGAGAGAGCGCCAAGGTTAGCGAAGCCAGCGATGGAGACATCCGAGATGGACTCCTCGGCGCCGCCCGCAAGCGCCAGATCGGCAATGCCGAAGCGGATCAGACGATATGCCTCGCCAACGCACTGCGTACCTGTTGTGCATGCGACCACGCAATTGTTCGTCTCGCCTTTGAGGCCGAAGCGAATGGCAAGCTCGCCTGCTGCGATGTTCGAGATCATCGTGGGGATGAACAGCGGATTGACGCGCTTCGCCCCCTTCTCATGCAGCTTGATCGACTCCGAGGTGAAGATATCCATGCCACCGATGCCGCTGCCATACACGCATGCGAAGCGCTCCGCACTCACGGCGTCGATGAGCTTGAAGCCCTCTTCGCCCATATCCTCGATAAGACCCGCATTCTTCATGGCCTCGTCAGAAGCAACGACGGCGTACTGCACGAATCGCTCCCAACGACGCGCCTGCTTCTTGGTCAGGCCATGCTCGGTTCCCTCGAAGCCCTCGATGGTGCCGCCCACGTTGATGCCAACCTGCTGAGCAACGTCGGTTGCCAGTGGCTTGATACCAAGCTCGCCCGCAACCGCAGCCTCGAAAAGCCTGTCAGCCCCAATGCCGACTGGCGAGACGGCGCCGACACCGGTGATGACAACGCGGCGCGGATGGATGACCTCGCCTGTCAGGAATCTTTCATCTGTCTTATTCGCTGAGCTCATATCCCTCCAAATAATCCATTAGCCCTGCACTCAGGGCTGCTCGGTCGATCACAACGAAAGACCGCCATCGACCCCGAGCACTTGCCCGGTTATATATGCGGCGCTATCGCTTGCAAGGAATACCGCTGTGTTCGCAACATCCTCAGGAGCACCAAGACGACCGAGCGAGATGCGAGAGGAAAGAGCCGCTTGGCCTTCTTCGCTGAGCGCTTCGGTCATTGCCGTCTCGATGAATCCTGGCGCTATGGCATTCACAGTGATGCTCTTGCGTCCAAGCTCCTTCGCTGCTGACTTGGTAAGGCCGATGATGCCCGCTTTCGAGGCAGCGTAGTTCACCTGACCTGCATTGCCGTACTGGCCAACGACACTTGAGATGTTGATGATGCGACCTTCACGTTGCTTCACCATGATGGGTGCAACATGACGCAGGCAATTGAAGGCGCCCCCGAGGTTGGTGTCCACCACCGAGCGAAATTGCTCTTCGCTCATGCGCATCACAAGGCCATCTGCTGTGATGCCCGCATTGTTCACGAGCACATGGATGCCACCGAAAGCTTCCTTGACTGCGGCCACCATAGCTTTGACCTCGTCGAAGTCAGCTACATTCGCCTGGAAGATGGCTGCACGAACGCTGCTTTCCTCTTCGATCTGCTCTGCAAGGATGCGAGCCGCTTCCGCGCTCTTGTCAGAATGGTAATTGATGGCCACATCGAAGCCTGCAGCGCCTAACGCCTGGGCGATCGCAGCGCCGATCCCACGCGCAGCTCCTGTGACCAATGCTGTTCGTCTTTGCTGTTCGGTCATGTTCCCATCCTGGTATCCGTGACGAGCCGTTGTTATTCACGTCCGTATTATATGGGAATAATCGTGCCTCTTTTGGTTCGTTTAGGGTCATACGCCTGCGAAATGCCATGGGTGCAAAGAAGAGGCGAAAGGAGGGAGTCTTTCACTTCCCAAATACCCTGAGGGACACGGAACCTTAGATCGGTCACCTTTCTGCGATAAGAAAGGAAGAGGGCTCCGTTCCTGAATTGCGATGGTCTCCTTTTGCCCGCGCCTCAATTTGTAAGAAAAGATTTTTGTGAAAATCTTTTCTTACAGCTCTTGGCGCCGCTCGTAAGCTTAACTTTTTTTAGTTACAGACAGGTTCAAATCCTCTAAGGAAAGAATTTAGCCAAAATTCTTTCTAATCCGTCCTCTATACCAAAGCTCCCCAATGATCGCCAAACCAGCAAGGACAAAAGCTCGCAAAGGCAAAGAAGAAGGTGGACCTGCTCCTGAAGTGGGAAATCCCCTCGCGCTTACTCGATTCAGCAGAGGCTCAAGATCGTCTTGACCTCATGCATCATGCGATCAAGGCGGTTGCAAAAGCGGTAGCCGCCAAGAAGACGCCAGGCACGTTCGCTATGACTATCGGCCAATCCTTCTTCTTAGGAAGAAGACCATAGGCAGACCACATGATGCAGTTGAGCATGGCGGCGAAAGGCTGGATCGGATTTCCAGGATGCCCCGAAAGATTGTCTGCAATCTGAGGAATGTATGAGACATACATGACAACAGCAAGAACCGATGCTATATACCCGATCGCTTTCACGATCTTGTTGAACAGTAGAGACCTCTCATCATGTAAGTTTGCGGTCTTCGTTGTCATTGTTTCCTTCTCCTATGTAGTTGTGCCTGCATTTGTAAGTGCATGCAAGCTTGATTAAAACAGGAAGAAACCCTGAGAGGTTCCTCCTGCCTTAGCTGCTGTGTCAATGTCCGTGTCGTACCGCTTCGTGCGGATTGATAGTCATGGACTGGAACCGATTCTCCATCCATGCATCGTCATAATGCTCAGCATAGAAATGCTGGATCGGAGAAGTTACGGGGTCACCAGAAAGACGCTCGTACCAACAATCGTATGCTTGCAACGACATGACGCAGTCGACGACGATGAAGGCAGCACAGACACACGTCACGCCACAACGCCAATTCCAGGGAATCAGGTCGATGAGCCGCAAGAGCAAAGGCAGCAGCACCTTGATCCAAAGCACGCCGAGCAAGCCCCAGCATCCCATTGCCCAACCGCATGTTCGCCCTCCAATGGAAAGGAATTGACCCGTGTAGTCCCAAGCAACGGCACCAAACGTGTATTGCATGAACACGCTCACGAAGAACTCGAAAGCACCCCCGATGATGGCACTCAAGAAGAAGATGATGACCACGTTCTTCTTGTAGAGGCGATTCAAGAACAACGTCATCAGAAGCGCCCCGCAGCCATAGATCGGGGAGAGCGGACCATAGAGCAATCCCGCCCGATCCTGCCAATGGCCCGGATCGACGATGAGAACATGCACGATGCTCTCCATGATGTCACCAAGAAAAGAAGCTACGAGGAATATCCAGAACAGATTGAAGAAGTTCAGCGCAATGTAGCCCTTCCCTGTCAGGTCGCGCCCGAGCGTCCCCTCCTCCTGTTCCCTCTTCGCCTCTGCGTCTTGCTTGCGTCGATGCTCTCTACGTTCTTGACGCAAGCCAGGATCGAGATAAACCTGAAGCGCGATCTGCACAACGATGAAGAATCCGTAGATGAGCAGGCGCAGCGTGACGCCGTAGAGCATGAGGGAGAAGACGAACGCAAGCGCTGAGAGCACGTAGGTGACATACATCACAAGCGCGGCATAGTGACGCCGCCCACGCAGGAGACGAATCCCGAAAACAAGGAAGCAGCCCGCTAGGAGGAACAAGTCGATCAGCTGAAGGAATGTGACGACCGTGGTCGACATGCCCACCTGGTCCATTCCTCCTGAAGTAAAGAGCTCGACCGCATGGATGAACGCCATGACGATCTCGAATACGCCAGCACATGCTGCCAAACAGCACAGCACCCCAAAGATCTTCACGCCAAGCGGCAGAGCATCTGAAACACGTGGCGTAGAGAAGACGCGCTTATACCAGACCTGTTCCTTACGTTTCAGGTCATCGAGCAATGCCGCCGCGCTCTCCCGTGGTGTCTGTGGCATGAACGAGCTCAGCTATTCTTCGACGCGAATGAGCGATGGTTCTCCATGCAACACATCGGGAAGAAGCGCGATCTGGTCGATCGCCTCGCGCACAGCGCTTTCAAGGGCAACATGCGTCACATAGATGACATCAACGCTGCCATCTTCCTTTGCGCCACGCTGGATCATCGAGTGAATGGATACGTTATGGTCGGCGAATATCTGCGCCATGCTGGCAAGCACACCTGGACGATCCGCCACCGAGAAGCGAATGTAGTATTTCATGGAAAGCGTCTCAATCGTACGGATGGGAAGGTCATCGGTGCAGGTGCATCCCACGATGGGCGCAATCCCCTGCTGGATATGACGCGCCACTTCAAGCACATCCCCCATGACAGCGCTGGCAGCAGCACCCGCGCCGGCGCCTTCGCCGAAGAACATCGTCTCACCAACGAAGTCCCCAACCACATAGATGGCGTTGAACACCCCGTTCACCGTAGCAAGCTGATGGGTCGTCGGGATCATGGTCGGATGCACGCGCACATCGATGCCCGTTTCAGTGCGATGGGCAATGGCCAGCAGCTTCACGACATATCCCATATCACGCGCCGCTTCCAGATCCGTGATCGTGATGGAAGTGATTCCCTTCGTATATACATCATCAAGCGTGATGCGGGTATTGAAGGCGATGGATGCGAGGATGGCTATCTTCGCCGCCGCGTCAAACCCATCAACATCGGCACTAGGATCGGCTTCTGCGAATCCAAGCGCTTGCGCGTTCGCCAGGGACTCCTCGTACGTCATGCCTTCCTGCGCCATGCTCGTGAGCATGAAGTTCGTGGTGCCATTCACGATGCCCATGACCGACTCTATCTCGTTCGCGATCAGCGAATGCTTGAGCGGCCCGATGATCGGGATGCCACCGCCAACCGATGCACCAAAGGCAAGCTCGCGACCGACCTCTTCGGCAAGATCCATGACCTCTTGACCATGCGTTGCCATGAGCGCCTTGTTCGCCGTCACAACGCTCTTGCCTGCACGGAGCGCCTCGAGCACGACCGTGCGCGCGATCGTGGTGCCACCGATGAGCTCGATGACGATATCGATCTCAGGGTCCTCGATGATGTCGTGGAAGTCATCTGTGAAAAGATCACCCGCGCCATGCATCTCAGCCTCTGACCGACTGAGCGAGCACACGCGCACAAGCTCGATATCAATGCCAAGGTGACGCAGGAAATCACCCGCATGCTTATGGATGATGTCAATGCATCCTCCTCCAACGGTGCCGCATCCCACCAAGCCGATCTTAACGCTCATCACTTACTCCATATCATCATCGGATCTACCCGATCCTCTTGTCAGCATATAAAAGAACGGCTCTGCTGCACGCACCTTTGAGCCGTTCGTCAAGTATATCGTTTACAACGCTGTTCTGCGCAGATCAGATATCGCGCGCATACAGATCGTCATATGTTTCTGGACGTGTGGTGATGCGTGCTTCGCCATCCTTCACGAAGACGACCGCGGGACGTGGTTGCCCGTTGTAATTGGAGGCCATCGTCATGTTGTAGGCTCCCGTACCGAAGACGCAGACAATGTCGCCGATGTCAGCCTTCTGCAATGGCATGTCGATGACCACAGCATCCCCGCTTTCGCAATGCTTGCCGCAAAGCGTCACGATCTCAGTGCGTGGCTGACCTGCCTTGTTCGCGATGGTCGGCTCATATTCTGCGTGATAGAGCGCCGTGCGAATGTTGTCGGACATGCCGCCATCGATGGCAACGTACTTGCGGATGTTCGGCAGCGTCTTCAGGATGCCCACCGTGTAGAGCGTCACACCTGCGTTCGCCACGAGGCTGCGACCAGGCTCCACGAGCAGGCGCGGCAGCGGCAGATCATGAGCAGCGCACGCCTCGCGCACCGATGAGCAGGTGACCTCGGCGAACTCCGCGATGCTCGAAGGCTTGTCAGCTGTGGTGTAGGCGATGCCAAGGCCGCCTCCGAGGTCAAGCTCTTCGATGGTGTGACCATAACCATCACGGATGCGCGCCATGAAATCGACCATGACTTGCGCAGCTTCGGCGAAAGAATGGAGCGCGAATATCTGCGATCCAATGTGGCAATGAAGGCCGACAAGGCGCACGTTCGGCGTTTCAAGGGCAGTTCCCACGCACGTATAAGCGAAGTCCTCGAGCATAGTGAAGCCAAACTTCGAGTCCTCACATCCTGTGCGGATGTATTCATGCGTGTCGGCCTCAACACCAGGGGTGATGCGCATGCAGATGTCCTGAGTGACGCCAAGTTCCCCTGCGATCTTTGACACGCGCGCCAGCTCAATGCGCGAATCGACCACGATACGGCCCACACCAGCGGAAATAGCCTCTTCAAGCTCTTGCGGTGTCTTGTTGTTGCCGTGTACGAAAACGCGCTCCATCGGAAAGCCGACCATCTGCGCGCAGGCAAGCTCACCGCCGCCTGAAACATCCAAGCAAAGGCCTTCGCGTGCTGCGATACGCAGCACTTCCTTGTTAAGGAACGCCTTGCTAGCATAGATGATGTCCGAATTCTCATAACGAGAACGGAATTCAGTGACGTACGCGCGCATGCGGCTGACAAGATCCTCCTCGTCGAACACATAGAGCGCTGTGCCAAGCTCGTGCGCCAGATCGACCATGTCCACGCCACCGATGAATAGATGGTCATCGCGAACCTCAGCGGTGCGCGGCAGCACAGCTCCAAGCTCCATCGTGGTGCGATTGTCGGGCTGTTTCGTTCTATCAGATGCAGGAAGAGACATGAATGGCTCCTTCTTATGACAAGGGATGGTTCACAAGTATGACAGGGGACAGTTCAAATATAAACAATAGTTCTATTAATAGGTTTGTTCTTTAGAAGAGAGGAGCGCGTGAGAATCTTTTCAGGATCGATTCTTGCTCGACTCCTCTCTTTCATCATATATATGGGTTTCACAATTATGCAATAATCAAAAAATGGAAATGAATTCGTCGGCATAGAGAGCGCTTTTTCATCGAAAGTGAAGATAATTCACTAGCGCATTATCTTTGAGCATATCACCCAAAATTTCGGAAAGGACATCCTATGAGAGTCAACGCCTTCTCAAAACTGGCTGCTGTATTTTGCATGGTTGCTCTTTCGCTCGCGCTCTTTGCCTGTACGGCATCTGAAAACAAGCTCGACATGGGTAGTTTCACCATTTCCTATCCCTCCGAACTTGCGCCAAAAGATTCTTCGCCAAAAGGAACCACATTAAGACGAGAATCGGAAGCTAATAACTTCCTTATTTATCTCCAAGAAGCAAATCTCTTTAACAACGATCGCTCGTTAGCAATCGAGGTCAAAGAGTACAGTGGGGTTACATTCGACGAAGCCCTCGCGTACGCCAAAACGCAAGTGTATCCAGCTACGCCTTCGCAGTTATCAGAAGATGCAATCAGCAAATGGTCTCTCAACCCGAACAACTACGGAAGCTCAGCCTGCGAAGAGCCTGAGATGATCACGATCAATGGAAAGCGTGCGTTTAAGCAAGAATGGTGGGGTGAAGGTTACAACAACACCATCGCAAAGTCGCTTACAGAGTGCGTTGAGATTGATGAAGACACCATCGCTGTCGTGTATTGCTTGCTTCCCGATGACCTTCTGCAGGCTAATAGAGAGCTTCTCGATGATGTGTTCAATTCTGTTGAAGCAGCCCCAAGACGCTGAGACAACAGACAGGGCGCCATCATTTCTAAAGGCTCTGGTAACCCAAGCTGGATAAACGATTCATGAAAAGATGCAATGGGTAATCGCTGTGGTATAATAAGGCCATCTTTCGACGATACATAAAGCGAAAGGGAAGCTATGCCTATCTGCGTACCCGTGCGGGATATGAAGAACACCGCAGCATTTGCTGATCTTGTCCAGCGAGAACGCGATGTTACGGTTACGAAGAATGGCTATGACACCCTCCATTGTCTTAGCAACGAAGAGTACGCCCTTCTGCAAGATGAAGCTCTTAAGTCAAAGATCCTTGCAAGAATTCTCACTGCAGAAGAAGAGATCGCAGAAAGCAAGTTTGCTCCATTCAAAGAGACCGCAGTTGCTTTAAGGCGCGAACATGACCTATGAGGTCGTAATCCTCGAGAGTGCCCAGAAAGAGCTCCAGCAGATCATTGATTATCTCTATGATGCGCTAAAAAGCGCTCAAGCAGCAAAAAGCTTCATGGACGAGCTTGAAGCACGGATTGCCCTGATCGAAGGAAACCCTGAGCTGTTCGCTCTTTCAAGGATGCCTGAACTAGCGATCAAAGGCTATAGGGTTGCGTTCATTAAAAACTACGGAATGCTCTATACGCTGCGCGAAGAAAAGATATACGTCGCTCATTTCTTCCACCAACGACAGGATTACGCTCGCTTGGTATAACACGGATGGCATCTAATGTATTTTCAAACCACAAGAGCATCGCAAAAAGGAGTGCTGGTATGAAGCTTAAGGTCATCATTAAGCTGCTCTTGTCAGCGCTCGTCATCCTGGCGCTTCCGCTTGGCCTCTGCGGCTGCACGTCAAGTGCAAGCGCTGACAGACAGATCGATGCGGGAAAGCTCAGGATCAACTATCCTGCCGAGTTGGCACCAACGGAAGCTTCACCGAGCTCAGGTGCACTGAAGACACAAGATCGATATCTGCACGATACCGCTGTGCAGCTTCTCACGAACGACCACAGCATCCTCATCAACGCGAACGAGTACCGAGGCGTCAGCTTCGATGAGGCTCTTTCTTATGCGAAAGAACTCGCAAAGGATCTTCCTTCCCATGAGCCATCCGCAGAGCAGAGAGTGCTGAACGAGAAATGGCATGTCAATCCCGACTGGGTCGTTGCAGCTTGCAACAACGACCCGATGCAGTTCGAACTCGATGGCAGACGCGCCTATCTGCAAGAGCTTTCAGTCATCACGCCAGACGGCGAAGTACGTGCGATCACAGAATGCGTGGAGATAGACGAGGGAACCATCGGAGTGCTGTACTGGCTGGGAACCCAAGAGAGCTTCCTCTCCCACAAAGAATTGCTCTACGATGTGCTCGCTAGCATCGAGGTCAAGTGAGAAGCACGCGAAGAGGGAGAGAGGATAAGGATCGCTCCTCTCTCTCCCGATATCGGTTATGAGAAATACGCTACTCCTGCTTCGAAGAGAGGCTGATACAGATTGCCAGGGACATTCCTGTATAGACCGCTCCCTGCACGTTCGCTGTGGCCCATCTTGCCGAACACGCGCCCATCAGGCGACGTGATGCCCTCGATAGCCAACACCGACCCGTTCGGGTTCACCGCCAGATCCATCGATGGCACCCCAGCAGCATCGACATACTGCGTAGCAACCTGACCGCGCTCGATCAGCTGCGCCAGCAACTCTGGCGGTGCTACGAAGCGTCCTTCGCCATGGCTGATGGCCACCGTATGCACTTCGCCCACCTGGCAATCAGCAAGCCACGGAGACAGGTTCGAGCACACACGCGTATCCACGAGCCTGCTCTGGTGCCGCCCGATGGAGTTGAACGTGAGCGTCGCCATATCTGCCTTCGCATCTACGATGTCTCCATAGGGCACGAGCCCCAACTTCACCAAAGCCTGGAACCCATTGCAGATGCCGAGCATGAGCCCATCGCGCTTCTGAAGGAGCTCCCGCACAGCCTCGGTCACATTCGGCGCACGGAAGAACGCCGTGATGAACTTCGCCGACCCATCAGGCTCATCACCACCCGAGAAACCGCCAGGCAGCATGACGATCTGCGAACGACCGATGTTGCGTGCCAGCTCTTCAGCGCTCTCCTGGATAGCCTCAGGTGACATGTTGTTGATGATCTGCACGGTGACATCAGCGCCCGCCTTCTCGAACGCCGCCTGCGTGTCGTACTCGCAGTTCGTGCCTGGGAACACGGGAATAGTCACATGCGGACGTGCGATGGGCGCACCGTCGAACGAGACCGCAGGACCTGCCGTATAGCTGATCGGCTCAACGGGCTCAAGCTGCGCCGAACCCTCTTTCGCACTACGATACGGGAAGACGCCCTCCATGGCCGATTCCCATACCTCTTGGATCTCAGCAAGGTCAGCCTCGTCGCCGTCCATGACCATGAGGTATTCCTCGCTCACTTCGCCAAGCTCGATCACCTCGAACCCACGATCATCGGGATCGATGACCCATTCATCGGCCAGCTTCTTATCCGCGATCGTCCCCATCTCCTTGCGGAGGAACTCGACTACGCTCTCCGCATCCTCATCCTCGGCAAGCTCCACGACGAAGGTACCCAAGGAGAGGATGTTGAGGTCGACCATGCCGATCTCGTCGGCAAGCTCGATGCCAAGGCGATTGCCCACGCACATCTTGAAGAGGGTCTCCAGAAGCCCCGCCGCGCCCACCGTAGCACACGCGCGCACCTTCTGCGCCCCGATCAACCGCTCCACCGCATCAAAGGTAGCCGCGATGTCATTCGGCGAATCGCTCAACGGGCACAGCCACACGACGGCATCGCCCGCCTCCTTGAACTCAGGAGACGTAACGCGATCGATATTCCCCGTGGCAGTGGCGAAGGACACGAGCGTAGGGGGCACGTCGAGGTCCTCGAAGCTGCCAGACATGGAATCCTTGCCACCGATAGCGCCCACGCCGAACGCGAGCTGCGCCATCAATGCGCCCAAAACCGCCGAGACAGGCTGACCCCAACGAGTAGGATCGTCCCCGAGCTTCTCGAAGTATTCCTGGAAGGTAAGGTACATCCGGTCACGCTCAAAGCCAGTGGCAACAAGCTTCGCAATGGAAAGCATCACAGCGATGTACGCACCAGCGAAGGGATTGCGTTCGCTGATATAAGGGTCGAATCCCCATGCAAGACCCGAGACCGTGGTGGTGTCCCCGCCGAGGACAGGGAGTTTCGACACCATAGCCTGTGCAGGTGTGAGCTGATGCTTGCCGCCAAAGGGCATGAGCACCGTACCTGCGCCGATGGTGGAGTCGAATCGCTCAACAAGGCCTTTATTGGACGCAACGTTGATATCGCTGACCACTTCCTCAAGACGCTCCGCAAGGGTGATGCCCTCTCGATAGGCAAGGGCATGATCGTCCAGGTCAGGGAGCGCATCGATGCACACGCGTGCCTGCTTAGGTGCGCCGTTGCTGTTGAGGAATTCGCGGCTGATGTCCACGATGGTCTTGCCGCGCCACTCCATGCGCACGCGCGGCTCGGCCGTAACAACAGCCACGGGCGTAGCCTCAAGATTCTCTGCGCGAGCCAGGGCGATGAAGTCATCAACGTCATCGGCAGCAAGCGCGACCGCCATGCGCTCTTGGCTCTCTGAAATGGCAAGCTCGGTACCGTCAAGCCCCTCGTATTTCTTAGGAACCCGATCGAGGTATATCTCCAGCCCATCGGCAAGCTCGCCAATGGCCACCGACACGCCGCCCGCACCGAAGTCGTTGCAACGCTTGATCATGCGGCACGCCTCGGAGTTGCGGAAGAGACGCTGTATCTTGCGCTCGGCAGGCGGGTTGCCCTTCTGCACCTCAGCACCGCACGTCTCGATGGACTCTGCACTGTGCGCTTTTGACGAACCAGTAGCACCGCCGATTCCATCACGCCCCGTGCGGCCGCCAAGCAGCACGATGACATCCCCCGCCTCAGGCGTCTCGCGACGCACGTCGCTTGCAGGCGTTGCCCCTATGACCGCGCCGATCTCCATGCGCTTCGCCGCATATCCAGGGTGATAGATCTCGTCAACCTGACCCGTAGCAAGCCCGATCTGATTGCCATACGAGGAATATCCCTGCGCTGCGGTGGTGACCAGCTTGCGCTGCGGAAGCTTTCCTGGGATGGTGTCCTCCACAGGCACGCGCGGATCGGCGGCACCTGTCACGCGCATGGCTTGATAGACATACGCGCGCCCCGAGAGCGGGTCGCGGATAGCGCCACCAAGGCACGTGGCCGCGCCACCAAAGGGCTCGATCTCGGTCGGATGATTGTGCGTCTCGTTCTTGAACAGATAGAGCCAGTCCTGCTCTTCGCCCCGCACATCAACCTTCACACGAACCGTGCAGGCATTGATCTCCTCGGACTCGTCCAGCCCCGTCAGCTCCCCGACCTCTTTCAGCGCCTTCGCTCCAATGGTTCCCATATCCATGAGGCAGACGGGCTTCTCATCGCGCCCGAGCTCATGGCGAATGCCCATATACGTATCGAAGGCTGCCTTCACCTGCTCGTCGCGAATGTCGATGTCCACAAGCTCCGTGCCGAAGGTGGTATGGCGGCAATGATCGGACCAGTACGTATCGATGAGCTTGACCTCGGTGATGGTGGGATCACGCTCGATCTCGCGGAAATAAGCCTGCATGAACTCTATGTCGGCGAGGTCCATGGCCAACCCGCGCTCGCGAATGAACGAGGCCAGCGCATTGGCGTCAAACTCTCGGAATCCTTCGATGACCTCTACATCGGGCGGCTCGGGGAAATCCATCGCGAGCGTGAGCACCTCGCTCAGGTCTGCCTCGCGCGCCTCGACAGGATTGATGACATAATGCTTGATAGCCTCGACGTCTGCATCAGAAAGCGCACCTTCAAGCACGTACAGCGTAGCTGAGCGAACCTGCGGGCGCTCCCCCTGGCTGATCAGCGCCACGCACTCTGCCGCGCTGTCAGCGCGCTGGTCGAATTGGCCTGGCAGGAACTCCACCGCAAAGACGTTAGCTGAGCCCCCCGCACGCGCAGAGCTCCCCACAGCCCCAGTGCTGTCCTTGACAGCAAGCGCATCCTCTAAGGTAAAGGACACCTCATCGACCTGAGGCTCGCTGAAGACGGTAGGCACGCAGCGCTCGAAAAGCGCATCGTCAGTGCCCTCGACATCATACCGATTGATGATGCGCACTCCCTCAAGCGAAGAGATGCGCAAGATGTCACGAAGCTCTGCCAGCAGCTGTGTCGCATGAACATCGAATCCTGGCTTCTTCTCGACATAGACCCGCTTGACCATGAGCTCCTCCTTGTTCAGAACGAAACGATCATACAAGCAGCAACTTCGCCGATTCGTCGAGCAGCTGCTTCGTACCCTTTCGCCCTAATGATGCTTCTTCGCGTTCTTCTTGCTGTTCGCCGCTTGAGCTTGGCGTGCCTCGAGCTTCTCTTTTCTCTCCTGCTCAGCCTCAAGCGCGACCATGCGCTCTTGATAGGCACGACGCTCCTTCTTGATCTTCGAGAAATCGAGATAGAACGCATAGATGACGAAGCCGTAGGCACCGAAGAGGCACACCATCGCGATCCATTCAGGCTGCACGCTGCGCAGCGCCCACGAGAGCACAACGCAGACGACAGCTGCCGCAAGGCTGATCATCCAAAGGCGGCGCAGCTTCTTGTATCGCGCGGTGTCAGGCTTGTAGTACTTGCGATCGAGCTCGCGTTGGCGCGCCTGTTCCTGCTTGCGCGCCTCCTTCTGAAGCTGCTTCTTGTCTTTCGCTGGCTTGGATGAGCCTGTGACGGTTACGCTGGCTGCAGCCTTGGTCTTCGGCTTGGCGGATGCGGCGCTCTTGCGCGAGACGTTTGCGCGCTTGTCGTTGGTGTAGCGCTCGTTCATCGGGTTTCTTTGAGACATTGATGCTCCTGTGTATCTTCTTCTTGAACTATTTGAAGGCGAACGCGCGCCCTGTGATCATCTCGAATGCTTGGATGTACTTCTCCGTGGTCTTCTCGACCACCTCAGCGGGCAGATGCGGTGGCTCTCCCGTCTTGTCCCAGTTGGCGGTCAGCCAATCGCGCACATACTGCTTGTCGAACGAAGGCTGGCTCTTGCCAGGCTCGTATTCGTCAAGCGGCCAGAAGCGCGAAGAGTCAGGGGTGAGAACCTCATCGCCAAGGACGATGCGCCCATCGATGGTACCGAGCTCGAACTTGGTGTCTGCGATGATGATCCCTCGTTCACGCGCATAATCCGCTGCCGTGCTATAGATCTGCGTGGAAAGGCGGCTGAGCTCTTGTGCATCGTCAATGCCGATAAGGTCAGCGCAGCGCTCGAAGGAGATGTTCTCATCATGACCGCCGATATCCGCCTTCGTAGACGGCGTGAAGATGGCTTCAGGCAGCTTTGAGGAGTTGATGAGACCCGCGGGCAGATGAATGCCGCAGACGGTGCCTTCGCGATCGTATTCCTTGAGCCCACTTCCAGCAAGATAGCCGCGCACAATGCACTCGATGGGGAACATCTCGGCCTTGCGCACCAACATGAAACGCCCGTCGAGCCACGAAGCAAAAGGCTTGAACGCTTCAGGAAGATCGGCAACCTCTGCTGAGATGAGATGATTCTCAACCACGCCATCAAGCAATTCGAACCAGAAGAGCGAAAGCTGCGTCAAGACTTGGCCCTTATGAGGGATCAAGTCAGGCAAGATGAAGTCGAACGCAGAGATGCGGTCAGTAGCCACCAGCAGCAGCTCGTCACCAAGGTCGTAAAGGTCACGCACCTTGCCTGAAGAAGTCGGTTTGATATCGATAGGGTTAGCTTGCACAGTCTCATCCTCGCTCGTTTTGAGTTGTGATCATGACATATGCCATTGTAGAAGATGAACTTGCATTTTGCGACACGGCTCTTGCGAGCGCTCATTGACACGACGAAGATGTTATCGCATAAGACGCGTGAAGGTTTTATATGATAGCGAAAACGAGGTAAGCCAAAGTCGCTGAGAGACCTTGGCTCGAAGCGACGACGCGGCGAGACTTTCGCTTGTCATATAAAACCTATTCCGCTTGAGCAAGCAGAGCTCTAAGCAATGCTCTCTCAAAGCTTGTTCTTCTCGGCGAAGGATCGCAGGGCACGTCGTGCATTCTCGCGCTCCTTGTTGCGATCATACAAAGGCAGCTGGATGGTGAATGTGGATCCTACGCCCTTCTCGCCTTTCGCGAACACGTGCCCATGTTGCCGCTCGACGATCTCCTTCACCATGGCAAGGCCGATCCCCAACCCGCCAGACTCACGCGTGCGCCCTTCATCTGCGCGCCAGAAGCGCGTGAACACCTTCTTCTCCTCTTCAGGCATCAAGCCGATCCCTGTATCGGTCACCTCGATGGTCGCCATCTTACCCACCGCATGCACGCTCACGATGATGCTGCCACCTTCGGGCGTATAGCGCATTGCGTTCGAGACCAAGTTCGCCACTGCCTGCCTGATGAGGTCTGCGTCCCCGATGGTCCAGATATCAGGGGTCGTATCGCTTGTGATGTGCAATCCTTGCTCCTCAGCCAAGACCTCGTTTGTGATGACCACGCCGTCGATAAGGTCGGTCAGGTCGACCGGCTCCTCCTTGATCGGTTGGGAGCGCATCTCAAGACGCGAGAGCTTCAACAGGGCATCCACCAGCTTGGAAAGGCGCTGAACCTCGACGTCGATCTGATTGAGCCGCTTCTCGTCAGGTTCGTAGACGCCATCGATGATGGCCTCCACCGTAACTTGGATGGCCATGAGCGGTGTGCGTAGCTCATGCGCAACGTCACTCGTAAGCTGCTTTTCCTGTTGCTGGCTCTTCTCAAGCGCTGCAGCCATGTTATCGATGGTCTCGCCCAGCTCAAGGATCTCGTTGTTGCCACGCAAGCCCGTACGTGCAGAGAGGTCGCCACTTGCAATGGTGTCCGCAGTTCTGGTGATCTTGTTCACAGGACGCACGATGCGCCGAGCGAAGAGCAAGCCGACCACCAAAGCAACACCAACGGCCAAGACGCCTGCGATGTAGAGCGAGATGAACATCACGTCGTGAAATTGCTCATCTTCCTTGGTCATAAGCGTGTTCGAACCATAGACCCATACCTGCACGGTGCAGATGTCTTCCCCATCGATCGTAAGATTCGCAAGCGCAACCTTCGATGCGCTGTTCTCGATGATCGGGCCTGAGTTCTCGCTTGTCCACGAACCAGTGGAGTTGTAGATGATCCGCCCTGAACCATCCACCACGGTGACCCCAACATAATTCGAAACATCCACGAGCTGTCGCGCAGGCGCAAGCGTCTCATCATCAAGCTCGCCGCTGCGCAAGTAGAGCGCTTGGATGCGGCGGACAGCAGTCTGTGCAAGGTTCTCAAGCTTCTCAGTGGTATAGCCGACGAAATACTGGTTCCACGCAACGGTAACAACAGCAATGGAGACAAGCGACGTGATCAAGGTGACCGCCACGAAGCTTAGGATCAGCTTCGTCGTGAAGCTAACGCGTGGTCGACTCTGCATAGCAGCGGACTCGATAAGCTCCTGGTCGCGTGAAGATGCATTCTCTGCACGCGCGCGCTTGCGCTCCTTGCGAGCTGAGTTCTCCCGCATCTTCTGCGACTCGTTCTCCTCCACGAAACTATCCTCTACGAGCGTGATGCTTCACGAGCTATTCGGTAGCTTCGAAACGGTAGCCCACGCCATGGACGGTGTGCAGCCATTTCGGCTTGCGCGGATTGTCTCCCAGCTTTGCACGCAGGTTCTTCACATGCGAGTCGATCGTGCGCTCATAGCCTTCGAAATCGTACCCGAGAACCTTCTCAACAAGCTCCATGCGCGAATACACGCGCCCAGGATAGCGCGCCAACGTGGTCAGCAATTTGAACTCAGACGCGGTAAGGTCGATCTCTTCGCCCTTCACGAGCACCTTATGCCCTGAAACATCGATGACAAGGTCGCCGAATTCAAGGACCTCACGCTGCGGCTCGTTCTCCAATTGCGTGCGGCGAAGAAGGGCCCGCACACGCGCCACAAGCTCGCGCGGGCTGAACGGCTTCACAAGGTAATCATCTGCACCAAGCTCAAGCCCGATGATGCGATCCTCGACCTCCCCTTTTGCAGTCAGCATGATGATGGGAACATCAGAGGTATCGCGAATCGTGCGGCAGACGCGCTCACCCGAGATCTTCGGAAGCATCAGGTCGAGCACGATAAGGTCGAATGCATGCTTTGAGAACTCATCAAGCGCCTGCTGCCCATCCTCAACGGGCATGACCCAATATCCTTCTCGCTCAAGATAGGCGGCCACGGCCTCACGGATGTTCGCGTCGTCTTCCACCAAGAGGATGCGACGTGTATCGCTTGTGTTCATGCTGCTCATCCCTTCGACCGAAAATCCCTATATTTGGGATTATTGTAACTTCGCAAGGCGAAACGGGACAATCTGTTTTTCGAATGACATAATAATCCGATGCAAAAAAAGTCTGACAGGCCTTCTGTGCCGAACAAGAGGATCGCTACAGGCGCTCACGCGAAGCCACATCGAGCCGAGGGCAAGAGCTCTTCTTCACGTAGCGCTTCTTCGAAAGAGCGCCCTCAGAAAGGACAACCTCGGAAGGAGCGATCTCTGCCGAAAGGGGATGGCGGCACATTCGCTGATGGCCTTCCCCTCACACGACGCCAGCTCGTCTTAGGAGCTGCTGGCGTGGTAGCCGCAGGTGCGGTCACGGTAGGCGTGGGCGCTCTCGTGGGGCGCAACAACGCCAACGACGATGAGAGCCCGAGCACGCGATCAGGCGACCTTTCGCTTCTGACCGTTGGCGCGGATGCAGTCTTCACCACCGAGGATTGCGAGTATATCGAGAATTACGAGGATGTCCTTCGGGTGCGAGCAAACGCTTCGATGCCCTATGGCACCATGATCTGGGCCACCGATAACGAGGTTGCAGCCTGCCTCCTTCCCTCGGACACCTCTAACCCGCTTACGAAGGTAGGTCTGCTCTCGCTCTCGTCAGGTTATTTCACAACGGTGCTGAACCAAGCAGTTGGCGCCAACGAGGGATTCCAGATCTTCGATGTGCGCGCTTCAGCACAGGGAATCGCCTGGGTCGAGGAGAATATCCTCAACAATGTCTGGCGCATCTATCACACTACGGTTGACGGCCTCACCATAGGAGAGCCTCAGCTTGCCTATGAGAGCGACTCGCAATTCATCATGCCCTCGATCGCTGTGGCAGGCGGGCATACCTTCTGGCAGCTCGTACCCAACATATCTGGTCGAGCGAATGCATACACGAGCTCTCTCATGCGTGCGCCTCTTGCAGCCAACAGCGACCAAGCCGAAACCCTCCTTGAAGCTCCTGGCAAGATGGCCTGTGGGCTTACCGCAGGCCCCGCAGGCGTTGCCTGTGCTCCACGCGCACAGGCCTCGAGCACCTATTATGCGCTCACCTATGTTGACGCCGAGAGCGGCAAGGTCATCGATGAGCTTGTCTTGCCCGCCAGCATGCGTCCCACCGATGTCAGCTACGGAAACACGGGCTTCACCTTCGCATTCGAGAGCATCTATTCCTTTGGTGACGGCATCTCCAACCTTGGCACATATACGCCGCTTGAACGCCCCGCATACGATCTCCAGACCGCTTACGACGATGCTGCGACGGGTCTGCTCGAAGGGTCGCGCGAAGATGTGCTCAGCGAAGCGCAGCAGGAAGAAGCTGCGCAGAAGAGCATGCAGGCCGTGGCTGATCTCTACAGCTCTGAGCAGTGGTTCCGCTTTCCACGAACCCCTCTTGCTCCTCCTTCCTGGTGCGGCAATTGGTTCATGTTGCGCTCGACGAACGTGGTTGCTGGCGTCGACCTTGTCGGTCGCCGCTATTTCACGATCGAGGCAGACGGCACAGGCCAAGGATATGGCGAATTCCTCGCATCGCAAAGCAGCCTTGATCGAGCAGTGACCTATGCGAATGTCGATTACACCACGATCGAAGGCGAAAGCGTCAAGGAATGCGCGGTACGCATTTGGGAAGCGGTCTAACGGGGCGTCTCAAACGAACTAATTGAGAACGTTAAGCGTGATCCTCGCCGATGCTTGACCGACCTCGTTGAGCGAATCGGGATCGTACGCAGTGAACGTGGCTGTCGCAGGATACGTTCCCTGCTGCAGCGGTTGTGAGAGCATGATTTGCTCGATAGTGTTGTTTGGACGGATGCCGCCCGATTGATAGACCGTCTCACCAGTGCTGTCTACCGTGATAGCTACGCGCAAGACATATTTGTTGGATGGCACATTCTCGATGTAGGCCAATCCTGGTGATGAGGAATTCTCGAAATTGATGATGCTCGCGATGGAGATGTTCAGCATGCCCTCAGCGATCTGACGATCGAGCTCGGCTTGGATCTCCTCTGCTGTTTTGTATGAGGCTTGCCCTTCCTGGGCAGATGAATCATAGAAGGTGCTGGCTCCCCCACGGAACCACCAGATAGCGAAGACTACTGCTGCAGCCACAACAACGCAGATGACAGCAATGATGATATTGCGCTTCGTATGCTTCTTTGGTGCTTGCTGCATGGGGGCTGGCTGCCCCGAACCCGATGGCGTCTGCATGGGCATCTGCGGCGACGGGGTCGACGAGCCTGTCATATTCACTTGATCCGTCATTGTCACCTCATGGTAGTTTCCCAGCAAGAACTTCAAATCAGTATATTAACCGTCGAACAGGGCTATTACAAGCACAGAAGTGCTCAGAAGCCCTGTTCGTCGGTCTAAAACGCTCTTTAGATGTCAGAATAACCGAACTGCTTCTTTCCCTCGAAAACCTCGAGCGCAGCAGCAACATCATAATCGGCAAGCGTAACGGCGCTGATAGCCTTGGTCAGGCGAACCGCCTCATCAAGGGAGCGCTGATGGATGTTGCGGCCGGTAGCATTGCCGCATGCACCGCCTACATGAATCTGGTCATAGAGCTGGGTGAGGAACGTCTCCGCATCAACGGTAGAACCACCTGCGCACACAAGCCCCGTGCGTCCAGCAGCATCAGCGGCCACGCGAAGTGCCTGTGCTGGCGTACGACCATCCTCGGGCTTTGGCGGGTTGACCTTCACGAAGTCAGCGCCGATGCAAAGCGCAACACCTGCAGCGCCTGCGATGAGGTCAGGATCCTTCTCAGCCGTAACGGCTTTGCCACGCGGATAGATCCACAGCACAACGAGCAAGCCGTGCTCATGAGCACGCGCGATGAGCTCGCCCGCCTCGGCCATCATGGTCGACTCGTATTCGCTTCCAAGATAGATGGTGTAGCCGAGACCGACGATGTTCACACCGTTCTCGCGCATTTGCAGCACAGCCTCGATGTCCGTGAGCTGGGGTGAGTACGGATCCTCCTGCTTCGTGCCAACGAGGTTGGTCTTCGAGTTCATCTTGATGAGATAGTTGATATCAGGATAATCGGCTGCGTACTGCGCAACAAGACCACGTTGACCAGCGAGCACGCCGATGACGCCTTCCTTGCCGATCTGAAAAAGATGCTCTGGCTTGCCATCAGCAGGGTCGATGCCTTCACCATAGAAATCCTTGTTCATATGCTCGATCTTCTGATCGCATGCGAAGAGCATCAGGCGCCCTGTATTGCGCGTTGCTTTCAGATAATTGTCAATGTAGGTGTCGCGCGCGTCTGCGGGAACATCCATAGGAACGCGAACGTCAGCTCTTGTGATCTTTGGCATGGTACCTCCAGGGTCCGAGATCGTGTTTCATGATTCGTCAATTGTAACATCAATGCAGAGGTGGGCATTTAGCACGCACAGCGCCTCCACAAGGAACACCACCAGCTTTGTTTGCAGGCAAGAGATAGAGAGGTTGCCTCTGGATCACCCTTTGCCATCGCAATGGCACTGTTGTACAATAGTGTTGTACAACAGGAAATGAGGAGCTATGGCAGATGCAATGGTAACGGGCAGGATGACTGCTCATAAGAAGAGCAAGGGGAACCTTGTCTTGAGTCGAATGGGGATATCTGCATCAGAGGCTATCAACCTTCTTTATGATCGCTTGATAGCCGATCAGGACATATCGTGCCTCATGCCGCAGCCACCTGCACCCTCCAAGCTTGATTGGGAGAGAGCTTTCGCGTTGGTCGATAGCATTTCAAAGCCTGCACGTTCACGGTTTGACACTATGTCACCATCAGAGATCAAGGCTGACCGATTGAAATCCAGAGGACTCTTGTGAGCAGCTACGATCAAGCGCGTCTCAGGCTTCTGGTGGACACCAATGTCCTCATCGATTTCACGAACGTGCGCACACCGTTCTATGAAAGCGCACGGCTTCTGATGGCACTTGGCGCCGTGGGAGAGCTCGAGCTCTGGATTTCCTCATCGCAAATGACCGATCTGGTATACATCCTTTCAGATGGAGGAAAGTCAAAGCTTGTCCCTGAAGCTCTTGAGCGGCTTCGCAAACTGAGATCCTTCATAAAAGTTGCGAGCGTTGGAGCAGATGAGGTAGATGACATGCTTGCAACGAGCTGGACCGATCCCGAAGATGCCCTCATGCATCAGGTTGCCTTATCGCTGAAAGCAGACTGCATAATAAGCCGCAATGCAGAAGGCTTTCAAGAGAGCACACTACCTGTGATGGATTGCCAAGGATTCTTCGAATGGATCAAGGAAGAGCGCAACATCGTGTACGCCGAGATACCGCTTTGACGTACTCATGAACTCTTAGATCTAGCCTCTGTTAACCCAGTCTATATATGATGCACTTGAAGGTTGCCATATGATAGCGAAAGCGAGGTAAGCCAAAGTCGCTGAGAGACTTATGTCTCGAAGCGACGACGCGGCGAGACTTTCGCTTGTCATATGGCAATCCAGCATGGATTCATTTTGGATTAACAAAACGTAGACCTAAGAGTTCATGCCCTTCTTGAACTCATCCTTGAACTTGCCGAACATGCCTTTGGTGCGGCCGATCTGCCGTCCCGTGACATACACGCCCTTGTCGATAGCCTCAGAAGCTACCTTGCCTGCCTCTTGAGCCTTCGGCTTCACCTTCTTGACCACGCGCTTGTAGCTCTTCTTGGCCTTGTCGCCTATCACCGCTGTCGCTTCGCCAGCTGTCTCGGCAACGCCGCCCTCGATGGAGATATCCTTCACAGCTTCATCGACAAGCAGTGCACCAAGAGCGCGCTCATCATCGTCATCTGCAAGATAGAGCTGCGTTCCCATGCCACGCTTGAAACCACGGATCATTGCCGCAGGAACATGACGCGTGCCAAGCAAGGTGTTCGCCGTAGCGCCCTGGCTGACGACAAGATGGTCAACACGGCCTGTCTTCGCATCGAACACCACGTCGCCTACTGTGCCGAACGACGTGCCGTCTGCGCTCATGACCGCAAGGCCAAGCCAGATGACGCAGCTATCAAGGTCGATCGCAAGCGCCTTGCATGCGCTTCTGTCTGTCGTGCCAGGCTCGTCGTTGAGCACAAGCGCATTGCCCTCTTCGCTAAATCCATTGAAAGCGACGAAGAGGTCTGAACGATGGAACATCAATGCCACATCAGGGCGTTTGACAAGAAGGCCAACGCATCGTGCCTCGGTCGGATGGAAGACCACCGCGTGGACGCGACCCATCTTCTTCTGGGCATCCTCGTCCCTCTTTGTTGGTCGGCTCATCCAGACGCGCTTGGACATCAATGCGTTGGCGCTCAGTTGACCTGCCTTTTGCTTCGAAGCCATCGAAAGATCCAGAGAGGTTGCGAAGGGATGGTCTACTTCCCTGCGTCCTCGATCTTCTTGTCGGCCGCATCAGCGGCGTCCTTAACGGCATCGGCGGCCTGACCCACAGCCTCGCTTGCCTTGTCGGCTGCTGCATCAACAGCGCTGTTCGCCTTATCGATGGCATCAGCAACATGTGCGGAAGCCTCGGGGATGCTCTCCTTGGCCTTCTTCGCAGCCTCTTCGGCGTTGCCCTTCACCTGTGCGGCGATGCGCTCACGCGCTGCTTCGATCTTGGAGCGAAGCTCGTCGTTCTTGTCAGCAGCCTCAGAAGCGTCCATGCCAGCAGCCTCTTTCACGTTGCCGATGACCTCGGCGCCCTTCTTCTCGGCCTGCTTGACGCCCTCTTGGATGTTGTTGATGGCCTGATTGCCGATCTCTTGTGCATTATTCGCAATGCTGGTTGCCTGGTCAGCAACCATATTGCGCGTTTCCTGGCCAGACTGGGGAGCCAGAAGGAGCGCGCCTATCGCACCGACTGCGCTACCGATAACGAATGTGAGAAACCTTCCCATGATGACCTCCATTACTTTCCATTGCCTGGAATTACGATTGCGTTCAATTATATGGTAGTCGTCTTTCGCTCGTCTGCGCAAACCGTCCCATTGATGAACCGAAATGCAATCGTTGACTAATCTGGTCGCAAAAGACACAAGCTTTAGCAAGCAAGGCTATCGCTCGAAAGCAGCACGTCCTGCAGCAGCCAAGACAAGCTCGTTCATCACGGCAGGCATGGACAAGCCCGCAGCTTCGCAGGCAGCTGGGAAGAGCGAATGCGAGGTCATGCCTGGAGAGACATCCACCTCAAAGCACTTTGCCTGGGCGCCGTCCCAGATCATGTCGATACGCCCAAGATCACGTACGCTATACGCATGATAGACCTCAAGCGCCGCACGCTCGATCTCGGCGCGAATGGCCTCTGCCTCTGCAGGATCATCTGAAAGCGAAGCGGGGCGCACCGGACAATAGAAATCTACGAGCTGATCATCCAAGCGAGCTGCCGCATCATAGAACTGCCCCTTCGCCACGATCTCGACAGGCGGCAACGCATACGCATCCCACCCTGTTCCAAGGATGGAGACCGAAAGCTCAACGCCATCGATCCATTGCTCGATGTTGACCGCATCATCGTAGGAGAGCGCGTCAAGGATAGCCTCTCCCAGTTGCTCAGGATCCTCCACCTTGTGCACGCCGAGCGCACTTCCTCCATGTGCAGGCTTGACGACAACAGGAAAACCTCCGATCACGCGCTCGGGCACCATATCAAGCGCCGTTGCCGCACCCATCTTATTGAAGGCATCTTTCGCAAGGAAGACGCCTTGCGGCCACGATGCAACAGCACCCTCGCCGGTAAGGTCACGATACTTCTGCAAGCTGGAATGAAGCGCATCCTTGTTGTATGCACGATGGCACACGCTTGCAGGAGAGCCCACGAACGGAATGCCGAGGAATTCCAACAAGCTCTGGATGGTGCCATCTTCGCCATGCTTGCCGTGAAGCGCATTGTAGACAACATCGGGCTTCTCGGATCGGATCGTCGGCACAAGCTCCTGCACGGTATCCAAGGGCACGACCTTATGCCCCGCCTCTACGAGCGCATCGCACACGTTCTTGCCGCTCTCGAGCGAAAACTGACGCTCGAACGACGTGCCACCCATCAATACTGCAACTTTGAGACCCATACGCTCGCTCCTTACTCATCCATCAGCGCCGCGTCAACAACGATCTGCTGCTCTGCAAGCGCATTCTCTTCAGAACTGTGATTGTTCAAGGCAACCTCCTCGGCTTCGCGAAGAAGCTCGCTCGCAGCCACTTCCGCCTTGAGAGGATCGTAGACAGGATGCACGTTCTGCGGTGCTCGATCAGGGCGAATAGCGCCCGCAGCGATGAACGCCCGATACAGATCGAGCCTGGACTCGATGACCTCCGCAAGTCTTCGGATGGCCTCGCGAAGGTTCTCAGGGCTTTCATAGCTGAAGTTGATGCGCATGCTGTTCTTGCCACCTGATCCATTCGGATAGAACGAATCCCCTGGCACATAGGTGACGCCCGCCTCAAGCGCCTCAGCGAGCATGGATCCCGTGTCCACATACTCGGGAAGCGTGACCCAGATGAAAAGGCCGCCTTCAGGATGTGTCCAGGTGGCTTCCTCAGGGAAGAACTCGTCGAGTGCGGCAAGCATGGCATCGCGACGCTCGGTATAGACGCTGATGAACCTCTGAAGCGTCTTCTGCCATGGTATCTTCGTGAAGTAGTTCTGCACGACCGCATGGTCGAACGATGAGCCGCACAGATCCTCGCCCTGCTTCACCAGCATCACCTTCGAGAGAACATGTCGCGGGGCAACGATCCATCCCACGCGCAAGCCCGGGGCGAAGATCTTGCTGATGGTTCCCAGATAGACGACCTCATCATCCATGGCTTTAAGCGAAAGCTGATGGCCGCCATCGAAGCGAATGCGCCCATACGGATCGTCCTCGAGGATCATGAAGTTGTACTCGTGCGAAAGCTCGATCAGGCGGCGTCTGCGCTCAGGCGACATGGTAACACCGCTCGGATTCTGAAAATTAGGGATGACATACGCGAACTTGAGGCGTGGATTGCCTTTGCCGATACGCTCAAGCTCTTCTTCGAGGAGATCCATGCGCATGCCGTCATTGTCGCATTCGACGCAGTGGATATCTGGCTCGTATGCCGAGAACGCCTGCAGGGCACCCAAATATGTGGGGCCTTCCGCAATGATGATGTCTCCTGGATTGATGAACGTCTTCGCCACCAGATCGAGCGCCTCCTGCGCACCTGAGGTGAGCGCCACGTTCTCAGGCCTTGCGCGGATCCCCAGATCGCGGATCAATTCGCAAACGACTTCACGCAGCCCCGCGCGTCCATCGGTCGGCCCGTACTGGCACGCGATCGCACGCTCTGTCGGATCAGCAAGCACCAGCTCGACCGCATGCGCGATATCCTTCTGCGGCAAGAGGCGAACATCTGGCATGCCGCCGGAAAGCGAGATGATATCTGGCCGCGTCGCAGCGGAGAAGAGATCCCTTACAGGAGAGGACCGCATCTTTCGCACGCGTGTCGCGATGCGCGCATCCGAGTTATCGAATTCCAAGTGTGCTGAGTTCGGCATATGCTCTACCTCGTCCTCGTGTGGTATCACGCAATAGTATCACGACCAAGCATGCCGTTCAGGAACGAGAGCCCTGCGCGGACTGCGCGCAGAGCCGCAAGGTCGTCGCGCATGCTGACTTCCACGCGCGCCCTTCCTTCTGCCTCGTCGACCCACTGGGTGATCCCGACGAACGTGGCGTCCTCAGGAGTTGTAGGATCAGCAGCTTGCAGCTCGATCACAAGATGCTCGAGCACATGGGGAATGGAGGTTGATCGGATCGCGTGAGCGAACGTAGGGCCAGCATCGTTGATGCAAGTGTGCTCGGCAAGGCGAGGAAAGCGCGCCAAAGCAGCCTCGGCGAATGAGCCGTTGGTCATATGGGGACAACCCTTTGCAAGGGAAACCTCGAGAATGACTCGATCCGCCGTGATGCGAATAGCGGTGATCCGAACAGGGTCAAGCACGCTAGAGATCCTTGACGTCCAGCATATTTGAGTCGGTCACGCCTGAACCACCTGCAGAACCCGTGCCTCCTGTCGAGTCCGAACCTTGCGAACCTGATCCATCTGGGTCATCGGCACTACCACCCGAAGCGCTCTTGCCACCTGCATCTGCCTCGCCACTCGCCCCGTGCGCCCCTCCTTCAGAGAGAGCATCCGTAATGGCGCCTTCGCCAACATCTTCCTGAGCGCCATCGCTCGATGTCGCGTTTGGCTTCTTGAACAGCGTGATCGTGCCCTTGCTGATCGTATTCCCCTCAATGCCAGGATTGAGCATCGAGAGCCCCTGTAGGTCGCGAATGATCGCTTGGATGGTCCAGGCGGCATCATCGGTGAGCGTATCCCAATAGCCATACTCACCATCCATGATCGAAAGCTGTTGCCGATCAAGCGAGAAACGATATCGCCCCTCACCCGTCATGTTGCCGAACTTGAACGTGATGGTCTTGGAGTCTGGGTCGAGCTTGTACGAGTAAGCCACCCCATCGGTCAGCTCTATCTTGTCGGCGGTGATCACGATAGGCTGGTCAGTGCCCTCCACATACCAGGTGCCTTGAATGTCTGCTTCGTCGGAATAGGTGCTCCATCGATGGATGCCGAACATGACGCAAAGCACCGCAAGCGCGATCAGGATAAGACCGAGGATGGCAAGCGCGATGCGGCGCTCTATCTTACGGCGATGATCCTTCTTGATCTTCTCCTGGGCCTTCGCAGCGCGTTTGATCTGGCCCTTCGTCTTGATGCTCGGATTTGGAAGGACGCCAAGCTCTTCAGAGTTCGACAGCTCGGTGCTTTCAGCAGATGCGAACCGAGGCCCTTGCGAGCGATTGGTCGCGTCATCGTTGACGACGTCGAACCACGCGAGCGGATCGTCCGAAGAACCAGGCGAAGGAGCACCGAAAGAGGCCTTCTCCACCTCCCGCGCGCTCTGCACACCCTGCGCCCTCAGGTCACTCGGAGCTCTCTCGACGCCCGAACCTCCTTGAACGCTCTGCGCGCCCTGGATGTCCTGGTCAGTCGCTCCGACGCTTTCTCCGCCAGCTCCGCGCCTCACGCCACGCGCAGGCTGGGCAGCCTGCGCTCCCTCTTGCGCAGCGCCTGTCCCCTTGTCTACCGAGCCCGACGAATTCTTCGCTGCTCGAGGGTTTCCTGTTGCCCTGCGTGCCTTGCGCGTCTTGCCGCGCTCCTCACTCGGTGGTTTGCGAGCCATCTCTACAGGGTGATAGCCGTCATTCCGCCCATGTAGGGCACGAGAACCTCAGGCACCGTGATGGTTCCGTCAGCGTTCTGGTAGTTCTCGATGATAGCTGCCATGCAACGCCCGACAGCCAAGCCTGAGCCGTTCAGCGTATAGAGATACCGCGTTCCCTTGAAATGCTCAGGATCCTTATAGCGAATATTCGCACGACGTGCCTGGAAATCCGTACAGCATGAGCAGCTCGAGATCTCCTTGTAGCCATCATAGCTTGGCAACCACACCTCAACATCGTAGGTCTTCGCTGCTGAGAAGCCAATATCGCCTGTGCAAAGAGAGATGACGCGATACGCCAGCCCCAGCTTCTGCAGGATGTTCTCTGCATCGGCAACCATGGATTCGAGCTCGTCCCACGCTTGTTCGGGAGTTGCATACTTCACCATCTCGACCTTGGAGAACTGGTGGACGCGAATGATGCCGCGCGTATCACGCCCCGCGCTTCCCGCCTCTTCGCGGAAGCATGGCGTGAACGCACAGTAGCGAAGCGGAAGGTCCTCAACATCAAGGATCTCTTCAGCATGAAGGTTCGTCAATTGCACTTCCGCCGTGGGAATGAGATAAAGCCCCTCGGTCGTCTTATAGAGATCCTCTTCGAACTTAGGAAGCTGCGCAGTACCTGTGAGCGTGCGCTCGTTCGCAAGCGCCGGCACCCACCACTCTTTGTATCCACGCGATGTATGCTGATCGAGCATGAAGCTGATGAGCGCCCGCTCAAGGCGCGCGCCCGCTCCCCCGAGCACGTAAAAACGACTCTCGGCAAGCTTCACGCCACGCTCAGAGTCAATGATCCCTAGTTCAGAACCAAGGTCCCAGTGCGCTTTCGGCTCGAACCCGCGCGCAGCGAAATCGGGGGGCGTGCCCCAGCGTCGTACCTCAGGATTGTCATCCTCGTCCTTGCCGATCGGCGTGGTCTCATCGGGCATGTTCGGCACGTGAAGCAAAAGGTCGCGCAGATCTGCGTCGACCTTCTCGCGACGTTCGGCAGCTTGGTCAAGCTCCTCGTTGATAGCACGCACGCGCTCCTTTGCAGCCTCAGCCTCTTCCCTCTTGCCTTCCTTCATGAGCATGCCGATCTCCTTTGAGATGGCATTGCGATCTGCTTGGAGCGATTCCTCAAGGGCGATGGCTTCGCGACGCGCCGCATCAAGCGCGCAGAACGCCTCAGCATCGAAGGCTGCATTACGGTTGCGCATGGCCTCTTCCACCTGAGAAAGATTATCTCTGACGAATTTCACATCCAGCATGAAAACTCCTTCGTTTGACCTGATCCTCAAGAGGGTCGTCATCACCACTTCGCTCGATGCCGAAAGATCGGGGAATGCGATGGCGCGCATCATGCCTCAGGGCATCGAACGATCTGAGGCACACCCGAGACTAGATCATCACTTTGCGAGCAAGGCGCTCACCTTTCCCAGCAGGGGCTCAAAGCTCACTCCGCGCTCCTTGAAATGAGGTTGCTCAGCGGAGACGATCATGGCATCGTGCACGAAATCACCTGCGAAAGCCACAGCCTCCACAAGCGAGCGCCCCGCCATGAGAGCCGCTAATACGCAGGAGGCATACACATCGCCCGTGCCATGCAGCATATAGGGCACGTAGGCGTTGCTCACCTCGATGACGTCGTCGCTCTCTTCGCCGCCAACAAAATTGTGCACCGTGCTCTCGCCTGCGCGCATGATGCCTTTGAGCACGACATGCTTTGCTCCCTTCTCAAGGAGCGCATGTACGAGGCGGCGCGCTTCCTCGTCGGTGATGTCGGCACCAGCCCATGCGTCCCCGATCGGCTCTCCTAAGATGATGGCCGCCTCTGTCAGGTTCGGCGTGAGCACATCAGCTCCCGCTGCCAACGTTCCCATGGCTTCGCAAAGCTCAGGGGTATAGGTAGGATAGACCTGCCCGTGATCGGCCATGACGGGATCGACCATGCGCAGTGCTTTCGGATAACGCGCATAGAGCTCTTTGATGACATCGACTTGCTCAGGAGCGCCCAGGAAGCCCGAATAGATAGCATCTATCTCAACATCGATGCCCTGCCATGCTGCCAGGTAATCCTCAAGGATGTCTGTCGTATCATGCATGTACCAACCAGGAAAAGCCGTGTGAGAAGAGAAAAGCCCCGTCGGCACCGGGCAAACATCGCACCCAGCAGCTGAAAGCATCGGAATGGCCACGCCAAGCGAGCACTTGCCGTATCCGCAAAGATCATGCACTGCGGCAATGCGCGGAATGTAAGCGCCCGTGCGCTCATGCAAGAACACGGGATGCGGGTCACCATGAAGCTCTGTATTCGCCAGATCGGTCTCTTCGTTGCGCGTGCTTTCCATGCTGCTCATCGTCCTTCCTGTCGGATCCCACGCGAGAAAAGGATAGAGAAGGCGGCTCTTCCATTGCCGCCATTCATTCGTCCTTGCTCACGCTCGTTGCTTCGATCCATGCTGTGGTCAGCTTCACTGAGCTGCCTTCTTCTTGGCTGCTTCGTGCTGCTCTTCCTCTTCTTCGCCTTCAAGAACATCATCGAGAAGCGACCATTCGTCGTCCTCTGGATCGGGAACATGATTCTTGTATATCTTGCGGGTGCGAAACTCGAAGATGACGCATGCAATGAGGCTCAACACGATGCCCGCACCGACCAGAATGCCGATGCCTGCATACGTCTCGAAGAGAAGATGATATAGCTCTTGGATCTCCATGCGCTCCATGACTCCTAACGTTTCTGCAATTATAGCCGTTTCATTCACGCACAGAAGAGATAGACGGCACGCTCTTTCAAGGTGGCACGCAGGGCGGTCAATGGTCGAACGAAGGAGGTGGATATCAGCAGAACCTCGCTCTTTACGAGAACATGGTGAGCTTGGATGAGAAGAATCTGACTCCTCTCCCATCAACTTTGCGCCGTCGGGGCACGTCTCGGCTCCCTTGAATGTATAGGACCAATACGGTAATATATATGTAATTCAGTCACATATTCTTACTGAAGGTGATTTCCCCGTGGAGGCGTTGAACAACAGGATCATCTCGTTCGCCGACAAGTTCGCGATGGAACGAGAGCGCTCTGGAATCATGGTCGAATTCGCTGACCTCGACAATTCCCAGCTCAAGGACGAAAGCGGGTTTCCCCGTGCTATCGCTTTTGCCTCCCCTCTTCGCCCCGAGATCATCAAGGACATCGCGAAGGGGCCCACGCCGCAATATCATGCTGAGGTCATCCAACTTCAAGATGAGCTGAACGAACTCGCCGACTTGATCGTCGAATCGATCGAGAGCATCGGGTATCGAGCCCAGGCGCTCAAGGATGAATCGCGCGCGGATCTCGATGGGGTCCCGCAAACGCAGGGATCCTGGCGCTCCATGAAGCGGATAGCCACGCGTGCTGCCATTGGCTGGATCGGAAAGAACGGGCTTGTTGTCACGAAGCACTTCGGACCTGCTGTGCTCCTCTCTGCCATCTACACAGATGCCCCTGTAGAATGCAGCAAAGAAACCTTCCTCTCTCGGTGCGAACGATGCATGGAATGCATTCTCGGTTGTCCCGCCGATGCCATAAGCGGATTCGAATCAACACCAGACGAAGAGCACGATGCGGACATCGATCAGGAAGCGTGCGCAGAGATGTGCCGTTCGCTGAGCTATGAAGCGCTTGGGTTCGAGGCGAACGTATGCGGGATCTGCATATATGCATGCCCTTATGCTCGTGCATATGTTCGCCGTGCGCTCAAGGAAAAATAGATCAGCCAGCAGGCGTCCAGGCCTCGGGCAATCACGGCGCTCCAACCAGCAAGAACGCTCTCGATCAAGCATGCTTACCCTGTTAGCTCAAACTGGATATATCGCGCTTGAAGGTTGCCATATGACGAACGAAAGTCTCGCCGCGTCGTCGCTTCGAGCCAAGGTCTCTCAGCTCCTTTGGCTTACCTCGCTTTCATCATCATATGGCAACCCATTGTGTATCAAATCTGAGTTACCAGAGTAAGCATATTTGAGCGACTTGATAGTGGATATAGTCTACTATAATCCTATGTCAAATGAATTCTCGGGAAGTGGAGGCGCCTATGCAAAAGCACGTCATCATGGATTGCGACAACACGCTTGGCGTGCGTGGCTGCGATGTCGACGACGGGCTTGCCCTGCTCGGCTTGCTCGGCACTGAGGGCGTCTCTGTCGAGGCTCTCTGCACGTGCTATGGCAATAGCGATATAGAGACTGTCACGAACAACACAAGGCGCATGTTCGCCGAGATGAGCATCGACATCCCTCTCTATAAAGGGTGCGCAGGTCCCGACGAGCCGCACAGCGAAGCAGCGCGCTTCCTTGCGGAGGCCGCCGCAGCGCGACCAGGTGAGATATCCTTGCTTGCCACAGGATCGATGACGAACCTGCTCGGAGCATCGCTCATAGACCCAAGCTTCTTCGCCAATCTGCGCGAGATAGTCTGCATGGGCGGCGTGACCCGAAGCCTCGTCATCACGCCAGGGCGCATCATGGACGAGCTCAACCTGAGCTGCGATGCGGATGCCACCCTTGCCATGCTTGCGTCTCCCTGCCCGATCACCATAGCCACCGCGCAGAACTGCATGCCTACATTCTTCGAGCGCGAGGAGCTCGCTCGCGAATTCTCGGCTGATTCCTGGCTCTGCCGCACCGTCGATTATTGGTTCAACGACATGGACGCAGCATATGACTGGAAGGGCTGGACGTGCTGGGACCTGGTCGCTGCCTTCGCGCTCTGCCGCCCTTCTCTCTTCGACTGGCATACCATGGATGTCACGCTGAACCGCCGCTTCATCCAGGCTGGATATCTGGAGCACGCAAGCGAGGGAGCGCCAAGCGCTCTGGTGAGCACGCCCACCATCACCGATGCTGATGCGTTCCGCGCCGAAGCCTATGCAGCATGGCACGCTGCGCTCGCTAAGCTCGATATAATCTAGTCGCTATATCAGGTCAACAAGGGGGGATGCGTGAGAGCGGTCGTTTTGCAAGGCGTGCGGAATGTGCGCGACCTCGGTGGCATTCCCACCTCTGGCGGCCGTAGCGTTCGCCCTGGACTCTTCTTTCGCGGTGCTGCGCCTTATGGGGCAACTCTGTCTGACAAGCAGCTTCTCTTCGATGACATGGGGATATCTTGCGTGATCGACCTGCGTTGCGGCTGGGAGCGCAAGGCTCATCCCTACGAAGTGCCAACAAGTGTCGAATACCTGCATATCCCCTTCTATGACCTTGAGAAGGTCGGCATCGAATACACCGAGCCTGCCGCGGGCACGAAAGTGGTGGGGCGCGATGTGGCTTGCGATCCGCTGCGATTCTATCGCTCGCTCGCCAATCCCCTCACGACCGCTCAGATACGCTCAGCGCTTGACTGTGCCCTTGAGCATGCCTCGAATGCCCAGCCTGTTTACTTCCATTGCAACGGAGGAAAGGATCGGGCCGGTGTTCTCTCTGCGCTGATCCTTCACGTACTCGGCGCCAACCCTGAGACCATCATGGATGACTACCTCCTCACCAATGTTTCGCGTGACGAAGAACAGGCTCAGCTCTTCGAGCGCTTCTTGACCCTTGCGGATGGTGATGAGGCTCGAGCACATGAGCTCGTCGCTTCGCATCGAGCGCTTCCTCAGAACCTTCACTCGTTCTATGAGGGAGCGGAAGAGAGCGCGGGGAGCTTCGAGGCATTCGTCACAGAGCACCTCAATATGAGCGAAGAGAGAAAAGAAAGATACCGAAGCGCTTGCACAAATTGACGCGCTAAGAACTTAAGACACCTTTCCTTGCCGCCAGCTTTGTACCGCCAAGGACGGTGAAACTGCGAGAGCGCTCCCATCAAAGCCCAAAGCACTCAACCGCAATGCGCTCCATGAACTCATCCGAGAGATAGACAGGAAGCTTTCCTGCCGTCTTCTCCGTCGTGTGGATCCCCATATCGGTCGAATAGCGAGGGATCGCCTGCACGCACCAGGTCGTGCTCTTGAGCGCTGTCATCATGCGCCATGCCGCGAAGCGCTCCTCGAAATCCTTCGGCGCGAACCGTCCGCCCACCGCCTGCCAATACAGGTCGAGCACGCTCGGAATGTCTGCAACAGGAAAGAGAAACTCGCTATCCCAATACGTGGTGGTGGGAGATACGAAGTAAGCGACATCCTGCGCGATCTCGCCAAGGATGCAGCGCTCCCAATCCACGAAATGCCCTGGATGCGCACAAAGCCGCCCGCCCGCAGGCGAAAGCGCTGCAGAATCAGCAGCCTCGGCAGGAATAAGGAAGTGAGATGGCAGCGTTTCCGTATTCACGATGTGCTCACGATCTTGCGGAGGTGCAACGCGCTCGAGCATCCGCTCGGTCACATCGATGAACTGCTGGGTCCATCTCGTTATGCGTGGGTCTTCGAATCCTGAAGACAGGTATGAGCGAAACCGCTGCACGCATTCGCCAAACATCTCCTCAAGCGGGTCAGCAGGCTGGAACAGCTGGCATCCTTCACGCGGCACGACCGCATGCACATCAGCCATCATCTGGATGGCGCACCGAATGTCTCCTGGACGAAGAGCGTCGAAGTTCAGCTGCTCGCCCTGGCAGAATGTCTCAACAAGCACACCTTTGCCAGGCGCCGATGGCGCATAGTCGATGAATTGCGGCTTTGGCGTGCACCCGCTTGGCAAAGCTGCCTCAAGCGCGTGGTATTCATAAAGGATCTGATTTTCGTGGAAGGGCTGCATCACCACGTTGACGCGCAACACGAACGCTCTCCCATCCTGGGCATTGAACGCGAAGTTGATATTGTGCTCGCCCATGCCAAGCAGTTGCGGCTCGAGCATGTCGTCTGGCTCGATCATGAGCGCTTCGCGCAACGAGGTGCATCGTGCAAGGTAGGCGCGCACCTCTACAAGAACGCTCTCAGCGCTTTTGCTCTGATCCACATCAGTGCCTTTGCTCATAGTGCCGATCCTCTCTTCTGCGAATACCTCGCTTGCACCATCGCTGAAGCATTGCGCACGCAGACGCATCTCCTTCTCAGCCCTGCGAACTCGCCGTTTGCATCATCTTTTAAGTCATTAGGGGATGCGGACACTTTTCCGTGCCGCTAGGCTGCAAGCCCGAGGCTTCTTCGAT
>CAJURO010000009.1 GCA_910588985.1 uncultured Eggerthellaceae bacterium | reverse complement strand
GTCACCTTCCATCGTATCGATGGTGCGATGACCGCCTGACCCTGCCACGTCCCTTTTACTCTTTTACTCTCTATGAGGCCTTCGCGGCTCTTTCAGCTGCTTCGACAACGTGCTGCATGAGCACCGCTGTTGTTACCGAGCCAATGCCGCGCGGTACAGGGGTGATCGCATGCGCCGTATCCTCAACCTCATCGAAATCGACATCGCCACAAAGATCGCCCGCTTCATCGATGTTGATACCTACATCGAGCACCGTCTGTCCCACTGAGATGAACTCCTCTCCATAGGCGCGGGCTCGACCAGTGGCGAAGAGCACCACCTCCGCCTCCTGGCAGATCGCTCCAAGGTCTTGTGAGCGCGAATGGCAAAGCGTGACTGTTGCGTTCTTCGCAAGGAGCATCATGGCAACAGGCTTGCCGATCACAAGACTGCGTCCAACCACCACCACACGCTTCCCTGCCACCTCGATACCGTAATGGTCGAGCAGCTCAACGCATGCTTGCGCTGTGCACGGCGGAAAGCCCCAAGGCTGATCCATGAACACTCCTGCCAAAGACCCCGTCGTGATGCCGTCCACGTCCTTTGCAGGAAGGAGCGCATTGCAGACGCGCGCCTCATCGAGGCTGGGCGGAAGGGGGCGAAAGAGCAAGCACCCGTGGATCCTCTCATCCAGGTTGATGCGCTCAAGAGCCCCTACCAGCTCATCTTCGCTCGTATCCTCTGGAAAGCTGCGGACTTCCACCTCGATGCCAAGCGCATCAGCGCGCTTGAGAGCTCCTCGTTCATACGACAGGTCGTCTGGCCGCTCCCCGACCCGAACGATCGCAAGCTTCGGGATGATCGCACCTGAGGTCATGTCATGCTCGCTCGAGCCCTGCGCCTTGCGAAGAGCCTCGATGCGAGGAACAAGACACTCAGAGATGGCATCCGCAACGGGCTTTCCAAAGAGCATCTCTGCCATGCGTGCTCCTAAACCTCATCCACAACGGACATATAGATGGCATCAGCAAGCGCGCATCCTTTAGCCAAAAGCGCATCCATGCGCTCAGCATATGCGCTCCGCTTCGCCTCATCTGCCATAGAGGAGAGGTTGATGCGCACGTTCAAGCTTGCGCCTTGAAGGGCTGCTTTCGCGAAAACAGCCGCCACGCCTGCATCAGACAGTGCCATGCGCGAGCCCTTTTGTGCCATGAGCTGCGTCTCGCTCAGTGCAGCACAACATGCCTCCATGATCTGAAGCGGTACCTCGATGGCACCGATGAGCGCCCCTTGCAGCGCCGCATCCTTCGCAGCGATCGCTTCGGGTGAACCAGAAGGCATCCGATAGGCTGCAGCCAAGGGCTGGAATGCCTCAGCATCTGCATCAACAAGGCTAAGCAGCTCTTCGCGAATCTGTTCGAGCCGACCAAGCGATGTACGCACTTCGTCCTCAACGTCCGCGTAGCGCTTCTTGCCTACGGTGAGGTTCCCAACCATTGAGGCGAGAGCTGACGCAAGGGCTCCGCAATAGGCTGAAGCGCCTCCGCCTCCTGGCGTTGGCGCTGCGCTTGCAAGCTCTTCTACGAATTCGCTTTGCATGGCTTTCCTGCTCTTCTCTATTTGTTGCGCTCGTCAATGAATCGCGATGCCTTGTGCTCGCTCGACGTACCAAGCTTGCCCGCATCGAACACGACCACCTTGGACGGCCGCACGCCTGTGTGCGCCTTGAGCGCCGCCTCGACGCGCTTTGCCACCGCCGCATACGTCTCATCGGAGCCCTGCGCGCGTTCGACCGATACCTCATAGTGCGTCGTGAAATTCTCATCATAGACGCGAATGGAGTACTCGCCCGTCAAACCCTTCTCTGCACGCACCACATACTCAACATCAGTGGGGAACACGTTCACCGCACCCACGATGAACATCTCATCCTTGCGTCCCGTGATATGGATGCGTCCATGAGTGCGTCCGCATATGCATGGCTCGTTGGAAACATAGCCGATGTCCCCCGTACGGAAGCGGATCATCGGACGCGCTTTCTTCATGAGCGTCGTATAGACAAGCTCTCCCATCTCGCCTGGTTCGAGCACCTCGCCCGTCTGCGGATCGACGGTCTCGACAAGGATCTGATCCTCGACGATGTGAAGCCCATCCTTCGCCTCGCACATAGCCGCGCACGCGCCGTAGATATCTGACAGACCGAAGAAGTCGACGACCTTCGCACCCCACAGGTCCTCGATCGCCTCGCGCGTTGACGCGATCGACCCACCTGGCTCACCAGCAACGATGATCGTATGGATGGAGAAGTCCTCGCGCGGGTCGAATCCCTTCTCCTTCGCCTTCTCGCCAAGCGTCCACGCATAGGAAGGGGAGGTCCAGATGACCGTTGGTTGGTACTGCTTGAGAACGAAGAGCAAGCGGTCAGAGGGAACAGCGCCCACCCAGATGGCCAGCGCGCCCAGACGCTGCGCGCCGATGACATCAGGACCGCCCACATAGAGGGCGAAGTTGAGCCCGTGCACGTAGCGGTCGTTCGGACGCATGCCCGCCTGCCAGAACAGGCGCGCCTCCGTATCCTGCCAAAGGTCGAAGTCCTCTTGGGTGAAAGGGCTCACCGTGGGCACGCCAGTGGATCCCGAAGAGGTGGCCATGAAGACGACCTCTTCCTCGGGAACGGAGCACATCTCACCGAAGAAGCTTCCGACATGCTGCGTCTCGCGCTCGGTCTTCTTGTCGATGAAGGGGAACTTCTGAATGTCATCAAGCGTCTTCAAGTCATCAGGGCTCACGCCTGCCTCATCAAAGGAGCGCTTGTAATAGACCGTGTTGTCATAGGCATAGCGCACCATGTCCTTCAAGCGCTCAAGCTGAAGCTGCTCAAGCTCGGGACGAGGCATGCACTCGATCTCTGGATCGTAATACTTCTGGTCGAATGGAATGTTCTTGCTCATGTGCTCTCCGCTATGATCTGTCTTTGTCGCATTAGCTTGTATATGAAACCACGACGGCCCTACGCTGGCAACTGATTCCGTCATTCGAAGTTCTCATATTCGGTTATCGTATATTCAGATAATCCAATTACCTAATTCTACGAATACCTCTTAGCGAACGAATCCCCTGGTCGCACACGATTGTGTTACTCTTTTAGAAATCGTAACACTACAGCTTGATGCCGCTGATCGTGGCCCTTGCACCATGCAACGGTCTCGGCGCCCACTGACTGGGGTCATCAGCCAAACACGCCCGTCAAGAGCGAAAGGAAGAACCGTGAAGAAGACCTTGGACCGAAAGCAATTCCTCCAACTTTCAGGCTTTGGCGCAGCAACGCTCCTTGCAAGCGGCATCGGAGCCTCAGCGCTCACGGGCTGCACCTCGCGTGAAGCATCAAGCACAAGCTCTTCCCAAGCGTCGTTCCGCACCAATGAGGTCATCGTCACCATGACCACTTCCTCAGAGCCCGCCTATGGGTTCGATCCGCTCTACTCATGGGGCTGCGGCGAACATGTCCACGAGCCTCTCATCCAGTCAACGCTCTTCACCACCAATGCCGAGCTGGAATTCGTGAACGACCTGGCCACTGCATACCATTGCTCCGAAGATGGCCTCACCTGGACCTTCGACATCCGCGATGACGTGACATTCACCGACGGGGAGCCCCTGACCGCCTCAGATGTTGCCTTCACCATCAATGGCATCAATGCGAACGAAGCTGCCGAGGCTGACCTCTCCATGGTCGACGAAGCCATCGCAACCTCTGATACACGCGTCGAGCTGCACTTGAACAAGCCGTTCAACGCCCTGCTCTACACGCTCGCCGTTATCGGCATCGTGCCCGAGCACGCCTACAACGCGCAAACGTATGGAGAGAACCCCATCGGCAGCGGGCGCTACCTACTTGAGCAATGGGATCGCGGCGAACAGGTCATCCTTCGGGCGAATCCCGACTACTACGGCGAAGCTCCTCTGATGGAGCGCGTGATCGTCCTGTTCATGGAAGAGGATGCCTCCCTCGCTGCAGCCACCGCAGGTCTTTCCGATGTCTCCTACACGGCCGCCACGCTCGTCGACTCTGCACGCGTCGCAGGCTACGACGTGCTCAACTGCGCGTCGGTTGACTCGCGCGGCATCTCGCTTCCGACCATCGCGGCGGGCTCCATCAAAGAGGACGCAGGCGAAGCATGCGCAGCAGGCAATGACGTGACCTGCGACCTCGCTCTTCGCCGTGCTGTCAACTTCGCTGTGGATCGCCAAGCGATGATCGATAACGTGCTCAACGGCTATGGCACTCAAGCTTTCAGCGTCTCAGACGGAATGCCCTGGTACAACCCTGCCATGGAAGTCGCTTTCGACCAGGCGGCGGCACGACATGCCATGGAAGAGGGAGGCTGGCTGCTTGGCTCAGACGGCATCTATGAACGCGAAGGCATGCGTGCATCATTCTCGTGCTACTACGCTGCCTCTGACTCTGTTCGCCAGGCACTTGCCCATGAGTTCGCCAATCAGATGGCCGAAGTGGGTATCGAAGTGACGCCTGTCGGCTCAAGCTGGTCGCGCGATGAGAACGGCTTGTATGCTCGTCAGTACACCGATCCCGTGCTCTGGGGATGGGGCGCGAACAGCCCTGTCGAGCTCTACACGCTTCACTATGGACCTTCGAGCGGCAACTATGCGTGCTATGAGAGCGCCGAGGTCGACGCTCACCTTGACGCTGCGCTTGCGGCAACCACCGTCGAGGAATCCTACCCCGAATGGCAGGCCGCGCAATGGGACGGGCAGAATGGGTTCGCTCCTCAAGGGAGCGCCTCCTGGGTGTGGCTGTGCAATGTTGACCACCTCTACTTCAAGCGCGAAGGCCTCATCGTTGCCGAACAGAAGCCACATCCCCACGGACACGGCTGGTCGCTCGTGAACAATGTGGATAGATGGTACTGGGAAGAGGAGAGCAGCAACTAGCAATGCCCCGCTACCTTGCTGAACAGATCGTTCGCTTTCTGCTGCTGATGCTTGCAGTCTGCTTGGTCACGTTCACCTTGGTGAGCCTCTCCCCCACCGATCCTCTCTCAACGAACGTCGGCTCTGCTGCGCTTGCCTCCATGTCAGAGGAAAAGCGTGCCGCGCTCGCCTCATATTGGGGCGTCGACACGCCTTTCTGGGAACGCTTCTCTCACTGGTTCGCAGCCCTTCTCCATGGCGACCTTGGCACTTCGCTTCGCTACAACGCTCCTGTGAGCGAGGTCATCGCAAGCCGTGCGTTGAACTCGCTTGCGCTGATGGGGCTTGCATGGCTTGTCAGCGGCATGCTTGGCTTCCTGCTTGGCATCCTTGCAGGAACGCATCGCAACACTTGGATCGATCGCGCTGTACGCACGTACTGCTTCATCATGGCCGCAAGCCCCACCTTCTGGGTCGCCATCCTCTTCCTCATGGTGTTCGCGGTCATGCTCGGGTGGTTCCCCATTGGCTTCTCGCAACCCGTGGGAGCCGCAGTCGCCGATGTCACCTTCCTTGATGCGCTGCATCACTTGGCACTGCCCGCCATCACGCTTTCTGTCGTTGGCGTGGCGAATGTGGCGCTCCATACGCGCGAGAAGACCATCGATGTCATGTCAACGCCCTATGTGCGCTTTGCGCGTGCTCGTGGCATGAGCGAGCTTCAGATCGTTCGCCGCCATGGGCTTCGCAATCTTGCACTGCCCGCCATCACCATACAGTTCGGGCAGATCGCTGAGATCTTCGGCGGGTCGGTGCTCGTCGAGCAGGTGTTCAGCTATCCCGGGTTGGGACAGGCTGCCGTCACCGCTGGCATCGGTGGAGACGTGGCATTGCTCGCAGGGATCGCGCTCGTATCAGCGGCGCTCGTGTTCGGAGGAAACCTCATAGCGAACATCCTTTACGGCCTGATCGACCCACGCATGCGCGAAAGATCGGCAGAGCGCCCTCTGCGCGAAACGCCGAGAAAGCCACCTGTGCAGCCCGATTGCTCCTCAAGGGTCGAAGACGTGCAAAGCGCTGAACCTCGCTCAGGCAAGCTCGTGCAGCCCGAACGCTCCTTAGGAAGCGAAAACGCAGACGAAGAAGGTGCGCTCTCATGATGCGGCTTGACGCAACATCCCAGGAAGCGACCATGCAGCATCTTCTTCCCGAACAGACGCTGCACGCACCTGTGCGCATCCGCATCCCCAACCGTCGTGCCACGCTCATCGTCGCAATGACCTGCTTGCTCGCTCTGGTCGGCATCATCATCGCGGGGGTCATCCTTGCGCCTGAGGCAGCACGAACCGACTTCTCGCAGAAGAGCCTTCCGCCTTCCCTGGCATACCCCTTCGGCACCGACTGGATGGGACGCAACATGCTCGCGCGCACGCTTGCGGGTCTGAGCACGAGCATCCTCATCGGCCTTGGGGCTGCAATAGCGTCGGCGCTCATCGCGCTCATCCTCGGTGCGGTCGCAGCGCTCGGCGGCAAGCGCGCCGATTTCATCGTTTCCTGGCTGATCGACCTCATGATGGGCGTTCCTCATATCGTGCTCTTGATCCTCATCTCGTTTGCGCTCGGCAAGGGCTTCTGGGGTGTCACCATTGGCGTTGCCCTCACGCACTGGCCAAGCCTCACGCGTGTCATTCGCGCAGAGATACTTCAATGCAAAGAGGCGGGTTTCGTGCAGGTGGCAACCAAGCTGGGACGCTCGCGCTGGCAGATCGCACGCGATCACATGCTTCCGTTCGTCCTCCCTCAGTTCCTCATCGGGCTTGTCCTGCTCTTCCCGCACGCTATTCTCCACGAAGCGGCCATCACGTTCCTTGGCTTCGGGCTCTCTCCTGAACAAGCTGCCATCGGCATCATCTTGTCCGAATCCATGAGCTACCTGACCGCAGGAATGTGGTGGCTGGCGGTCATTCCAGGCATCGCGCTCATCGCTGTTGTCATACTCTTCGACAGGCTGGGGTCGTCGGTTCGACGCCTCATCGATCCTGCAAGCGCTCAGGAATAGGAGCTCATGATGACCATCGATCACGGTACAACCTTCCACGCCGATGCTGAGTTCCACCATGGGCATTCGCATTCCTCTCATTCAAAGCACATGCATGGGCACCATGTTCTGCAGGTAGAAGACCTGAGCATCTCGTTTCGCATGTACGACGATACTCCTCTGCGCGATAAGCGCGCTTTCTTCCAAGCATCCCAGCATCAAGTGAACGTCATCCATGACATGAATGTGTCCGTGCATCCCCAGAGCATCTTAGCCATCGTCGGGGCGTCAGGATCGGGCAAAACGCTCCTTGCCGATGCCATCCTTGGCATCTTCGAGCCGAACTCCCTGGTCACGGGCACTATCTGGTTCGATGGCGAGCGCCAGGACGCAGCTTCGCTTCGCGCTCTGCGCGGGAACGGGGTCTCGCTGATCCCGCAGTCGATCGGCAGCCTTGATCCGCTGATGCGTGTTGGCGAAGCCGTTCAAGGAGTGGCGAAGGATCGTTCAGATGCTGAACGGAGGCGTGCAAAGCAAGAGGAGCTCTTCGCCCGCTTCGACCTTGCCCCGAGCGTGGCTCGTCTTTATCCGCACGAGCTCTCTGGCGGCATGGCACGCCGCGTGCTGCTCTGCTGCGCCCTTATGGATGCGCCCAAGCTCATCATCGCCGACGAGCCCACGCCTGGCCTTGACCTTCCACTGGCCATCCAAGCCCTGGCTGACCTGCGGCGCTTCGCCGACGAGGGTGGGGCTGTCATACTGATCACGCATGACATCGAGCTGGCTCTCTCAGTTGCCGACAGCATTGCTGTGTTCAAGGATGGAACCGTCATAGAGGAAACGAGCACGGAGTCTTTCCGTGACGAAGCGCTCCTTCGCCATGAGTTCTCACGCGCCCTATGGAGGGCGATGCCAGAGCATGGTTTCTCGCTTGAGGAAGATTCCGCGGAGACGCAGCCTTCAAGGAAGATGCCAAGCCTTGAGAAGACAGGGACGGAGGCATCTTCTCCATGCTAGAAGCTCAAAGCATCATATTCGGCTATGGGAGGAGAGGCGATCGCGGAAAAGGCACTGCGCCTGTGATCGATGATGTTTCGCTGGCTATCTCATCGGGAGAGCGCGTATATCTTTCCGCTCCGTCAGGAAGCGGGAAGACGACCCTTTGCCGCATCATGGCAGGTTTCATCAAGCCCTGGGGCGGAGAGGTGCTCGTTGATGGTGACGTGCTTCCGCGCCATGGCATCTGCCCTGTGCAGCTCATCGGACAGCACCCCGAGCACGTTCTTGACCCACGTCGCCGCATGCGCGAGAGCCTTGCCGAAGCAGGCTGGGATCCGAACGATGCCGCCGATGCGACCTTGCTTGAGCGGCTTGGCATCCGAGAGCGTTGGCTGACGCGCTTTCCCCATGAGCTCTCGGGCGGCGAGATGCAACGTTTCTGCATTGCTCGTGCACTGCTCGCCCATCCTCGCTACCTCATTGCGGATGAGATCTCCACCATGCTTGACATGATCACTCAAGAGCGCATCTGGCAGGTGCTCAAAGAGGAGCAGGACAAGCATGGATTCGGTGTTCTCTTTACCACTCATTCGCCCGCGCTGGCTGATAGAATAGCCACACGCTGCGTAAAGCTGCCCGAGTGACAAGGGGTTTTAGTGACAGATATGGTAACAGGGGGTGACTGCATGACTAGGGCATCTGAATCGTCCCCTGTCCTATCTGACCCATCCCCTGTTATGCAGGTGCGCACTCCTGAGAACTCCTCAGGGTCAGTGCTCTCTGCCATGAGCGGTGGCGTTGACAGCTCGGTCGCCACAGCGCTTCTCCAAGAAGCAGGGCATCCTATTGCAGGCGTCACGATGGATTTGTTCGACAAGACCTCCCTTGTCCCCAACGCTGATGATTCTTGTTGCACGAAGAACGCTATCGAAGATGCTGAGAGAGTTTGTCAGGCTCTTGGCATCGAACATGTCGTTGCTGACTTCAAAGGCATGTTCGCCACCGATGTGATGAGATACTTCTGCATGAGCTATCTTTCGGGCGAGACCCCTAACCCTTGCATCGCATGCAACAAATCCCTCAAGATCGGCGCTCTTCAACGTATGCGCGCAGAGTGCGGCATGGACCTTGTTGCTACCGGACATTATGTTCGCACGCGATTCAACACGGAGTGCGGGGCTTGGGAGCTCCTTCGCGGCGTGGACCCGCGCAAGGATCAGAGTTACGCGCTCTATCACCTGACCCAAGATGACCTTGAGCATATGATCTTCCCGTTGGGCACGCTCACGAAGCCCGAAGTGCGCGCTCTTGCGCAGACAAGGAAGCTTCCAACGGCACTCCGACAAGATAGCCAAGACATCTGCTTCGTCCCCGACAGCAACCATGTTGCCTTCATAGAGCATTTCATGGAAGCCTCGTTCCCGTCAGGAGATATCGTTGACCTCACGGGCAAGAAGCTTGGCGAGCATCATGGCCTTGTTCACTACACCATAGGTCAGCGCAAAGGCATTGGCGTTGCATACTCTGAGCCGCTCTATGTGTGGGGAAAAGACGTGACAAGCAATCAACTCATCGTGGCTTCGCGCGAAGATATGCTCTGCTCTGAGATCCACCTTAGGGATGTGAATAGGATCTCAGGGAAACAGGGGTCTGCTTCCTTCGAGGCAACCGTCAAGACGAACTACAACCAGAAGCCCATCGCAGCAACATGCGAGCTTGACTCGAATGGCTCTGCAACGATTCGGTTCAAAGAACGTCAGACCAGGCCTGCATCAGGACAAGCAGCGGTTCTCTATGATGGCGAAGTTGTCCTTGGTGGCGGGACGATCTATGGACAGGAGCTGTCTGCTTAACAGGCCAACCTGCCAAGCAAAACAAGAACAGGTATGAATAGATACGACTGCTCGGCAGGAACGATCTTCTACGCAGCGTCGATCAGCGCGCTGATATTTTCGCCGAGATGGAGCAGAGTGACGGAAAGTATCAGTGTGCTATTTGCGAGAAGTGGTTCTATCCTAACGAGTTGCAGATTGACCATGTTGAGCCATGGAGCAAGGGTGGACGTACCGAGAAGAGCAATGCAATTGAGCAAGACGCTCGATCTGCTCTATAGCACGTGCTTCCCTGAAATGGTGGCTTCCAGCGTTGTGCTTCCCCCACGCGAGGCAGTTCGCGAAGGGCTGTTGAACGCCCTTGTCCATAAAGATTATGAGAGCGAGCTCCCTGTCAAAGTGAGCGTTTCTCCCACAACGCTCTATATAGATAACGTAGGCAGGCCTCCTACAGGATGGACAGTATCTGACCTTCTTGATAGGCACAACGCACGACCGAATAATCCAAACCTTGCTCTCTCGCTGCAACGACACGGCGTGATCAATGGGCTTGGTAGCGGCATAAGCACCATGATCAGCGCTTGCGTGGCTGCAGGATTGCCCGCTCCGAAGCTCGCATTGCGTGCTGATGAGATGGATGTGTGCTTCTCGTTTGGAGAGGCCGTGGGGGAGCAGGGTTCCGAAGGACCATTGCCTGAAGGACAGTCATTTGAAGGGCAACTTGAGGGGCATTCTGAAGGGCTCATTTCCGATGCGCGATCGCAGCAGGAAGAGAGGGCTTCCATCCAAGCGCGTGCGGGCATTTCTTCTCCTATAACTGGATCACAACATGCTCAAGCTGCCAAGAGCTTCTCGCGCAGCACCGCTTCAAGCTCTTCCCCAAATGCTCCCTCAAACGCTTCCCCGAGCTCTTCTGCCCAGTCTCCTTCGCCTTCGCAAAATGCGAGGCCTACGTTCAAAGAGCGCTCGGTAGCAGCTGCAAATCGCCTGGATATGACCAGCACCGACGAGTACATCCTCAAGGTGATCGAAACGAATGGGCGCGTCACTGCAACAAGGATCGCTGAGGTGCTCGGAGTAAGCGAGAGCACGGTGCGACGATCGTTCCGACGCTTGCGCGAACTTGGGTTCATCGAGCGCATCGGATCCGATAAGGCGGGCTACTGGCGCATCGTAGATTAAGACAGGATAATTCTTTTGACGGAGGACGGAGCGAATAGTAACTTTCAGTGTCAACACTGCCCTTCCAAGAGCCACGCTTCTATATCTTTGACCTCTATTCCTTCGGGAGTAATACCGTAGTACATTGCATCTCGACGAAGAATCAACTTTGGAAATGAATCAGCGATAGCTAGCAGGCTTGCTTTCTCACGCTCAAACGTGCTTTCTGTATGAATATCCGCTGAAACCTGGATATATCTGCGCTCATCTTCACGAATAGCAACAAAATCGACTTCGCCTTTTTCTCCATCTCCAACATTGACGCTCCAGCCACGTCTTCGTAGTTCGCAGAACACAACGTTCTCGAGCTGAAAACCGATATCCTGGATTGCGAAGCCTATTTCCAGATTCCTTAAGCCAGTATCGGGAGCATAGAATTTTCGCAATGGCTGCAATAGCTTCTTTCCAGCAATTCCAATTTGCCCACAAGGGTGAACAAGATAAGCCTTTGTTAAAGCGTCAATATAGGAATCTATTGTCGTTGGTGTGGTCTTTCTTCCGACACTCGTAAGAACAGCAGCCACCTTTCGAGTAGAAAACAGATTGCCTGAAGTGGAAAACACATATCGCACAATCTTTTCGAGGAGGTCGATATCGCGCAATTCGAAACGGCGCGCAACGTCATTAAGAATAACAGTATCATGTATTGCACTGAGCTCTCGTGCTATCAGGTGTTGCGTCCTTTCCTGTATTTCAAACAATCCAGGCATTCCTCCATAACGAACATATTCAGCGAAGAGGTCCCCTTGGGCGTCTTTTTTTGAGGTTTCAGCAAACGAACAATACTCGGCATAGGAAAGGGGCCAGATGGGTATCTCAACATATCTTCCAGAAAGATATGTCGCTAGGTCAGACGACAATAGAAACGAATTCGAACCGGTCAAATAGATACTCGCAACACGCTCGGTATGAATTCTTCGGACTACCCGCTCCCAACCAGCTATATCTTGGATCTCATCAAGAAATAAATAGAAAGGTTGGCTACTATCACGATTCGACAATGCGTCGACTATCTTTTTTTCTAACCATTCCGCATCTGCTCCAAGCGGAGATTCTAAACTATCTGCTTTCAAGAAGAGGGTGTTGCTCTCTGGCAGGCCTTCTTGAATCAATGAATCTTCAAGCATACGAAGCAAAGTTGATTTACCGCAGCGACGAACACCACTCAAAACTTTGATCTGTGGACTATTGAGATACTCCCTGAGTACTGCCTCATATGTCGGTCTTGGTCGCATCATGAAATCGAACATCTTGATCTCCTTGTGCGTAAGCAAACAAAAGTGACTAACATACTAGACACTTTACCAATAATTCAGATAAGTGTCTAATATATTAGTCACTTTTGTTGGATGACCCGCGATGTCATCCCCTCTGTCATCAAAGCTTGATCGAGCGCGTAGGGCAATGCTCCCAGCAGTCACCACACAAGGTGCAATCCTCCTGATCATGCGCATCAGATGTTGCTGCACAGATATCCTCAGGGCAGACAGTCGTGCAAACCTCGCATCCCTCCTTATGAATGCAGCTGCCTTGGTCGACACGAACGCGCGGCAGGGCCTTGATGCGTGAGCGTGCCTTCGCCATCAAGCCGAAGAAGAAGCCAAGCGGGCAAATGGCAGAGCACCATTTGCGAAGCACGAATAGCTCAAGCACCAGCATGACAGGGAATACGATGAGCTCCCATCCTGGCTGCCAGGTCACAAAGGTACGGCTGATGGCGAACATCGTCCCGAAGACAAGGCCGATAGGGCAGAACAGGCAGAATACGGGGAAGTGGACGATGAACGAGATGATCAAGAGCACCGCGAGCACGATCCCCTGTGCGAGGATGTTATTGCGTTCGCGCACGGAATTCGGATTACTGATCGTTGAGCACGCCGTGCAGCTGCCACACGTTTTTGCTTCCCCTTCTTGTGCGCCTTCCTTTACGGGAATGCTTTCTGGAGCCGCTTCGGTCTGAGGTGCGGCCTCGTTCTCCTCAGCTGCCTGAGCTGCCTTCTGCGCGTTGCTCATCTCTCCTGTTTGCCCCGTAAGGCCGTGAGGCTTCTTGCCGCCGAAGATGTTGCGCAACCAGCTTGTCGGGCAGATCCAGGAGCAGAATACGCGTCCGAGCACGAACACCACGCCCAGCACGATAAGCACCCCAGGGAGCAGGTTCAACGGAGCAGAGCCGCTTGCGGCCCATATGTCTGCGAAGCCAACAGGGCAAAGCGCACAGAGCGTTCCAATGGGAACGTGAGCAAACGTAAGCGCAAAGATGACGATCAGCACCACAGAGGCAATGCCAATGCGAAGGTAGCGCATCTTATTCACGATTGCCTCCTTCCTTCGCAAGGCGTGAGCGCGTGGCTTCGAACGCCTCTGTTGTCAAAGCACCTGGAAGCGCTGCAGCCTCGCTCTGGCGACTGACCACATAGATGCCTTTCTCGGCAACACCTGCGTTATACGCACGCAGCGAAGGCGCAGGGCATTTGAGCTCGCAAAGGCCGCAGCCATCGCAGAGATTCGGATCAACATGCGGACGCCCACGCTCGTCGAGCGTGATGGCGCCCTCGATGGGACACTCATCAGCACAGATGGTGCATCCATTCCACTCCCATGCAACGCAAGCGTCGCTCACCACCTTCGCCACCCCGACGTTCGTTGCGCTTGGCGCCTCCATGGTGAGAGCACCTGTTGGGCAAACCTCGATGCATTTCATGCAGAAGTCGCAGTAGCCGTTCTTGTATATGAGCTCTGGCGTGCCTACCGTTGGAAAATCGATCCCCAGCGACCGTGGTTGAACCAGGTCATAGGGACATGCTTGCACGCAGCGTTGGCAACGCGTGCATTTGGAGAGAAGCGCTGCCTCGCTTTCGGCTCCAGGTGGGCGTAGGTAGACTGTTTGAGCATCAGCGCGCATGGCCCCTCCAAGAGCGCCTGTTCCGATCAGCACCGCCGCAGCTCCTCCTGCGATGCAGAATTGCCGACGACTGATACTTGTCATCTGTTCCATCTCGCTCTCTCCTCTGATTATTGCACGCGGAACTCCTCTTGCATTTCTTTTCTGCCTCTGGCTGCTTTCAATTCTTTTTGCGTTCTCTTGCTTGCTTTTTGCTTGCTCTTGCCTACTCTTCGACGAGCATCTCAGAGAGCAGCTGCGCATCTGCCCTAACAAAGCGATCGGTTGCGCTTGCAAGGCTTGCATAGAACGATCCTTCGGCCGCCTTTCGCAGATCAGCGCAAAAGCGATCGAGCCAGTTGAGCAGATGCCCTTGCGCGAACGTCAACTGCTGCTGGACCGTCTCAGCTGCCGCCTCTTCGCAGCCTTCTCTCAGAAACATTGCTGTTCGCTCCGCTAAAGTGGCCATGAATGCCAACTCGACCGCAAGGTGGTCTTCGGGCTCGTGGAATGCAGGGTCCTTCGCTAGATGCTGCTCACGATACGTGCGCACCACTTGAGCATAGGCATCTTGCATCATGATGCCTTTATCGCTGGTGTAGACAGATTCGTAGGGAAAAGCATGACGAGCCGTGAGCGGCCCCATACCGAAGAACACGCGATCGAATGTCACGGCGAGCTGCTCAAGCCCTTCTTCGCTCACGTCATTCGCACGTGCTTCGGCGCTCTCGTCAACACCACACGAATCGCAGAGTGCAAGGCGCATATCTTCCATCACTGCAACAAGCTCTGCATCATCGCTCTTGAATGTGAAATCGTTGGCGAATTCCACCGCAAGCAACGCATCGATCTCCTCGCGGTAGAATCGAGAAAGGATGCGATAGACATTCGCACGGCTCTCCATCAAAGCAGCCATCTCCTCTAAGGTGACTGCATCCAATTCTTCAGACATGGTTTCCCTCCAAGTTAGAACCAGCAAGAGTTCGCCTATCAGGTGTGAGGTTTGGTGTCAGGGCATGGGGTCGGGGGATGATAGTCGAATCGTCCCAACCTCCCTGACACCAAGAACATTACAACCAGACCTTGCACCTGACTAGTAGATCAGCTGCTCCACCGATGTTGCCACCGCATACATGATCACACGAAGCACAACGCTGCCAACAACCAGACAAGCAAGTGATGCCCACAGTGCAGTAACGGGCGTGACGTTCGCTGCCTTCTTTGCAGCAGCAGGGGTGGCAATGGCCACTGCAGCACCATCCTGAGCACCTGCGATGACAGCGCCATCGGCCGCATCAGCATTGTCTGCAACAGGATGGGTCATGTCCTTGTTCGCCTTCCAAACAAGCGCAAGCGGACCTGCCATCCCGATGAGCACGACGCATACCCAGAAAGCAACAGCCAGGTCGCCGCCTGCAAGGCGCATCATCGAACGAGAGGGATCGGGATGCGGAGCCATGGCGATCCAGATGACATAGATCAGCATGACAGCAACTGAGCACACGACACCGACAAGCGCAAGCGTCATCGCCAGCTTCTTGTCATCCTCGGTGACAAGAAGCGCTGTCTTGGCCGTATCGCCCTCTGTTTCCTTCTTCGCCGAATCAGCTTTGGTGAATACGAAGGCTGCTGCCAGGACAAAGCCCATGCCGATGCCTGTTCCCAAGAACATGAGCGGAAGCGTGAAGCTGTCCCATGCAGGGCGCGCAGGCATCATATAGGAAGCACCTGCCACGATCGGCAGAACGATGGCGCCGATCATCGCCAAGATGCCGAACGCCTTGGTTGGGCCTGGATAATCCTTGCGTGAGAGGATCACATAGATGAGCGTCATGATCCCTACGAAGGCCACCGCGAAGAGCTCCTTCGAGAGCCCCGAGCCCATGTTGCCCAGGATGTAGAACGCGCGGTCGATATGCCCCAGATGCAGGGCAGAAGCACAACCGCCAATTGCCAAGAGGATGAGCGCCGTCAGCGCCAAGGCGAACCGAACGCTCTTGAACTTACCTTTGATCTCGCCGATGCCAAGGAAGATCAGGATGCCTGAGGAAGCTCCCAAAAGCACGCTGAAGATCAGAAGAGGCCACTGTACTGCCATCGGTTACTCACCGCCCTTCCACTCGCATTTGTCCAGCCCGAAGGTCACCGAAGGATGATTGCCAACATCGGTGAGCTTATGCGTCTTCTTCTTCACAATGAGCTGGCTGATCTTGCTCTCTGGATCGTCAATGTCGCCGAACACGCGAGCTTGCCCAGGGCAGTGGCGAACGCATGCGGGCTCTTTGCCGTCATCAACGAGATGAGCGCACAAGGTGCACTTCTCGATGACGCCCTTGTCCTTCGACGCATCGTAGGTGCGAACGCCATACGGGCAGGCCATGACGCAATATTGGCAGCCAACGCATTTGGAATGGTCGACAAGAACGATGCCGTCCTCACGCTTATAGCTGGCACCTGTAGGACATACGCTCACGCACTGGGGATTGTCACAGTGCTGGCAGGCCACAGGCAGGTAATACATCTCAAGATCGGGATATGTACCTGATGGACCTATGGTCAACACCTTGCTGTAGAACGTACCCAGACCAACATTGTTCTCTTGTTTGCACACGACAGCGCAGGAATGGCATCCGATGCAGCTATCGAGGTCTATTGCCATTGTGTGACGTGTCATGGCTACATCCCTCCTTTGATGGGCATGTCAACGCCGTTATCCTGCGTATCTTGAGCTAGTTGCTCCCGCGTGAGAGGCAGGAAGATGCGAAGGTCCTCAGAGGTCATGCAGATGTTGTCGGGCGCTCCCTCAGAAGCCTTGTACACCTTGCAAAGACCACCGAAGTTGTCGGTTCCGACAGCCGGGTCATAGGGGCCGTTGTTCTCGAACAGGATGTTGCAGTTCGCATCGAGTGCTCCATGCAGATCATCGGTCGCCGCACGCTCGGGGAACCACCAGTCATGCTCGACGTGGATGGTGTCTGGCTTGATGGCGTCAGTCAGGTTCGCACGCTGGCGAATGCGATCGACATAGGTCTCGATCCAGCACCAGTCGTCCTGCTCGATGCCAAGCTTCGCAGCAGTTTCAGGATTGATGTCCATCGTCGGGAACATATGGACCTCACGCATCCAAGGAGAGTTGCGATACTCCGTATGGAAGAATGCGTGGCTACGACCGCCAGTGATGAGCGTGTAGGGGTACTCCTCGACAAGGTCCTCACGGCTCACCTTCGTGATCGGCGGCTCGATGTACATCGGCAGAGGACCGTTGCCATAGAGCAGCAGGTCTTCGCTCCAAAGCTCCATCTTCCCGTTGTCAGACTGCGGATGCGCAGGGATCTGCGTGCCATCAGGCAGCGTAGTGCCAGGGAAGCGATAGACAGAGCCCATCTTGTTCCCGCGATACATCGTGTTGAAGCCCGGGCGGAAGTCGCTCGTCTTGCGCATGAAGCCCGTTTCGTACTTGGGCTTGCCGCCACGCACGTCGGTCATCTGCACACCCGTCACGCTGATGCGGTTGCGGAAGTCCTCGAAGCTCGCACAGGAAAGCTGCGGTGGCAGCGTGGCCGGTCCCTTCACCATGTAATCGAAGAACTCGTACTTGTCCTTCCAGAACATATCGACATCCATGTACTTCGCGAATTCGAAGCAGATGTCCATGTCATCCTTCGCTTCCCCAAGCGGAGCGTGGAAGGGCTGACGGATCAGATACGTATGGCTGGTGGGATAGCCATGCCCGGAGTGCGCCCACTCAACGCGGTCGACCTCGTTGGGGTGCGCGGCAGGCAAGATGATGTCAGCAAGCTCGCCTGATGGTGTCATGAAGATATCGACGTTGACGAAGAAATCAAGGTTCTTGAGGCCTTCGATGATCTCCTTGCTTCCCTCGATCGAGAGGATCGGCTCAGAGGTCTGTTGCCAGTAACCATGGATCTGGAAAGGCTCGCCTTTTGCCATGGCCTTAGTGGTCACGGCACCGAAGCCACCTTGTTGTCCATAGATGACCTGACCACCCGAGTTCTGCGTAACCTCGCGAAGCTCGCCGGTAGCATCATCGGCTTGGAGGATCTGCTGATAGCCGGTGTTCTGGCATACGGAGAGCTTCTTGATATTCATGGCGGTCTGCTTACGGCGTGCGCCCATGCGGCCTTGCTGGTTCGGCACGACGTCGAACATGAAGGAGTCATAGCCCGTAGCAGGCTCGCGTCCGATATTCTGCCCACCCTTGGTATCGAAGTTCCCAGCAAGCGCCATCATGATGGTGAACGCCTGCGAGATGCCAGAGGTGTTGATGGAGAACTCGACCTTCTGCCCGCGCGTGAAGCATGCATGCGGGCTGGCATCGATATAGATGTTGATGGCTTCTTGGATGCGCTCAGGGTCGAGCTCACAGAACTCAGCAGCACGCTCGATGGTCCACGGAGTCACATGCTCGACCAGGATGTCCCAAGAGGTGCGATAGGTCTTGCCATTGATCTCGCGCCCCTTGCCATCAGGTGTGGTCAGCGCAGGAACCGCATCCGCAACGATGTTGCCATTGGCATCCAGCCACTGGAAGGCCTTCGGGCCGCCGACGCCTGACTTGTTCTGCCAGTCACCAGACCAGAAGATGAGCTGGTCGTGCGCTTCGTCCCAAGCAGGATAGAGCTCAACATTACCGCCTTCCTGCATCATGGATTGGCGGAGCTGATAGCCCGTCCCGTTGCCCTGCTCGTCCTTCTCGTCAATGAAGAACGGAGCGTTGGTGTAATAGCGCGCGAAGTCGGTTGCGCACTTCTCGGAATGAATGATCTCGTTGATGAACGCCAGCACGAGTGCCATGTCTGAACCAGGACGAATGGGCAACCACAAGTCTGCCTTGGAAGCAGTACAAGTGAAGCGAGGGTCAACGCAAACAACCTTCGCACCACGCTCCTGCGCGCGCTTGACGGTCAGCCAGTCGTAGTAGCCACGGCTACGCTCCTGGCGGCACCAGATCAGGATAGCGTCGGTGTTGTTGCCATCCCAGCCAGTGTATTGGGTCTCATCGCCATACAGACGCTGGCTGGTGAAGTAGCTTCCTACCCAGCAAAGGTTGCCAACGCCGAACGTGGCGGTAGAGCCAAGCTCGAGCCACAGCTTGTTGATGGCCTGGAACTGAAGCATGTCACGGCCGGTGCCATACTGGTGCGCGATGGTGTGCCAGCCATAGTTCTCGCCGATCTCGGTGAACTTATCGGCTGCCTCCTGATACGCTTCTTCCCACGAGATGCGCTTCCATTGTCCCGAGCCCTTTTCGCCAACGCGACGCTGTGGATAACGGACACGCGTGGGGTTATAGAGCTCTTGCGGGATGGCGAACGCACGACCGCAAAGCGTGCCTTCACTGAACAGGTCAGGATTGCCCTCGACCTTGGTCAGACGCCCGTTCTCCACAGTGCCGAACAATGCACAGCGACCATAGCATTGGCGACATGCGCTGGGAATGACCTGCACATCATCGGAAGCCACCTCAACGGCATCCACTTCATCGGCGAACGCCGTCTCTGTTGCGCCGAGAACCAAAGCAGACGCTGATGCAACAGCGCTTGCCTTGATGAAGCTACGACGACTTAACTTCAAAGACATGTTCCTCATCCTCCCTCTCTCTTCTCTTTCCCTCCTGCAGTTGCATTGCACCCCTAATTATTGCTAATGCAACTATTGTTGGGACAATAATAGCAGGGGAAACGTTTGGTAACAAGTCCTTTATGACGGAGGATGATTCAGGCGTCATCGATTATGCGCATATGACGGATGACGGTTCAGCTGTCATCCACATGACGGGAGACGTTCAGATGTCATTGGTTATGCGTAGCTGCCAAGAGACGCAACGAAGAACGCCCCTGAGCTTTGATCCCTATCAATCTAAGGAAAGATGCGCTGCGCTTGAAGGCTGCCCGAGCTCAGCTTAATGAGGGCAAGCGCGATTCGCGTTGTCTTTGACCTTCGAGAGCACGTCGATGAACACATGAAGGTCCTCGTCGGAGATCCCCTCGGAGATCTGCTCCGCACGCACGATGACAGCGGGTTCGACTTCGCTGAGCAAAGACTCTGCCTCAGGAGTGATGCTGATGATGTTGGCACGCCGATCCCGCGGGTCAGGGCTTCGCTCTATGAGCCCTTTCTTCGCCATGCGATCCAAACGACGGGTGATGGTCGCTGGCTCCTTGTCCAATCGATCCGCAAGCTCTTTCTGTGTCATGGAGCCGTGCTCGTCGAGCTGGTTCAGCGCATTCCACTGACCAGATGTAAGACCAAAGGAGGCAAGGGTGGCATCCAGGCTTCGCGCGAGCGCACGCTGCGTCGTATATACCTGGTATCCGATGAATTCGCGATGTCGATGCTTTTCAACCATGCTCAGTCCGCAATCTTTCGAGAGATCCCGCATCGAAGCGCGGCTCTTTGCGGGCTGGCGCCATTTTAACAACAGGAACGCCTTTGTTTGCTTTACAACGTTTCGTGTGCGCAATCATACGGCCCCAACGGCAAACAGCGTGGTGGCAGAAGAGAGTGACATCTGAGCCGCCCTCTGTCATACACGCTCTGTCACTCGGGTTCACATCTCCCTGTTCCCTGTCACAAACAATGTGGTGACAGGCAGTGACGGCTCCGCTCCCTTATGACGAACTCTGGCACAATAAGGACAACTGAAGGGAGCTTGATATGGCATATTTCGAGAATCTGGTGCTTTATGAGAAGCCAACATGTCCGTACTGCCAAAAGGTACTGGCATATATGCAAGAGCAAGACATCGCATGCGAGCTCAAGAACACGCTTGAGCCAGGTGTTCGTGATGAGCTCATTGCCATTGGAGGAAAAGGTCAGGTGCCCTGCCTGGTGATCGACGGGCAGCCAATGTATGAATCAGACGACATCATCATGTATCTACATGGGCTTGTTGCAGCAGATGAGATTGGCTAGGTCAAGCAGGGACCATAGTGCAGGAACTAAAGGTGAGTCCAGCGTGGCAAAGCATTGGTCGCCTTTATCAGAGCAGCGAACGAGCACGATGAAGGCTACCCAATTTCTCTGCCGCGAGTAGCCTTCATCACACCAGCTCATTAGAGCTTTGCGAGCATAGCCCTGCTCTTCTCAAGGTCGAGCACTGCATGGCTCGCATGATGACCCAGGCCCAGATCTTTAAGATGGTTCACGACCTTGAGGTATTGCTTTGCTTCGAACTCATGAACCTCAGAGAGCTTCTTCAGTGCTTCAGCGTTAAGGCTATTCATGATTCCGTCCTTTCATCAAAGTGTCTTGTGAGGGTCCGTTAAGGGCCACGGGTGAGGATCGATCCTTGATAGACATCGATGATAGGAGGAGGCGTGTGCGTTCTTTTTGGACGATCGCACAACAATGAATATTCGTTTTGTAGGATTCTACAAATTAGACAAGATAGACCAACACAAGGAAGCGAATGAGCTCTCGATCCGTTGCGTTCGCCATGTTGAACAGCTCTTTCATCTTTCGCATTCGATAGCGCACGGTGTTCTGATGTTGAAAGAGCATCTCAGCTGCCTGCTTCACGTCACCGCACGTACGTGCAAGGGCGGCAGCCGTTGCTCCCAACGTCGTTCCATTCGCTTCGTCATATCGCTCAAGGATGCGTTGGTAGAGGGTCGCTGTGTCGAAATACATGCGGTCCCTGCGTGCCGCTACCTCTAATGTGAGGTCGAGCATGGAGACCCAGCGCACGATCGGCTTGTCGCTTTCCGTGGCGAAATCGAGCGCCGCAATGGCTTGCCTGAGAGCGATGTCTCCCTGACCGATGGGCAGCTCTTCGCTGATTCCCGATCGCACGCGCGCATATGGCTTCAAGAGGTCGATGAACTCAGAGTCGAAATGAAGGGAGAATGCCTCGGGTGGCCGATTGTAGGTAACGACAACAAGCGCGCTGTCATGGTAGCGAAGCACCTTCGCCGACGAATACCGCAACATCCGAATCCTGCGCGTCGCGTTCGATGAGCTTCATGGCCTGGAAGATGACCTGCTCATAGTATTCGCCCTGATATACGAAAAGTGGCGTGCTTGATCGCAGGCTGGCCGCTCGGATCTTATCTGTGATGCGAATGTCATAGACGTTGCGGATGGCGACCGCGGCAACGTTGCGCGCAAGGATCGTGCACAGGGCGTGCTCGGCATCGCGTTGGCTTTCGCGAGCGAACCCCATATTGGAGATGATGAATTCCCCGGGAAGATAGTCATCGTATTCGGATTCGTCAGGCATGGCGTCGAACACGCCTATGTTGACCACGCGCCGCCCAAGAGCATTGGGAACTTCGGTCAAGAGCTCCCATTCGTAGATGGCGGGAAGTGCCAATATGTCAGCAACTGTAACCACCGAATGCTTCGCCTTTGAGTTCCGCTTGGCAAGGAGGGCTTTGCGCCAGGTTCTGTGACAGGACCGCTCCTGACACCAAAAAACCTGGTAAAAAGCCCCTTCGTAAACTGTATAATAGCAATTTCACTCAGCGAGCAACAAACCACCCCAACAAGAATATAACCAATATGAAAGCTCGTAGGTTGTTGCGCGCAAGGGAGGTGCGCCTCAAGTCGTAGCAAGTGCATGCGCTTTGGAGTGAGCTTCGAAGCAAGGAAAAGACGATTCGGTTAGGTAGGAACATTATGGCTTTGGGAGTTGGAAGAAAAGAAATGGTAATGGTAGCGGTGCTCTTATCGGGCACGCTCCTGGCGGTGCTGAACCAGACCCTCTTATCCCCTGCGCTGCCTGCGATCATGTCAAGCCTTTCGGTTGATGCAACGACCGTGCAATGGCTGACAAGCGGTTATTCGCTCGTTGAAGCGGTCATCATCCCGCTATCGGCTTATTTGATCGGCCGCTTTTCCACAAGGCAGCTCTTCATCACAGCGCTCTCCATCTTTGCGGTTGGCAGCTTCGCGGCGACGATAGCCCCGAACTTCTGGGTGCTTTTGCTCGGCCGCGTGCTTCAAGCAGTCTGCACGGGCATGGCAATGCCCATGGTCTTCACCGTGATACTCTTGATCTTCCCGCGCGAGAAGCGCGGCACTGCTATGGGTGTCATCGGCCTCATCATCGGATTCGCTCCCGCTATTGGCCCATCGCTTGCTGGCCTTTTGGTTGATACCGTCGGCTGGCGCGCGCTCTTCGCCATCGTCACGGCGCTCTCGATCATCGTCATCGTCTTGGCGGCGATCACCTTGCGCAACTATGGCGACTTCAAGCGGACCACGTTCGACCCTCTTTCAGTGGCTCTGTCCACTTCTGGCCTCGTATGCCTCCTTTATGGCCTTTCGACCTTCGCGAATTCAGAGAACCTGCTGATCACGTTCGCACTGATAGTCGTGGGCCTTGTCTTGGTTGCATTGTATGTGCGCCGTCAGCTCACGCTTCCTTCTCCCATGCTCAAGGTGAGCATCCTGAGCACACGAAAGTACGCGATCTCTGTGATCATCATCGTCATCGTTGAGGCAGCGCTCATGGGCACGGGCGTCATCACGCCGCTCTATATCCAAGGGGTGCGCGGCTACTCCGCCACCATGTCGGGCATCGCTATGTTGCCAGGCGCTGTCATCGGCGCATTCATGGGTCTCATTGCAGGTCGTCTTTTCGATCGCTTCGGCGCACGTCGCGTCATCGTACCAGGAGCATGCTTTTCGCTGCTTGGTTCCTTCGCCTTGGCGCTCCTTGGCATCGACACCGACTTCATCTTCATCATGCTTTCCTACACGATCCTGACCATGGGGTTGCAATTCACCATGACGCCGTTGAACACATGGGGCGTCAATGCGCTTGACAACAGCGTTATCCAGCATGCGCAGGGTTTGTCGAACACGCTCAATCAGGTGGCTGCTTCGCTTGGCACCGCGGTCCTTGTCTCCATCTCGGCGCTTGCTCCAGCGGTAGCTCCCGAAGCAAGCGCGCTTGAGCAGAGCTATCTAGGCAACCATCTTGCATTCTGCACAACTGCCGTGCTCATGGTGGTGGCTATCCTGGTGATCCTCTTCTTCGTGAAGGACAAGACGCGCGAACAAGGCGTGCAGCAGATCGGCGAAGAGGCGAAGGGCGGAACTGCCGCAGGTGGAGCACCGATCGACTACGCAGCTGGCTTTGATGGCGTGACCATTGATGCACTAGACAACGATGCGATCGAAGGCGCAACGGCAAGCGAACGCTTGGCCCTGCGCGATAACGCACGAGCACGGGACGCCATGAATCGCCAACCTGTCTGCATCGCGTCCGACGCCACCATGCGCGAGGTCATCAACGTCATGGCCAAGCACGACACAAGCGGCCTTCCCGTTCTCTCCCATGATGGAACGGTGGTGGGCTTCATCTCGGATGGCGACATTGCAAGCTACCTTGGCACTCGCGAGATCACCTTCTTCGACTCCTCGATGAACCTCTATAAGTTCAACGATGACGAAGAGCTGCATCAGCGCCTGCTTGACCTTCTTTCTCTCCAAGTTGGCAACCTCTGCACGAAACGCGTCATCTCCGTGCAAGAGGACGCATCGATCGACGAGGTTTGCAACGTGCTTGCTGAAAAGCGCATCAAGAAGGTGCCCGTGCTTCGAGGGGAGAAGCTTGTGGGAACCATCAGTCGCCGTGATATCGTGCGCTCGCTTGCCGACATCATCGATCAGCTTGATGCGTAGGTATTTGATGACATTCGAGCCGTCCCCCGTCATAATGCTGTCATGACCTTACAGCAGCTCAGATATCTGATCGCCATCGCCGAGCATGGTTCCATCAATGCGGCGGCTACCCGCATGTACGCTTCGCAGTCGAACCTTTCTACGGCGGTGGCAGATCTTGAGCGTGAGCTTGGGATCACCATCTTCACGCGCTCGAATCGTGGGGTCACGCTCACGAATGACGGCACCGAGCTTCTCGGCTATGCACGCCAGGTCATAGAGCAAGCGGATATGCTCGAGGAGCGCTATGCGGCCGCGGGAAAGAGCACGCAATCGCGCCTCGCCATCTCGTCACAGCACTACTACTTCTCTGTGCAAGCCTTCACGATGACCGTCGATGCCTTCGAAGGCGAAGAGTACGATTTCATCCTCCGCGAGTGTGCCACCGGAGAGATCATCCACGATGTCAGCACGTTTCGGAGCGAAGCAGGCATCCTCTATACCGATGATTTCAACATGCGGGTGCTGAGTCACGCTTTCGAAGAGGCGAATGTGACCTTCTCGCCCCTTTTCCGCGCCAAGCCACATGTGTTCGTAGGTGCGCACCACCCTCTCGCAACACGCGAGATGCTCACGACCGACGACCTTGCCGAGTATCCTCGTTATTCTTTCGAGCAAGGCACGATGAACTCCTTCTATTACGCAGAGGAGCCCCTGGCGTTCCTACCGCATAAGAAGAACATCCGCTATTCGGATCGAGGAACCCTGACGAACCTCTTGACCCACTATACGGGCTACACGCTCTCAACAGGCGTCTTGTCAGAGGAGATGCTCGCGGGGATCGTTTCGATCCCCCTTGAGACGAACGTGGAGATGCAGGTGGGCTACATCATGCATAAGGAGCGCAAGCCAAGCTTCCTGTTAGATCGCTATATTGCGAACCTGCGCTCGCTGGTTGGCGAAGACCCTACCGTATCTTCGTAGAAGACGTAACGAGGCTTTCACGGCACACAATCGCATATGAGCCGTTCTCTGATGAGTGAAAGCGAGGCAAGCCAAAGGAGCTGAGAGACTTATGGCTCGAAGCGACGGCGCGGCGAGCCTTTCACCATCAGAGGATGGTTTATATGTGAGCGCCTGCGTCTTCGCTCTCATCATCCGTTGCGGCAGGGAGGTACTTGAGCAGGTTCGCTTCAAGCTCCTTCACGTTGATCGGCTTGGTCATGAACCCATCCATGCCCGCCTCAAGCGCGACCTCTCGATCCTCTACGAACGCATTCGCCGTCATCGCAATGATGGGAATAGGTGTGCGACCGCGATCCTTGCAGAACTGGATGATCGTTCTTGTCGCCTCAATGCCATCCATATGAGGCATCTGCCAATCCATGAAGATCAGGTCGTAATACCCCTCGGGAGAATCCGCTACTTTAGAAACTGCTTCGATCCCGTCATAGGCACACTCAACTTCAGCACCACGCGAAGTGACAAGCTCTTGCGCGATATCCATGTTGATCTCGTTGTCCTCAACAAGAAGCACACGTCCGCTCACTTTCACCTTCTTCTTCGATGAAGCCGCTGTTGCCGTGGTTGCTATTCGCTCGCCAGCGTTATCGTGCACATGCCTGCCCTTGTCCTTGAAGACCGCTGTTCCTTCCTGCTCTTCGCGTTCCTCGTCTTCTTGCTTCTCGGTGAGCAGCTTGATGTTCGCGCTATCTGCGATCTTCAGCGGAATACGCACGGTAAAGCGCGTTCCAACCCCGAGCTCGCTCTCGACGGTGATCTTGCCCGACATGAGCTGAACCAGGTTCTTCGTGATAGCCATGCCTAAGCCCGTTCCCTCGGTGAAGTTCGTGAAATCATTGCGCTCACGTTCGAAGGGCTCGAAGACGTACTCAAGGAACTCGCGCTTCATGCCGATACCGGAGTCCTCAACAATGAACTGAAGGTCTACGATCCCTGGCTTCGTTTGGGGCAGCTCGGTGATCGAGAGCTGGACATCATCGCCCTCATTCGTGTACTTGATAGCATTGCTGATCAGGTTCAGGATGATCTGACGGATGCGCATGGTATCGCCGATAAGCACATCGTAGGTGACGTTCTTCATGTCTGTCGTCGTGTTGAGATGCTTTGCTGCAGCTGAAGGCTGAAGGATTCCTGTAAGCTCCTCCATGAGACGCTGAACCGAGAACACCTCCTCGTTGAGGGTGGCCTTCCCGCTCTCGATCTTGTTCATGTCGAGCGCATCGTTGATAAGGCTGAGCAGATGTTGCGACGAGGTGGTGATGCGCGTAAGGCACTGCTTCACGCGAACAGGGTCATCGAGGTTCTCGTTCGCGATGGTGGTTAGTCCGACAATGGCATTCATAGGCGTGCGAATGTCGTGGCTCATGTTCGAGAGGAACATGCTCTTAGCGTTCGAAGCGCTCTTTGCTTGCTCGATGGTGAGCTCAAGATCTTCGCGAAGCTTCTGTTCGCGCGCATCCTTGCGACGCAACAGCACCATGTACACGAACACCATCACCACAACAGCCGCCATGAGGATGCTCGACATCAAGATGGTTTGACCGCTTGCAGCATTGACGACGGTATACATGTTGTTGACCTCAGCGGTGGTCTCATCAAGAACCGCAGCGCTGTTCGCCAGCAGCTGAGCAATAAGAGGGCTTACATAGAGCGATGTGTAGTTTGCGATCGACTCTCCCGATATGTTCTCATTGAGGCACATGTTGATCAGATAGCCAAGGCGATTGGAGAGCATCTGATAATCAACGTTGAGAAGATGGATATTCTCAGGGTTGCTGATAGTGCTCTTGTCGATGCCTGCAAGAAGGGAAGAGATGGTTTCGTCAACTTCTTGGCAGATCTCAACGACATCCTGCGTATTGCTCAAAGAGCCATGGCTTGAAACAAGCTGATTGATGACAGTATCGAGGCGCGCAAGGTTCGTCTCGATGCGGCCAGCGTTCATGGACACCTTGAAAGGGCCATTCTTGATATCCTCTACCTGGTTTGAGATGAGCACCATGTTATTGACCGTGACCACGAAGAACGCGATCAGCAAGCAACCTATCACGGCTGCCGCAGCACGTGTGACGAGCTTGGCGCTATCGATCCTCTTCGTGTTCGCCAAAATGCTCCAATCCTGCGTTCAGATGCTAGATCGTTCGTAAGAGCTCGACCAAGTAATCGCAGTTCTGCTCAAGAACGGCAAGATCCAGGTTTTCGAACGTGTCGTCTGCTTTCCCCGCGCGCGCAGGTGTGCCATTCTCCATGCCGACGAGATGTATGGTCGGCAAGCCATTTCGGCCGACCATATACGTTGCACTGTTGCGCCAGTTCATCTTTCCAGATTCCACGCGCATGCCGAGTGCGGACGCAGCTTTGTTCACATACCGTTTTATTCGAGCAGATGCTTTGATCCTACGCACCTTGCCTTCTTCTTCGATGAGCGTAAGGTTGCCTGCTCCCATGCCATCAAGGTCGATGACGATGGAGCCGCGCAGCTCTTCCTTGTGTTCGCGAATGAAGTTCTTGATGCCAGCGTTATCTGCAAGCTCGGCGCCAAGCGCGACGAACCAGACTTCGGTGTCCAAGATGCCATCCTTGAACTGCTGAACCGCTTCGCGCTCCTCTACGATGATGTCTTCAGAAAGGGGAAGGTTGCCAAAGGGGTTGACGCCGCGCTTCGGGCTCTTACGCGTATTGGTAGAAGGGCTATCGGTGCGCTTGCGAGATGTGCCTTCCTCGTCCTGGGGAGCCTTGCGCTTGTTCTCGCTTGTTCTCCCCTTAAGAGAGAAGGCGCCGCCGTTCCAATCCTCGTCATCCCATGCGCTGCTCGCGCTCTCGTCTTCGCGGAAGCTCTCCCAACCGCCGCGCGCTGCGCCGACTGAGCGGGCGTCGAACGAATCGTCGATTCCCAGTGAATCTTTGAGGCTCAGCTCTTCATCTTCCTTCTTGCGACGGAAGCGACCGAACATGCGGGACATGCGGCCCTTGGGCATGCTCACATACCCAGGACCTGCCAGCGCACCTGTTTGGGTAACTTGATCGGCATAATCGGAGTCATCGACATCATCGATGTACCTGTCTTCTTCATCGATGTGAGCAACAAGCTCATCGCCGACAGGCTTGAACGAGCTTGTCTCGCTTGCAGAGATGAACGATCCTGCCATGCTGACGCTCTCGTTCATGGTCTCTTCAACGGTGTCTTCGATCATTTCGCCGCGTGCTGCCCGCACCTTGTCCTCATCGGTCGCATGTGCATGACGATGCTGCGTTCCGCGCTGTCCTGCTGCTTCAGCCTCCGCAACGATCTCCTGAGCAGATTTCTGTGGCGTGATCATCGTGGTCTTTGCGGCATCGTTGGCAGTGCGTGATGCTCTGCTTGTGCTGGTCGCTCGACGTGCTGCGGCCTTTTCGCCTGCCGTGCGCCCCGCACTTGCAGCATGTGGGTTAGCTGTTCTCTCTTCGGTGCGTTTAACGGATGCATCCCTTGTGTTGAGGTCGCCCGCCTGTTGTGCAGCTTGTGCTTCTTGCGTGCGACCTGGCTTTGCGGCCGATGCTCCCGTCTTCGCTGCGTCCTGAGCTTCTGCCTTGTCCTTCTTGCTCTCAGAAGTGGTAGAGGGAAGCGTGATCGAAATGGCTTCTTGGCGGCTCCGACGCTTTTTGGTCTTGGCTAGCTCCTCGTCTTCGGCAAGGGGAGCTGGTTGCACATGCGCCTTCTTCACAGGCTCGATCGCCCCGCTCAAGCTTGGAAGCGTGATGGAGCGACGTCCTGGCTTGGCGCTCTTGTTCGCAGATGCAGCAGCTTGGGCAGCAACAGCCTTCTGGTCGATGTTGCCTGTCTTGAGCGATTCGTTCTGCTGGAAGATCTCTTCGGGATCGACCTCAACAGGAATGAACGAGATGGTGCGATTCGCTTTGGCTTGTGCTTCCAGGTTCGCCTGCTCGCGCGCAAGCGCATCTTCAAGGTCTTGGGCTTCCGCAGCCAGCTCTTCAGCGTCTTCGGCAAGCGCTTCAGCTCGCGTGGATACTGCTTCGGCACGCGCGGAGGCCGCCTGAACCTCGGACGCATCTTCAGCTGAAGATGAAGCTGTTTCGTCTTCGCTGCTTGAAGAGTCAACCATGGAGCTCTCATATGTTGGCGCGTCGGTCGAGCTTGCGAGATACCCATCAACACCCGCAGTTGGCTGCACTGCAGAGCGACTGCTCTCGGAAGCATTGCCGAGGATCGATTGGCGCATCTGCTGGAGGCGCTGCTCTGCAGGAGAGAGCCCCGCGTCCGTTGTCTCCATTTGGTGAAGCGCATTCGAGCTGACGATGGCAGCAGCATCAAGCGCGTCAGCGAATTTGGAGCGTTGTGCTGACCCCGCAGCAACAGGAGCATCGCCCTTGTTCGCGTTCGCACGCTTGCGTGCTGTTTTGTACCACTCAGGAACGTTAGGGTCGTCGTATTCTTCGGGCTCTGGCATGACGACTGCTGAAGCGGAGGCAACAGGAGCGGCAGCGGCATACGTTGCAGCTGAGGTTGCCGCACTTGTAGGTGTCGCAGCCTGTTCGCCCATGATGATCGCACCATGCTCTCCCGTACCACCATCGAAGAAGGTCACGGGGGTCTGCTCGCTCTCGGCACTAAGGGCCATTGCTGGAGCAGCTGGCTCTCCCTCTGCAAGCGGAGCAGCGAAGATCTCTTCGCTCACAACTTCCCCGTTCTCGTCGATGGTCTTCGCCTCAACGTCATAGGTCAGTTCAGCTCCTTCAGGAACAAGGCCTGATTCAAGAAGCGCCTCTTCGCCATGAAGGCGTGCTTGCTCAGCCTCGGCCGCCATCGCAGGGAATTCGACTCCCAGACGACGCGCAGTCTCGAGCATGACCGCCACGCCCGATGCGTTGCAGTTCGCTCCGACATTGAACTGAGCGGTCTGATGGAGGATATAGAAAACGATCGGGATGAGCGCGATCACGATGCAAAGGCCGATGAGGATGTTGAAGAATATCAGCAGCCCTTCAGTAGCAGAGCTCATAAGGCGAAGGAGCAGCAAGATCGGCACAAGAGCCATTCCTGCAACCTCGACCCAGCCAAGGATAGGAAGGATGCGGAAGAGAGGATTAGCAAGCTCGAAGCGAACCTTTCCCGTGTCGTAATGAGCGACGATCACAACCTTGCGCTTGCGGCTCTGACGACCTGTCTGCGTTTCGCTGGATGTGCTGGGGACATATTTGCCAACGATGTTCTGGCTGATGCCGCGTTTGAGAGAAGACGAAAGGGGCGCATTGCCAATGACCTCAAGCCCGAAGGCAACGGCAGCAACGGCGGTGATGATGATCGAAGGGATGACCATTAAGGGAAGGAAGAGAGAGATGATGCCAAGAACGACGGTTGCAATGGCGCAGATCGTCTTTGGCAACTCAAAGTCGGGATTGCAGTTGAATTCCTCCGTGTCGGTTTTCAACTGCGCTTCATCGGCCAAAACAGCCTCGATCATGAATGCAGCTTGCTGCTCTTCTACGGTACCAGCTGGCCTTGCCCCGATGACTTCCGAAAGCCGGGCGGTGTACTCCTCAGCTTGTGACATATGACAGCGCCTTTCTATATGTTTGCACTAAGCGCGAAATCACGTGTTTATCTGCAATTTCTCTAAACTAAATGAGTATACACGAAAGTGATAAATTGCCCGTAGCTCAACGAGTTAACGGGGAAGATCCCCTGAACATAAACGAGGATGACCGCGCTCTCTCCATTGCATGATGACGTAAAACAAAAACGGTCGCGATACCGAATCGCGACCGTAACTATCATGGTGGAGCATAGGGGGATCGAACCCCTGACCTCAGGCTTGCAAAGCCCGCGCTCTCCCAGCTGAGCTAATGCCCCAATTTAATAAACGCTCCACCGGCTAACTCGGCTCACGGTGGAGCGTTTATCGCAAAAGTGGTGGGCCCGAATGGATTTGAACCAGCGACCTCACGCTTATCAGGCGTGCGCTCTAACCAACTGAGCTACGGGCCCGAAGAAAAGTGCTCGAATATCCTACAACAAAGTAACAAGAAGGGTCAAGAAGATTCTCGGAATCATCTGAATTGCTCTGTCAGGGCCATCACCTGTTAGTATGAGGCACAAAAGGAAAGGATTTGCGGCATGGTTCCACTGCGCGTTCTCACACTGATCTTCACTGGTCCAGACAGGCCAGCTGTTCTTGTTCTTGAGCCTATCGAAGAGGTGCTCGATGGCATGTCACGCATCGTTCCTGTTTGGATCGGAGCAAATGAGGCAATGCAGCTGGGTATGGCGATCGAGCACGCAAAGCTTCCTCGCCCTATGACGCACGATCTCTTCATCGATGCTATAACAAATCTTGATGCAACCGTCGATCATGTTCTCATCAACCGTGTCGAAGGGCAAACGTTCTTCGCTCGGCTCTTCTTAAGACAGGAAGGACGCATCATCGAGCTCGATGCACGCCCAACTGATGCTCTTTCGCTTGCTATTCGCGAAGATGCTCCCTTCTTGATCGATGAAGAGGTGCTTGCAGCGGCTTCGTTTCCTTATCTCTTTCAGTCTGAGAAGGAGAAGGAGGTGGAGCTACAAGAGTTCCATACATTCATCGACTCCCTCTCCCCGGACGACTTCAACCTCCAATAGCCAACACGAACGGAGAGCGTGACAAGCGCTTGCAAACAGGAAACAGTACAGAATACACCGCAATAGAATCATTGCTTTAGCTCTATGGATTTGGTAGGATGAGATGAACGGGCGGCTTGCCGTTGCAGCGGCTAGTTACCCCGATTTCAAGTTTATGGCTTGTTGAGGTAACCGCCTTGCTTAAACGGGGCGGTTATTTCATTTTCGCATTCGATGCGTCAGTTCTATAACCGCCGTAATCACTAAACAGAATGTAAGTAATTCTATCCACGTAATCATAGTTACCGCCTTTCGCAAGGGATAACTATTGCCGCCCGCCTATTTCATCATATCATATTGATTTTCTAATGAATTATTTTATATTTTTATGACTTTCGTGTTGAACTCTCCTCAGTTGTTATTTGGACTATTTGGTTCTCAAGTTACCTCACTGCTAAACAGGAAACATCATAGGATGCGCTATAAAAAAGGGAGTCTCGATCGAGACTCCCTTGATATACACTACAACTCAGAGATGGCCTAGGAACTATTGACCTTCAGCAGTCGTTCCCTCTTGAGCGGCTTGCTGCTCAGCCCCTTCAAGCTCCATCTCGCCCGCTGCTGCCTCTTCGCCTGCAACGTCTTCGGCGAGTTGCTCATCAGCCGCCTGGTCGATAGCTGCTTGCTCTTCCTCTGGCTCATCAAGCTGCACCCAATACGGCAACCCTTCTGGCATATCGTTCACAACTACATCGTTGGTTTCGCGCATTTCCTTGAGCCATGCCTCTTTGGACTCGTCAGTCTTTTCCTCAACGACCGTTGTGCGGATCTCCTCAAGGATTCCGTCTGGGATCTCGTCCAACGAGCCAAGATTATAGTTCCCCGCTTCATCAACTGCAGGAGAGAACACCTCAGAACAGTAGATGATGTGATATCCATACTTCGTCTTCACAAGCTCAGTTGTGACTTCGCCTGCATTGAGGTCAGTTATCGCCTCGGTGTAATCGGCATCAAGATTGGCATCTTTGAGCCTATCCCAACCCATATCACCGCCATTGTCCTTCGTGTCCTCATCCTTGGAGTACTCAGCAACCGCATCGGAGAAGCGCATCTCTCCTGCCTTGATCTTATCGAGGACTTCTTGGGCAAGCTCTTGCTCGTCCTCGTTGAACTGAATGTGCGAGGTGCGTTTTGCTCCCGAATAGGTAGCAACTTTCTCATTTGCAGCTGCGAGCAACGATGCATCATCGAGCACGTTCTCTGCTTCGAATCCTTCCTCGAGCTTCTTATCAAGGATGGAATAGCGAAGAGCATCGCGATAGGCATCCTCATCATCAAACCCAGCACCTTCAAGCGCAGTCTGCCATGCTTCGTCGGAGGAATAGTTCGCACGCATCTTATCAACATACCCTTGGATCTCTTCATCATCGGTAGTGACGTTGCGTTGCGCTGCACACTGCTCCGTGAGTTCCTGGTCGATCAGCCCATCAAGGATCTCTTCGCGAAAGCTCTCGACGGTGTAGCTATTGTTCTGCAGATACTCTTTCCACTTGTCTTCCTCGGTATAGCCATATTGGATGCGGAAGTTGTTCGCGATACGCGTGACCTTGTCCTCTTCGATCTCGGTCCCGTTCACAACCGCAGCAATGCCTCCGGTAAGCCCAGTGTCTGCCTCCAGCACCTGTGCTTCCTCTTCTGGAGTGTTGAACACGCCGTTGATATAGAGGATGCCAAGCAACGCAAGAGCGCATACCACAACGATAGCTGCGTAGCTCAGCGTCTTCTTCAACGAACTCGGCTGTTGCTTGTTCTTAAGTTCAGTGGCCATGGTCTTCGACAATGCCTTTCTGATATCGTTCCGCACTCACGTAAAGATCGTCGGATCGCGCACAATGGGCGCACGGTACTCTGTTTGTCGCCGTAGATTCTACACCTTCAAGGATGCGTCCTTGAAAAAAGCGTAGCATCCACACCTCCTTGCGCATATTGCTTAGGATTTATTTGCCTTCTTTCGGTCTGTTGCGCTCAGCAAACGCTTGCGAAGGCGAATGCTCTGTGGTGTGACCTCAACAAGCTCGTCATCTTCAATGTACTCAAGCGCTTCCTCAAGCGTGAACGTGACAGGTGGCGTAAGCTGGATTGCTTTGTCAGCGCTGCTCGAACGCTGATTGCCCAGGTTCTTTGTCTTTTCGACATTCACCACCATATCGCCCTCTTTGGCGGATTCTCCTACTATCATTCCCTCATAGCATTCATCGCCTGGTCCAACGAACAAGCGCCCGCGCTCTTGCAAGGTGTCCAGCGCATAGGCAACCGCTTTGCCTGTAGACATGGCGATCATACCGCCATTCTTTCGACCAGCCATCTCACCTGTATAAGGTCCGTACTCTTTGAAATGATGGAAGAGCACGGCTTCTCCATGAGTGGCATTGAGGATGCGCGTTTTCAGACCCATTGTTCCACGCGATGGGATCGTGAATGTGAGATGGGTCATGTTCTCGTCTTGCACCATCTCGCCCATGATGCCACCTGCTGTGCCCATGACCTCGATGGCTTTGCCCGCATAGTCGTTCGGCACGTCAACGGTTGCTTCCTCGATGGGCTCGAGCTTCGTTCCGTCTTCTCCCGTCTTATAGACTACGCGCGGACGGCCAACCTGGAACTCAAAGCCCTCGCGGCGCATGGTCTCCATAAGAACTGACAGGTGAAGAACACCGCGTCCTGCCACTTCAATGCCGCTTTTATCCTCAAGCTCGTTGATGCGCATCGAGATGTTGCTCTCTTTTTCGCGAAGCAGGCGCTCTTTGAGCTGACGGCCTCCAACGATCTCGCCCTCGCGACCAACAAGCGGGCTTGTAGACGCTTCGAACACGACTGCCATCGTAGGTTCCTCAACAGCGATGGGCTCCATCTCAACAGGATTCTCTGGACTCGTGATGATGTCTCCGATGTCGGCATCTTCAATGCCGATCACAGCAACGATGTCACCTGCAACAGCATCGGCAACCTCTGCCTTGCTCAGATTCTCGAATGTATACACCTTGCGGATCTGAGCCATACGAGATTCGCCGTCTGGCTTTACAACCAAGACCTGCTCTTTTTCGTGGATCATTCCGCTATGCAAACGTCCAACGCCGATGCGGCCCTCATAGCTACTATGGTCCACAGTGCAGATCTGCATTGCCAGCGGTCCATCGGGGTCAACCTCAGGTGCAGGAACCTCAGAGATGATGGTGTCAAGGAGCGGCACCATATCCATATTGTCATCTTCAGGAGCGAATCGAGCATATCCGTTGACAGCAGAGGCATACACTACAGGGAAATCAAGCTGCTCATCTGATGCACCAAGCTCGACCATCAGATCGAACACCTTGTCAACGGCACCTTCTGGGTCGGCGTTGGGACGATCGATCTTGTTCACAACAACAACGATGCGAAGCCCACGTTCAAGCGCATGAGAGAGAACGAATCGCGTCTGCGGCTTTGGCCCTTCATATGCATCCACGATGAGCAATGCCCCATCTGCCATATTGAGAACGCGCTCAACCTCGCCGCCGAAGTCAGCATGGCCTGGCGTATCGATGACGTTGATCTTCACATCTTTATACGTAATGGAGATGTTTTTGGAAAGAATGGTGATGCCGCGTTCGCGCTCTTGGTCGTTCGAGTCCAGGACTCGTTCTTCAACCTGCTGGTTCTCGCGGAATACATGCGACGCCCACAGAAGGCGATCGACGAGCGTGGTTTTGCCATGGTCAACATGTGCGATGATCGCAACATTGCGGATGTTCTCTTGTTTCATCAAACTCCCTTTTCGAATGCGTATTCTTTCTCTCTCAAACAGTCGGATGTCTCCGCTCTGTGCATTTCAACGCGCCTGCCTGTTCTTTGCACAGACAAGCGCGTTTTCGAACATTTGTTTCACGTGAAACTCACGTGATGATTAGTCAGGCTGCGTGACTGCCACAGCCGTAACGCGATCTCCATCGGCGATGTTCATAACATGAACGCCTTGCGTAGAACGCCCAAGCTCGGAGATGCCCTTGACAGAGGTGCGTACGATCACACCTTCCTCGGAGATGATCATCAGCTCGTCCTCGTCGCTCACGATCTTCATCGCAACGAGCAGTCCTTTCTTCTGCGTCATCGTGATGGTGTAAACACCTTGACCGCCTCGATGGTGCACGGGGTAGTCATTCACAGGAGTTCGCTTGCCATACCCCTTCTCGGTGATGACGAACAAGTCTGTGTTCGGACGCGCTATCTCCATGCCGAGCACATGTGCGTCTGCTGGAACGTTCATGCCCCGGACGCCCATGGTTCCACGTGCTGTTGCGCGAACTTCGTCCTCATCCCAGCTGATTGCCTTGCCCGCGCTGGAGACCATCATGACTCGCTCTCCCTTTGCAACGCGGCGAACCGAGATCAGCTCATCGCCCTCTTTCAGGTTGATAGCGATCAAGCCATCACGACGTGTGCGGTCGTAGAGATCCATGGAGGTCTTCTTCACCATGCCGTTTGCGGTGGCGAACATGAGGAATTCGTTCTGAGGGAATTCCTTGGTGGAGATGACCGCAGAGATCGTCTCTCCCTTCTCAAGAGGAAGCAGGTTCACGATAGCCGTGCCACGCGCGTGACGCGAAGCCTCGGGGATGTCATAGACCTTGAGACGATATACCTTGCCCTTCGTTGAGAAGAACAACATGTAGGAGTGGTTCGTTGCAACGAAAAGGTGCTCGACGAAATCGGATTCCTTCAGATTGACGCCTTGTAAGCCCTTACCGCCGCGTTTCTGTTGACGATAAACGCTTACGGGCATGCGCTTGATATAGCCAGCCTGGGTCATCGTAACGACCATCTTGTCGTCAGCGATCAGATCCTCGACATCGATCTCTTGAGCTGCGCCTGTGATCTTCGTAGAACGCCCGCGACCATACTTCTTCTTGATCTCCTGAAGCTCTTCCTTGATGATCTCGCGCACAAGATGCTCATCGCCAAGAACACGCTTGTAGTAGGCGATCTTCTCGCGAAGCTCGGCGAGCTCTTCTTCGATCTTCGTGCGCTCCAAGCCAGTCAAACGCCTCAGCTTCATCTCGAGGATGGCGTCTGTTTGACGCTTCGAAAGGCCGAAGCGCTCGGTCAAGCGTGCAGCCGCTTCCTTATCCGTATCGCTTGAGCGGATGATATGAATGACCTCGTCGATGTTGTCGAGTGCGATGATGTAACCCTCAAGGATATGAGCGCGCTCTTCCGCCTTCGCCAACTCATATTTGGTACGACGCGTGATGACATCGATCTGATGCTGGATGTAGTAATGAAGGATCTCTTTGAGTGACAGCACGCGCGGCGTCGAATCAACGAGCGCCAGCATGTTGATGCCGAAGCCAACCTGCAGCTGCGTGTGCTTGAAGAGCTTGTTCATCACGACCTGTGGGATCGCATTCGATTTCAGGTCGATGATGATATCGATGCCATGACGATCTGCACCATCATGGATGTTCGAGATCTCAGGAAGCTTCTTATCGCGAACGAGCTCTCCGAGCTTCTCAAGCAAGCGCTTACGATTGACCTGGTAAGGAATCTCTTTCACGATGATGGACTTACGTCCATTCTTCTTTTCCTCCACCTCGCATTTTGCGCGAATGGTGATGTTGCCATGCCCTGTCTCGTATGCTTCAAGGATGCCCTTCTTGCCCATGATGAGACCACCCGTTGGGAAGTCAGGGCCAGGGAGCACAGTCATGAGCTCTTCCACCGTCACATCTGGGTTATCGATCATCATGCACGTAGCTTCAATGGTCTCCGAAAGTGAGTGCGGTGGAATGTTGGTTGCCATGCCAACAGCAATGCCATTGGACCCGTTGACCAAAAGGTTCGGGAAACGAGAGGGGAGCACCACAGGCTCCTGCAAGCTCTCGTCATAGTTCGGCTGGAAATCGACGGTTTCCTTGTCAAGATCGCGCAAGAGCTCCATTGCGGGCTTATCAAGGCGAGCTTCGGTATAGCGCATTGCAGCTGCTGAGTCACCATCGATCGAGCCAAAGTTCCCATGCCCATCAATCAAAGGGAGCCTCATAGAGAAAGGCTGCGCCAAGCGTACCATGGTGTCATATACCGCTGAATCTCCATGAGGATGATACTTACCGATAACATCACCAACGGTACGCGCCGACTTCATATGCGGCTTGGTCGGCAAATAGCCTGATTCGTTCATCGCATACAAGATGCGTCGATGAACCGGCTTTAGGCCATCGCGAACATCGGGGAGCGCTCTCGCAACGATAACGCTCATGGAATACTCGAGGAAGGACTGCTGCATCTCGCGGCCGAGCTCAGCAGGTTCAAAGCTTAAGCCCTCGCCCTGATCAGCTTCCTCTGCCGCCGCGATCATGTCCTCGGTCTCTTCGCTCTCTTCATCAACCGTAAGGCCTTCGTCAGCAGCTTCGCTCTCAATGTTCTCGTCGAAGCTCACAGAACCATCGTCAAACGAAACGTCATTGAGATCGAGCTCGCCCGAAGGATCGTTCGCTTCTTCGCCATCAACCCCATCGGGGCCAAATAGATCTTTATCAGCCATCTATACTCCTAAATATCCAGGAAGCGGACGTCTTTTGCATGGTTCTGGATGAACTTCTTGCGCGGCTCGACAAGCTCGCCCATCAGTTCGCTGACCACACGTTCTGCCTGTGCCGCATCATCGATCTCAACGCGAAGCATCTTTCTGTTCTGGGGCTCCATCGTGGTCTCCCAAAGCTGATCGGGGTCCATCTCGCCAAGACCCTTATAGCGCTGGACGTCGAACTTCTCGGCCCCGCCCATCTCCGCCAAGGTCTCACCCAAAGCCTTCTCGTCATAGATGTAACGCTCGATCTTCGTAGAGCGGGTGTTCTTCTTCTTGATGCCAAAAATGGGAGGTTGGGCAATATAGATGTAACCGCGCGCGATAAGCTCAGGCATATAGCGATAGAAGAACGTGAGCAGCAGGCAACGAATATGAGCTCCGTCAACATCAGCGTCGGTCATGATGATGATGCGATGATATCGAGCCTTATCTGCATCGAAATCTTCGCCGATGTTCGTACCGATAGCCGTGATGAGCGAGGAAATCGTCTCAGAAGAAAGAGAGCGATGAAGGCCTGCGCGCTCAACGTTGAGGATCTTTCCGCGCAAGGGAAGGATCGCTTGGAACTTACGGTCGCGTGCTTGCTTGGCAGAACCACCTGCCGAGTCACCCTCTACGATGAATATCTCTGAGAGAGCAGCGTCCTTAGACGAGCAGTCGGCCAGCTTGCCCGGCAATGCGAACGAGTCAAGAACGCCTTTGCGCCGTGTTGCCTCACGCGCCTTGCGCGCAGCTTCGCGTGCTTTGAGCGCTTGCGATGCTTTGTTGACGATGCGCTTCGCTGGAGCAGGATTCTCCTCAAGGAACTCTGCCAGCCCATTCGTTACTGCTGTCTGAACAAGCCCGCGAATCTCTGTGTTCCCGAGCTTCGTCTTGGTCTGTCCCTCGAACTGAGGATCGCGCAGCTTGACCGAAATGATGGCAGCCAGGCCTTCGCGCGTATCATCGCCTGTTAAGTTAGGATCCTTCTCTTTGAGCAATCCCTTCTTGCGTGCATAATCATTGAGCGTGCGCGTAAGGGCATTCTTGAACCCTTCAAGATGCGTGCCACCTTCGGTCGTATTGATGTTGTTAGCGAAGGTCATGACAGATGACGAATAGGCGCTCGACCACTGCAATGCGATCTCAACCTCGCCACTGGGGCTTTCTGCCTCGAAGTAGATCGGCTTGTTCAGCGTTTCCTTGCCGTCGTTGAGGTACTTCACGAAGTCGACGATGCCGCCTTGCGCTTGGAATGTTTCCACACGCTCTTCGCCATTCCCATTCACGCCGCGTTCATCATGGAGGACGATCTTAAGGCCCTTGTTAAGGAACGCCATCTCGCGGAAACGATTGGCAAGGGTGTCGAAATCGTACACGGTGGTCTCAGTGAATATCTCTGGGTCGGGCCAGAAAGAAACCGTGGTGCCCGTATCCTTAGCAGGTCCGGTCTTGCGAAGCTTGCTTTTCGTGTTGCCGCGCTCGAACTCCATCTCATACTCGAAGCCATCGCGGCGAACGCTTACGCGAGTAAGGAGGGAAAGAGCATTGACAACAGAGACACCGACACCATGAAGACCACCTGATGTCTTATAGCCTCCGTCACCAAACTTGCCGCCTGCGTGAAGGATGGTAAGAACCACCTCAACGGTCGGGATGCCTTCTTGAGGATGCTTCTCAACAGGAATGCCACGCCCGTTGTCCTTGACTGTGATCGAGTTGTCCTTATGGATCCACACTTCGATCTTGTCACAGTATCCTGCGAGCGCTTCATCGACCGAATTGTCAACAACTTCATAGACAAGATGGTGCAACCCGCGTGGGCCTGTCGAGCCAATATACATGCCCGGACGCATGCGAACGGCTTCGAGCCCTTCAAGAACACGAATGTTCTCTGCACCGTAATTACCAGAATTTGATGCCATAGACACGCTCCCTACTGTATTTAAATGGTTTATTCGATACTAGGTCTTTTGAATAGCACTTTGCGATTTTACCATCATATAGTCCACTTTTACTAAACTAGGTGCTTAATGGGCGTTATATCAAGCCGTTTAAGCACCCATATTGAGATTTCGTGGATATCTACTGCTTCTCGATCTCGATGATCTGAGCCGCATCAAGCACTCTTTGGTCAAAATAGTTGATGTTCGCCGTAGTGATGAAGGTCTGCTTCCCTCGCATCAATGAGCCCACGAGCGCATCACGTCGTGACCCATCAAGCTCGCTCATCACGTCATCTAAAAGAAGGATCGGAAGTTGATCGAGCATATCTTCAACAAGCTGAGCTTCTGCGAGCTTCAACGCTAATACGATCGAGCGCTGTTGGCCCTGGCTTGCATACACGCTTGCATCCATCCCGTCGATCATGAAAAGAACGGAGTCAAGATGCGGCCCAACAAGCGTCCTCTTTCGGGTGAGCTCATCTTCGCGAAGACGAGCGAGCACCTCGCTCAGGTCACCTTCCCACGACTCAATATAAGAGCCGCTGAGCACCTCGTTGCCGCCGGCGATCTCTTTGTATGCGTCCACGATATAAGGCATCAAACGCTCGAAAAGGGCATGTCGGTAATTCGTGAGCTGTTCACCGACCTTCGCGAACATCTCATTGATGGCATCAACAAGCTCAGCAGGCGCTTCGTCTTTCAAGAGCTTGTTCTTATGGCGAAGGATCTTCTCAAAGTCTTTAAGGATCTGATAGTAGTTCGTGTTCAACTGGGTACCGATCGAGTCAAGTTCTGCGCGCCGACCCGCATTCGACCCCTTTATGAGCGTCAATTCATCAGGAGTGAATATCACCGAGGGAACAAGTCCCTTAAGATCACGCGTGCGTTTCTTCTTCCCATTCAAGAGGTATGTGCGCTTCCTCTCTTCAAGGGCAAGCGCGATCTCTAGATGTCGATTTCCGTCAGTGACATCCACGACCGCCCGTCCTGTTTCATGCCCTTTCTTGATAAGCTCAGAAGACTTTGAATTGCGAAAGGAGCAGAGCGCCGTTAAAAGTTGTATCCCTTCGATGATATTCGTCTTTCCAACAGCATTTGCGCCGACGAAGATGGTGAGCTCTCCGATATCGTCAAGATGAAGCTCTTCATAGCTGCGAAATCGTTGGAGAGTGATCCTCTCGATTGTTAAGGTCAAAGCTGGTCTTTCTTTACAGGCGAACAGGCATGATCAAATAGAGGAAATCGTCATCTCCTGTTGCTTTGAAGATCCCTGGCTTCAGCGAGGATTGAACCTCGAATGCAATCTCTTCACCTTTAGCTGAGGTAAGGCCTTCTGTCACATAAGAGGAGTTGAACGCTATTTCAACATCTTCGCCTTCTATCTCACAAACGATCGTCTCCTGAACAGATCCTACATCGGGTGAAGTTACCGTGATCTGCAGCGTTTGGGAATCAACATTGAGGTCGAATTTGATCGGAGCAGCTGTTGAGCTGAGAAGGGCTGCGCGCTTTACGCTTGCAGTTAGGTCAGGGAGAGGGACGACAGCGCGGGTATTGAATGTCTCGGGTAAGAGCTGTTTGTAATTAGGATAGTTTCCTTCAAGGCGCCTGTTGATGAAGACCGTGCTTCCGCAATTCACAACGATCTGATTATCTGAGAGCGCGATCTTCACTATTTCATCAGTCGCGGGCATGCTCGCAACTTCATTCATGAATAAACCCGAGATAACAGCGCTGAATTCATCCGCTCTCTCTTGGGGAGAGGTGATCTCTGTCATCGCCAATCGATATGAGTCTGTCGCAACCATCCGAAGCTTTCCGTCTTCAACAGAAACAAGGATACCGGTAAGGATGATGCGGCTTTCATCACGTGAAACAACGCGCGCCACCTTCTTCACCATATTGGCGAATTGAGAGAAGGGTATCTCTATGCTCTGAGTCGTTTCCACTTTTGGGAATCCTGGAAAATCCTCTGCAGCAAGAGTCTTAACAGAGAAGGTTGACTTATCGCAGGTGGCCTTAACTTCAGCATCTTGCGCGGTCACATGTACAGCTGCATCAGGCATGCTCTTTATGATGTCAGAGAAGAGCTTCCCGGGGACCACGGTACGGCCCTCTTCCTCGATAAGAGCAGGGGCGGACATTTGAATGGAAAGATCAAGGTCAGTTGATTGAAGGATGATCGAATCTTTAGCCGCTTCAATAAGGATGCCTGAAAGAACAGGAAGGGTAGATCGTGTTGAAACACCCTTTTGCACAATAGCAAGACAATTTTGGAGCTCTGTTTTATCGATGCTGAACTTCACGGATACGACCTCCTCTTGATTTCGCTTTGATTATACCGCGAGCTCTTTTAGAAACCTTTCATAAGGATCAAGGTGACTAAGATATTAGTCTTGGTTTATCCTTGCTCTTTTTTTGGTTCTTTATTTGATTGTTATATGTAAGATCTCTTCTATTTAATCTTCTTATAGATTTGCTTACCAAGATCGGTAAGCTCCCATTTCTTTCCGAATTTTCTTACGATACCGCTTTCTTCAAGCTTCTTCATGAGAGCATGCGTGCTGGAGAGGGGAATGTCTGCAACGGAGGAGATGTCTTTCACACCCCAAATATCTCCTGTAGAGAAAAGGGGTATCACATCATACGCTCGCTTTGGGAGACGGTTGATAAGAAGAGCAAGATGTTCCTCATTGTGATAGGTTTGAGGTGATGAGGCTTGTTCGTGCCCCTCTTGAGAAACACGAGCTTGTTCTTCTATTTGACTAGGTTGATCAGAATACGGTCTTTGCGTAAAAGAGGTTGAAGGATGGTTTTCTTTCCTCTGATTGTTGTTTTTTTCTTGATTGACTATCTCTGATTCTTCTTTAAGGGTAATGGTGACGACAGCCCCTGAATCTAGATTATCTTCTAGATAGATTCTGCCGTGTTTCGTCTCAAGGTATTCTTTAACTATAGGAAGCCCTGAGCCCACTCCATTTATATACTCTTTCATTTCACGTGTTGCAGAAGAATATCCTGGTTGCTGCGCTTTTGCTTTATCTTTGATTCCTGGGCCTTGGTCGGTGAATCGAATGGTATTGCCCCCATCGAAGATCGATACCACCATCTCATTGAATCGCGCATGAATATAGTTCTCAACAACCTGCGTGATCACGGTATAAGGAATAGACCCTCCCGCATCGCGAGCTTGATTGTATATCTCGGTTGCAAGTGAATAGATGAATTCTTTTGTGGTGTTCGGCTCTATATCAATGATTCGAGGAGAGCTGAGAAGATCATCATAGATTGCAATTCGTGCTGGATCGTGAACAAAAGACAGGTCATCGCTATGAACATCTTCTGGTAAAGATGTGTTCATATATGAAGGTATATAGTCTTGTTGGGTGTTCACTTTTTCATCTTTCACACATTATTTCGATAAAAAATTTGAATCCAATAGATTGTAGTGTAGTCGATTTCAGAGTTTTTCGAAGTTATTAACATTTTATTCAGAAAAAGTGGAAAACTTTGGAAATGAGCGAAGGGAATGTATGTTCGCTTTTTTTCTCATGTTGAAAAAGTTGAAATTTTTTGTTGACTTTTTTAGTTTTGGAGTATTCCCAGTAAAACAACTAGGTAATAAAACAGAGATAGCAAGAATAAAGAGAGAATGGATGAGTGGAGGGATTTACTTTTGTTTTTCTTGCTATTTTTTAAAGACATACCAGTTCAACACATATATTTGTGATGAGATGATTATTCTGTAAAAAGAAATCAACTTTTAGAAGGAGAGAGTAGGCTAAAATTCGTTCCCTGTGTAAGGAGTGTTTTTTGAAAGAGAAAGGCAGTATGAAAGAGAGTTTTCAACATTATCCACATTTCGATTCCTCTTATTTGTTGATAACGCTTTGCATTTCTTATTGTTTCAATAAATTTCATCCTATTTTTTAGAATAATTTGAAAATCTTTGAAATATGTTTCAGGGAATTTCCTTTTGCGACTGAAATGTTTTTCCACTACAATCGCATTCCATGAAGATACCTTTATAGGTGTCTCTTTTCCTTAAGAAAGAAGCGCGATGTACCAGAAAGCCCTTAATGAAAAATGGAATGCTGTTTGCACGCGCGTTGCAACATATGACTCTGTGGATCAAACGCAATTCAAGGCAATTGTTGATCGTTTGCAGCCACAAGCAATGAGTGAGGGGTTTTTTCTTTTAACTACAGAGAATAGCTTTCTTAAGAATTGGGCGGAAAAGAATTTTGTTTCCGCTATCACACAGGCATTATCTGAGCTCGATGAGGTACCTTATACTGTCGTGATCGAGATTGATGATTCTCAAGTTGATTCTTTAAGCTTGGAATCCTCTCCCTATGAACCTAAAGGAGAGGTCTCCTCTTCTCGATCATTGGAAGAACCTCCATCACCTGCTTCTCCTTCTGTAGAGTCTGTATCAAATGAAGCACTTCCCTCTTTAAACAAAGAGGAAGTTAGTATCGTATCTGATCCTTTCATCACAGGTGAGCAAGCTTTCTCAAGTCTCACGTTTGAGAATTTCGTTATTGGTGAATCAAATCGAATGGCATATTCGATGGCAGTTCAGGTCGCTGAAATGCCCGGTTCAACTGCGTTGAATCCTTTATTCATCTATGGGAAAAGCGGCCTTGGAAAAACGCATTTAATGCGCGCTATCCAAAACTACATCAACGAAACGCAGCCGCATCTTAGAACAGTTTATGCAGATGCGGAAGAGCTTATCAGTGGATACACTGATGCTGTTGCAGAACATGATAAAGAGAAGTCGAGTTACAAGAACTTCAAAACGAAGTATGAAGATACCGATGTTCTCCTTATCGATGACATCCAATTTCTTCAAGGAAAAAAACAAACCCTTGATATCATCTTTCAAATCTTCAATAAGTTGATCAATCAAGGAAAGCAGATTATCTTATCGGCAGATCGAGCGCCAAAGAATATTGATATCGATGAGCGATACAGTTCTCGATTCCTCCAGGGAGGAACGATTGATATTCAACCACCTGAAGTGGAAACAAAGCTCGCCATCGTTAAGAGCTATATAAAAGAATATCAATCAACTGAGGGAAATGCTGATTTCACCATGCCGGAGGATGTTCAGATGTATATCGCTGAAAACTCTGGTTCGAATATTCGTGAATTAAAAGGTGCGATCACTATCGTTATCTACCACATCAACTTCTCGCAAAATAAATCTATCTCTATTAATGAGGTAACTTCCTTGCTTGAAGGTCATTTCTCAGGCGGAATGTCAAAGAACCTTACTGTTGAAGATATCCAAAAAGAAGTTGAGAGATATTACGGGATCAAACATAGCGATATGATTGGATCATCACGATCTCGAGAGATAGTATATCCACGTCATATTGCGATTTATCTCAGTAAACAGCTTCTTGATCTCACGTTCGCTGATATTGGGAAGAAGTTCAAGAGAGATCACACCACTATCATGCATTCTGTCTCGAAGGTTGAAGAGCTTCTTCTAAAGAATAGGGATGTTCAAGAAGAGATCGAAACACTGAAGCAAATGATAAGAGAGCTCTAAGTTCATTTCTTCTTAATAACTACTCTCATAAGTCCTGTATTTATCCTCTTTTGCTGTGCGAAGAATGTTGAAGGTTGCTGAGAGGTTTTTTTGCACGTTAATTCAACATACAAATTCTGAACACTCTTTTCTAATCATTTTCTTTGGTTGATCTGGTCTCTTTTCGTTTCTTCACTAATTAACCGTCTTTATTATTACTACTATTCTTAAATCTATTTCTTTATGAGACCTTGGTAAGAAAAGGAAATTTTCACTGAGAAGAGAATGAAGTTTTTCTCTATTGACACTCTTCTTCGCTGATATATACTTTAAAAGTTACTCTTAACTTGGAACTGTTTAAAGGATTTGAGCAATGAAGCGTACATATCAACCAAATAAGCGTAAACGTGCGAAGTGCCATGGATTCCGTTCCCGTATGGCAAGTAAGGGAGGACGTGCAGTCCTTTCCCGTCGTCGCGCTAAGGGTCGTAAGAGACTGACTGTTTAGTGAGTTCTTAACTTGGAGATCATCAAGTCGAGTGATGATATCTCTGAGATATTTTCTTCAGGGAAAAAGTACTCGAACTCATTCGTCTCGTTCATCTTTAAAGAACGTACCAAAGATGCACTAACACAACACGGCCTTCATGGTCGTGTTGCTTTTATTGCAGGAAAGAAATGGGGGAATGCAGTCTGGCGTAATAGTTCGAAGAGAAGATTACGTGAGCTCTGTCGTTCTTTAAATGGGCCTTGGGAGGGCTATGATGTCCTTTTTGTTGCAAAACCATCCTTATTAGAGGCGAGTTATAGTAAAGTGCTATCTACATGTGAGAAGACTTTGATGAAGTGCTTTCCTGATCAAAGGTACATGGGAAAATGAGGATATTAGCTTTCTTTAAAGGTATTCCATCTTATCTAGCTATCTTCATTATCCAAATGTATCGTTATTTGATCTCGCCTTTATTTCCGTCTTGCTGTCGGTTTGTACCAACATGCTCTGAGTATGGTTTGCAAGCGTTTAAGCGATTCGGATTTAGAAAAGGGTTTGTTTTAACAGCAAAGCGCATCATAAGATGTCGACCAGGCGGTCCTCATGGATATGACCCAGTCCCTGAGGAGTTACGTTAGCTCACTGCTTAACGTATATAGGAGGTTAAAGTGTGGGATGTATTTAAAGACTGGATATTTAACGTTATCCAGTTCTTTTATAACTTCTGTGGAGACTGGGGTCTGGCGATCATTATCGTCACGATCATCTTCCGTATTATCGTTGCTCCGCTTATGCATAAACAAGCGAAGTCAAACTATAAGATGCAGAAGATACAACCTCAGCTGCAGCATATTCAAGAAAAGTATGCCAATGATAAAGTTCGCCAAAGCCAAGAGCTTCAAAAGCTTTATGCAGAGGCTAAATTCAATCCTCTTGCTGGTTGTCTTCCCATGCTGCTCCAAATGCCTATCTTCATTGCTCTTTTTCAAGTACTCCGTGAAATGGGTGGTCGTGAAGAGGTTCAGAATTTCGAATTCTATAACCTTGTTCCTAATCTTGTTCAAACCCCATCAGGAGCTTTTGCTGAAGGATTCGGTGTTTTTATCCCTTACTTGGTCTTAATGTTGGTCTTCGCAGGAGCCACTTTCGTTCCTATGATTCAACAACAGTTGAAGAACAGTAATTCTCAACAAAAAAACCAAATGCTGATCATGTCAGCGATCATGTCTCTCTTCATGCTTTGGATCTCCTGGAGCTCCCCCGCAGGCGTTCTTCTCTTCTGGGGTGTCTCCTCTTTGATCGGTATCGGACAAAATCAATTCACTCTTCGCCGTTGCCGTCGTGCAGATGAAGCAAAAGAGGCTGAAGCTGAACTTGAAGTTAAGCCAGTTGAGGTTGATGTTGTTCGTAAGCAAAAGAAAAAGCGTCCAACAAAGAAACACTAAAGCTCATTCATTGTTTTTTGGAGGTTCCAAATGAGTGATGAAATCAACGATGTTACTGAACAGGTCAATAAAGAGCCTATCGAGATGATTGAAGAGAATTCCGAGGAAGTGGAATATACCGAAGATGATCTTGATCAGATCGCTGATACTGTTATTGAGACCCTTCAGAGCATTCTTAATTTCTTTGATGTTGGTGAGATCACTATCGATGAATATGAAGGCGATGAAGGAGAGCTTATTTTTGATATCACGGGAGATGATGTTGCTATTTTAATTGGGCGACATGGACGAACCCTTGAATCACTTCATATTCTTGTATCAAATATCACGACAAGAAAGATAGGGTACCGATATCCCATCGTTATTGACGTTGAAGGATATCGTAGTAGGCAGCGCCAAAAGATTGAGTCGATTGCACGTTCATCTGCGAAACGCGCTGTATCTCAAGGGAAAAGTGTGAGCTTGCGCCCTATGAGCCCTTATGAGCGCCGTCTTGTTCATATGGCCCTTCAATCTGATGATCGCGTTGAAACACATTCTGAAGATGAGGGCGCGAATCGCCACGTAATAATTACCCCTTTATAAGATAGAACAAATGTTCTAAATATGAAAGCCACTTTAAAGTGGCTTTTTTTGTGCCATTCCTACTCTTCTTGGTAGTTTTATAGAAGGTTCTTTTATCTTCTGAAATACAAAGATCTCACGATGTGTTTTCCCATCAGTTAATGTAAGCTCTCTTGTATGGATTAGCTTCATCCCTGTTTTAGCCTCTAAAGAGATCGCATGATCAATTTCCTCTTTTTCTATATGGGCTTTGAGACAAATAAGATGGCCGTTATTCTTTAGAAGAGGAGATGCTAATTCTAAAAGGACTCCTAGCTTACTTAATGCGCGGGCTGTCAGAACTGAGAACGCTTCCCTCTTTGTTATACCAAGATCTTCAATACGTTCTCCAGAAGTAGTAATTTGAGAATTAAGATTCAATAAAGAAAGGATCTCTTCCACCGCTTTCATTTTCTTTTGAACTGAATCAATAAGAATTGTTTGTCTTCCTGATGCGATCGCAAGGGGTACCCCAGGAAATCCTCCACCCGAACCAAGGTCTCCATATAAACCATCAGGAGCTTTATTCAACTCATCTAAAACCGAAAGTGAATCTTCAATATGAAGAAGCTCAGCCTCCTCCTTCTCTATAATTCGAGTGAGATTTATTTTTTCATTGATCTTTAAAATTTCATCAAGGTATTGAGATATGAGTAATCTTTGATCAAGATTCATAAGAAATCCTTACTGCCTTTTTAAAATGTTTCACGTGAAACATTAAGAGGTTCTTCATTATGTTCTAGTAAGTTGTTCCCAATATAATCCAAATCACTGGATTTGCTATCGATTAATAAATCGATAGTGTTAAGATAGCAAACTAGAGAAGATATCTTTATCTTCTCTCTAACATCTATCTCTTTGACAACATCCATCAACTCCAGATACAAACATTTAAACGTAGTAGTTAACAAGTGTTTCCTTGTTAAAAATGAAAAAGAAAAATGAAAGGAGGAGAGATGGCTGCGCGTAATAAGAGAAACAATTCCAAACAAGTAGATAACTCTTATAAAGAAAACCAAGCTGAGGATGAGATAAATTCACCTCAAGAGGACTTTGATATTGAATCCGCTGAAGTCATCATAAGAGATGTTGCTCCGAGAGTTGAGAACACTCCAGAGCCAAAGCCAATAAAACCCTATAAAGAAAAGGTGCCGGTAAACCACGTGATAGGACAAACTAAGATTATCGCTATCATTAATCAAAAGGGTGGCGTTGGAAAATCCACCACAGCTATAAACCTATCAGCTGCTCTTGGAGCTATGGGAAAATCAGTTCTCCTTGTTGACCTTGATCCTCAAGGAAACGCAACAAGCGGATTAGGAATTGAAAAGAATCTCGTTCAGCGCTGCATCTATGATGTCTTACTCAATGATGTCTCTATTGAAGATGTAATCATTCCGGATGTTTACCCTGATCTTGATATCGTTCCAGCAACGATTAATCTTGCAGGTGCAGAAGTTGAGCTTGTATCTGAAATGGCCAGAGAGAATAGGCTAAAAGATGCTGTTGGTTCTGTCCGTGGGTTATATGATTATATTTTCATAGATTGTCCTCCTTCTCTAGGGCTCCTTACAGTAAATGCCTTTGTTGCAGCCGATAAACTCCTCATTCCAATTCAATGTGAGTTTTATGCACTTGAAGGAGTGACAAAACTCCTTGAATCAATGAAACGTGTCAAAAGTAGGCTAAATCCCACTTTAGATATCTTCGGTGTGCTCCTTACTATGTACGACGGAAAGACAAATCTTTCCCACCAAGTAGTTGATGAAGTACAAGGCTACTTCGGAAAACTAGTGTTCAAGTCTCTTATTCCAAGAACTGTGAAACTTTCTGAGGCCCCAAGCTTCGGAGAGCCGATTAATGTATATGATCCTCGTGGAAAAGGCGCAATTTCCTACAATGAACTGGCAAAAGAGGTGATTGCTCGTGGCTAGACAAGCACGTAGTGGACTTGGAAGAGGACTCGGATCCCTTCTTGGTAGCTCAAATGATGGGAATACAACACAGAGAACAACAAACCGCGAGCGTGTTGTATATAACGAGGATGAAGCTCTTGATTATTCAACAGGAGAAATCAATCTAAAGAACCAACAACTTACCAATAATTCTCAATCTCCTGCTGGTGCGCCACTTACTACAGGTGGAAACATTGGTGTTTTTGAGAGAACAGCTCCAGAGAAAGATCACCCTCTTTCTTCGCAAAAAACAAGTGAGATGAAGCGTGTTTCAATTAGTGAGACACCAACTCCATCTCAACAACCGAGCATTACTGGGAATTTAAAACCTATCGAAACAACAAATGTTTCACGTGAAACATCTAAAGAAATTCCTACACAGAAGAAAGAGACAAAGAAAGAAAAGCCAGTAAACACCAACCCTAATGAGATTGATATTGAACTTGTTGAACCAAATCCAGATCAACCACGTACAAACTTCAAAAAAGATGAGCTTGAAGAATTATCTCGCTCAATAAAGAAAGAAGGGTTGATCCAGCCTATCGTTGTCAGGATAGGAGAGGGTGGAAAGTATCAGATCATTGCAGGTGAGCGTAGATGGCAGGCTGCAAAACTTGCTGGGTTAAAACGAGTTCCTATTCAAGTGATGAACGTTGATGATGATAAAGCTCTTGAACTAGCGCTCATCGAGAATATTCAGCGATCTGACCTTAATCCTATTGAAGAAGCGTATGGCTATAAAAGGCTTATGGAACGTCGTAAGATGACCCAAGCGGATGTTGCTCAAGCGGTATCAAAAGGAAGATCAACGATCGCAAATGCGCTGCGACTCCTTGACCTCCCTGAAGAGGCGCAACAACTTCTCTTTGAAGATGTTATTACTGCTGGTCATGCTCGTGCTATTCTTTCTATTCCATCAAAAGAGGCCCGCGAATCTCTTACAAAGAAACTTGCTGAGCAAAAGCTTAGTGTTCGCGAAACTGAAAATCTTGCGAGATTGATGTCAAATAGGCCTACAACAACGACAAAGAAAGAGCCGACACCAGCAATCTATAAATCAGTTTCAAAAGCTCTGAAAGAGATACTCAACACGAATGTTAAGATCAAGTCCTCTAAAGGAAAGAACAAGATCGAGATCGAGTTTAAAGATGAAAAGGATCTTGAAAGGCTCTTTGAGGAGATAACTGCTTCCACTGAAGAATAGGAAACAACATCCATTAAAGAACGAGAGAAAAGCCAGGTTATTAAACCTGGCTTTTCTTATGTACCTCTTTCAATTGTCCACACGCCCCAGCAATATCAGCCCCTTTTGAATATCGAATGCTTACGGGGATTCCATTCATGCTTAACGTATGGACCCAATGATTTTGAGTGCTTGAAGAAGAGGGCTTATAGTTCTTATGAAGGATAGGGTTACATGGAATGAGATTAACATGGCATTTAATCCCATCACAGAAAGCTAAGAGCATCTCAAGCTCTTTTTTAGAATCATTTACACCATCGATCATTATGTACTCAAGAGAGATCCTTCGATTCTTTCTTGCAGCGTATTCAAGAAGCGAATCATGGAGATCTTCAAGAGGTTGTCCAGTCAACCCTGGCATGAGCTTATTTCTTGTTGACTGGATCGCCGAATGGAGAGAAATAGCAAGTCTGAACTGCTCGGGCTCATCGATGAAATCATATACTCTATCAATGATTCCTGAGGTAGAGACCGTTATCTTGCGTGCTCCAATATTCAATCCTTCATCAGCGTTCATACGATGAAGAGCCGCAACCACTTCATCGTAATTCAAAAAAGGTTCACCCTGTCCCATAAGGACTACATTGCTGATACGTGCATCGAAATCTCTTTCAACCACAACCAACTGATCAATGATCTCATTTGAGCTAAGATTCCTTACGAATCCTTCTTGTCCAGTAGCACAGAAATCACATTTCATAGGGCATCCAGCTTGAGTGGAACAACAAACAGTAAGTCTCTGTTCATTCCCCTCGGCATCCTCATCGACGATCCCGACAGTTTCAACAACACTTCCGGCTTCAAGGCTTATAAGGTATTTACGAGTGCCGTCTTTTGAAACTTGCTTATTAATGATGACAGGGTCAAAAAGAGGATACCTCTCAGAGAGCTGCGCTCGAAGCTCCTTTGGAATATTCGTAAGCTGGTCATATGAGGTGGCATTGTGCTTATGGAGCCATTCATAGAGTTGCTTTGCTCGAAACTTGGGCTGTCCAAGCTCAGACATAAGAGCGGTAAGCTCGTCAAGAGTGAGTGATTTGATATGAACGGTCATAGTGGTCCTTTAATCAGGGGTCGTAAAGCATCTAGTATACTAGCCATAGACCTTAGATAAGAGAAAGAGGAACAAATGTTCGATGTCTCTCATATTGATTTCGATCCTCATACAACACGAGTTGCTCTCATTGCTGGTGGAACAAGCGGAGAACGAGAGATCTCGCTGAATTCTCGCGAGGGCGCTAAAGGCGCCCTTGAACAGGCAGGATATGAAATAACCTGCTTCGATCCTGCCGAACGCGAGGACATGCAAGCTCTTATCGAAGGAAACTTCGATGTAGCTTTCCTCTGTCTTCATGGCAAAGGTGGCGAAGATGGGGCGATACAAGGGTTTTGCGAAACCATCGACCTTCCCTATACCGGACCTGGAATATGGTCGAGTGCAACAGCTATCGACAAGGCTAAAACGAAGGTTTTTTACGAAAAAGCTGGTATACGCACTCCAGAGGCCGTAGAACTGACGATAGGCCAAAATCTGAGTACGGAGTCGATTTTAAGCAAAGTAGGGTCAAAATGCGCCGTAAAAGCGGCCACAGAAGGCAGCTCTTTAGGAGTCTACATCGTAGAAGGCGAAGAAAGCATCAAACAAGCGATCAAAGACGCTTTCGAGATAGATTCGTCGATCATCATCGAACGCTATGTTTCCGGTATCGAGTTGACCAATGTTGTTCTTGGTGAAGGAGAGGGTAGCTTCGCGTTGCCAACTATCCAGATCGTTCCCAAGAATGATTCATATGATTTCGAGTCGAAATATGCCCCTGGTGGATGCGTTCATATTTGCCCCGCAGAGATCAGCGAAGAGGCCACCAAGCTTGTTCAAGAGTCTGCCATCAAGGCTCATCAAGCTCTTCAGTGTCAAGGTGTCTCAAGGACTGACTTCATCCTTGATGAAAACGGTGCCGCTTGGGCGCTCGAAACCAATACGCTTCCTGGTATGACGGCAACTTCATTGCTTCCTGATGCGGCGAAGGCTGCAGGTATCTCTTTCCCTGACCTGTGCACCTATCTAATCGACCAAGCATTCAAGAAAACGAAGAGACGGCGCTAAACCTCCTCCTTGCTCATCAAATCTGAATTCATGGCGCAGTTCCTCATGATACGATCTTTCCAGTTCAAGGCGCGAAAAGGGCGGCGTCAGAACACGCCACAAGAATGAAGACCGAAGATCACAAGGGCGACAAGACCAAGAAGGAAAGCCCAGCTTACGAAGTAGCAGCCCTTGTTTCCTGATCGACCAAGCTCCACAATGCCATCCATCATGCTGCGTCGACGTTTAAGGATCGCGGTACCTTTGTCTACCTTGGGCATCGGCACCGTTTGCTTCGGCATCCATTCACCATTGCTTTCGATGATCTTGTCTGCTGCAGATTCGCTCAAAGCAAGCTGAGGACGTACGTTATCCCCGATCGACTTCGCGACATTCTTGATGAAGAGGGAGAACTCCTTAGAATACGCAGGCTTGAAGCAGATCAAGCCAACCTCGCCCCAATAGTGCCCCTCATCTGGGTGATCGGTAAACGCAACAAAAGAGAGGATGGCTACACAATCAAGGCCTTGAGCTTGGAGAAGGCTCATCTTCTTCGACATAGCAGGATCAAGATATCCAACCTTTTGATCGAACTTGTTGATGAGCCAAGTGATATGCTCGCCATCCTTGATCTCAGAACTAAGAGAGAATGAGTCACCAACGATATTGTCCGAGCCCAAGAGCGCAGCAGCATCTTTCTTAGAAAGAGCTTCGAAATGTGCATATGTTCCGTAATATCCAGTCATACAGAAGATTCCTCTACAGACAAGGCAGCGTAAAGATTTTCATATTAGAATAACCGATACTTGAACGCATAAAACAGAGGCCTGGATGAACAAGCTCAAAGAATATATCACTGACGGAACCCCCCTTGATGTTATCAAGCGCTATGCCGATCTGCCACAACGCGCAAAGGTGTCAGACTATGGCGAATATGATCGAAACATCGTGGTATTGGATACTGAAACAACAGGAATCTCCCTGAAGAAGGAAGAGCTGACCCAAATAGCCGCAGCTCGCCTTGAGCACGGGAAGATCACCGACTGGTTCGTCACATTCGTGAATCCAGGAAAACCAATCCCAGAGGATATCGCGCATCTGACCAATATCCATGATGCGGATGTCGTCGATGCCCCTACTCCTCAAGAAGCACTTGCTGAACTGGTGGAATTCGTTGGAGACGCAAAGATCGTCGCACACAATGCCGAGTTCGACAGGAACTTCACAACCAAGCACCCACAAGGTTATCCCCTCCTCGAGAACGAGTGGATAGACTCCCTTGAGATCGCGCGCATCGCCCTTCCACGGATGCGCTCTCATCGGCTTCTCGATCTTGTCATCGCGTTCGGAGCTCCCCTTTCTACTCATCGAGCAGACGAGGACGTAGCCGCAACCTGCGCTTTATATCGAATTCTCTTGGCTGGTATCGACGCGATACCCTCTCCCTTGAAACGCAAGATCGCCACGCTGGCAACCCCTGCGGAATGGATGGGCGCGCGCATCTTCGCGTACTTCGCAGATCGTGACCTTGAGACAGCTTGTGCAAACGATGAGCATGCTCTCGATAAGGACGATGCAAAAAGCAACCAAGCTCTTGATAAGGAAGAGGAGAGAGATAACCAAGGCTTCGACGAGAGTACTGCAAGAGACCATCAATCTCTCGGCAAGGACGACACAAAAGACGACCAAGATCTCGACAAGAACACTGCAAGGAACAACCAAGAGTTCTCCCTGAAAGAGATCAGGAAAAAACGATGTGCAGGCTGCACGACCACCCAGAAATCGAAGGTGGACGCAACGAACCTTCTCTCTCCTGACCTCATCGAGCACGCACGCATCCGTATGGAAATGGACGACGAGACAGCTCCACAGATAATGTCGTTTCCTCAAGCAGAGGAAATAGACGAGGCGTTCTCACCAGAAGGGCTCGTCGGAAGCTTGTACGAGGACTACGAAACACGCACCGAGCAGGTCGAGATGTCCGAAGCGGTCCTCCAATCATTCCGCTCCGCCCGCAACCTCATGGTCGAAGCTGGCACAGGCGTTGGGAAGTCGATGGCATATCTTCTCCCTGCCGCGCTCACTGCGCAAAAGAGCAACATCACGATCGGGGTGGCAACAAAGACGAATGCGCTGCTCGACCAGCTTGTCTATCACGAGCTCCCAGCGCTTGCGAAAGCCCTTGGCACAGACCTTACCTTCGCGCCCATAAAGGGCTTCTCTCACTATCCGTGCCTCCGCAAGGTTCAGCGTCTTGCAACCGAAGGCTCTCAAATGCGCATGGTCATGAACGAAGAGAAGCCGCAGGCACCAGCCATCGCCATGCTCCTCTCCTTTATCGAGCAGACGCAATATGACGACATGGACAGCATGCGCCTCGACTACCGCGTGCTTCCGCGCCGCGCGATATCGACCACCAGTCATGATTGTTTGCGCAGAAAATGCCCCTTTTACGGGACAACGTGCTTCGTGCACGGCTCGCGACGAATCGCAGAGAACGCTGATATCGTCGTGACGAATCACAGCCTTCTCTTCTGCGACATCGCGGCGGACAATGGCCTTCTCCCGCCGATCCGCTACTGGATCGTGGATGAGGCGCATGGTGCAGAAGCCGAAGCGCGTCGAGCGCTCTCGCTCTCCATTTCGGCTGATGAGCTGACGAACCTTTCGAGTCGCGTTGGCATCGAAACCTCGCGTAACGTCTTCGTGCGGGCGGAACGCGCGGCTGATATCCCTTCAGCCACAACTTCACGCACAACAACGACAGCCTCGCCCGTGCCCGCAACAGCTACAACCACAATAGCCTCGCCCGCACCCGCAACAGCCACACCCACGACAGCAGCCACAACCGCAACCACATCCACCACGCCTTCTTCTCAGCTTGCTCCGTCAAGCAAGGATGTTGCCGCTTCTACGCCCGACTCGGCCGATATAGGAACGCTCTTCTACGGTCTCCTTGCAAAGGCGAAGGCCGCTGGCGTTCTTTTCTACGAAGCGGAATCTCAGTTCAACGCTCATATTCGCGATCTTCTCTACTTCGACCCAGCGAAGAAATCGAGCTATGAGTCATTTGACCTCTGGATCAACGACGAAGTGCGCTCAATGCAGGTGTTCAAGGACCTTGCCGTGCTCGCAGTCGACCTTCAAGAGGCAAGCGAACGCCTGGTCACCGCCTCGCAAGAGCTTGTTGGGTTCTTGGAAGAGATTGACGGCATGGCAGTCGTCCAGCGCGAGATAGCCGCTGTTGCCATCGAGCTCAAAGAGCTCATCCAGGCGATCGAGGCCATTTTCGTGAACCCCACAGACGAATACGTCTATTCCGCTACGCTCTATCGTCGGAGCGATCGCTCGAACAACACGCTCGAAGCGCTCCTTTTCAACGTGGGCAACATGCTTGGCGAAACGCTCTATGCCAACACGCGCTCGGTGGTCTTCACATCGGCAACCCTTACCGTCGACGGGTCGTTTTCCCCGTTCGAGCGCTCCCTCGGCCTGAATGCGGGCGGGCATTCCGATGCTGACGAGCTCCGCCTTGATTCCAGCTACAACTTCGACGAGAACATGAGGATCTTCGTGCTCTCAGACATCCCCGAGCCGAACACGCCTGAATACTTGCGCGCGCTCCAGCGGCTGCTTGTCGACGCCCATGTTGCACAAGGGGGATCGATCCTCACGCTCTTCACCAACAAGAAGGACATGGACGCCCTGTTCGACGACGTCGAAGAGGCTCTGCGCGCTGAAGATCTGCGCATCATGAAGCAAAAGCGAGGAGTTTCCATCAAAGGCCTGCGAGACGAGTTTCTTAAGGATGAAGCGCTCTCTCTCTTCGCGCTCAAAACGTTCTGGGAAGGATTCGATGCGCCAGGCAATGCGCTCAGAGGAGTTATCATCCCGAAGCTCCCCTTCGCGAAACCAACCGATCCGCTCTCATGCGAGCGCTCAGCCCGCGATGATTATGCCTGGAGGAACTACGTGCTGCCCCAGGCTGTGCTCGAGCTGCGTCAAGCGGCGGGCCGCCTCATCCGCAAATCGACGGACACAGGGATCCTGATCTTGGCAGATTCGCGGCTGACAACGAAGGGCTACGGGCGCATCTTCATCAACTCGCTGCCGAGCAAGAACGTTTCTGTCGTGACCACCGACGAGCTGATATCCCAGCTTCCGATACTCTTCTAGCAAGCGAGAAAACGGGGATCACCAGGCGAAACATGTTCGGACGCAAGCGACATATCAACGATGCTGGCCACATCAAGAAGAACACAAGGGGCACCTCGAACGAGATATCCTTCAGCGTCCTTGATGCCATGAAGAACTCCGTCGAAGATGACGCCGCCGACGATGAGATGCCGCTTGGGCGCATCTCCCTGTTCACGCTGGGAAACAAGAAAGACTCTCCCGCCACACCGACGAAGGGCGCGCAGATCACCATGCCAGGAGCTGGCCGAGGGGCCACCAAAAGCGGCAGCGCGTTCTCAAGTGGGGTGCTCTCAGCAGAAGCAAGCATGCGCAAGAAGCAGCGCAAAAGAAGCAAGCGCGCTCTCATCATCATCGTTGTCCTCATTGCGATCTGCGTCATCGCGATAGTCGGAACCTTTGCTGTTCATGGCATTCAGAGCCAGATGTCGCAGGCCGATCGCATGCGCGTAGCCATCGAAGGAGCAAGCGGGTACCTCGACCAGCTTTCCGACTTCAAGGCGCTTCTTGATGCTGCAGAGCACGACCCGATCGAGCAACTTGCGTCGAGCGATTTCACTGAAAAGGCCACGGAGGCCATCGATGAGACAGCGGGGCACCTTGCCAAGCTTCGCACCGTTAAAACGCAAATAGAAGACCTGAAAGAGGGGCTGTTCTCACCTGCTGAATCGGAGAACGCCAACCAAACGCTCTCGAACATCAACGAGTACACCAACCTTCTTGAACGCGGTTCAGCAACGCTCAAGCAGGTAAGCCAGGTCGTTTCCGCATATCAAGAAGCTGTCGAATACCAGACACTCATACTTGAGGCAGACACGCTCGTGCGTGAGGCTATCGAGATATCGAACACGGCGAATGACGACGCCTTCAGGCAAGCTCTTGAGAAGTCTCGCGAAGCATTCGAGAAGCTTGCCGTTGCGCGGGATACTGCCGAGGCGCTCATTGCACAGACGAAGGAGCTCTTCGCAACAGCTCCGATAAACGGAATGGACTCCTCCCAGCTTATCCAGCCTTTCGTGGATTACGCGAACCTCCGCATCCAGGCGCAGGACTTCGCCATTGCTGCGGACGAGGCATTCCTTGCGAAGAACAGCGCCAAGCTCATCGAGGCGAACGATGGGTATAACGCCCTTGAGACACAGGCAGCGGAGCTCATCGCGCAGCAAAATGGCCTGTTCCCAGCAGATCTCATCAAGCAAGCCTTTGCGCAAACGCGCTGACCTTGCGAACAAATCTTTGAATCAAAAAGGAATGTGGCGGAGAGGCAGGGATTTGAACCCTGGATACGCTTTTGGCGCATACACGATTTCCAATCGTGCTCCTTCGGCCAGCTCGGACACCTCTCCATGCCTAGTCGAATCGCTGAAAAACAGCAGAGGAAAGTATAAACCAAAAGATCAGCGAATGGAATGAAGGAACAAGAATCATGTATACTTTGAACGCTGCGGAGAGGTGGCAGAGCGGTTGAATGCGGCGGTCTCGAAAACCGTTATGCCGTGTATAGCGGTATCCAGGGTTCGAATCCCTGCCTCTCCGCCAGATTCATCATCGGTGTGTTTTGTCCCATCAATGCGCTCTCATGACACAAGAGAGCCACGCTTTCGTCAAAAGGAATCGCCATGTCAGACGTCACATTCGCAGTCTCGGGCCAACATTACCTCTTCGATGTGCAAGCGTTCGCGCATACCATCTTGAACGTTGGTGGCGAATCATACACCTATGCGTTACGTGACCGTACCACCCTCGGCGTCATCGATGACGTTGCTGGAAATCGAAGCGAGATCGGCGTGGTCATGACCACAACGAAGACCCATGACGCTCTCATGAAAGCGTTCACCGAGGCAGGCCTTACCTTCACGAAGCTTGCAGAGTCGAAGCCTCGCGTAGCGCTTCCCGCAAGCCATCCGCTATCGAATGCCAAGTCGCTCACCATTGCTGACCTTGAGGAATGGCCGTATCTGAAGTTCGAGCAACGCCCGGGAACGCCTGAGGAGTTTGCCGAAGAGGCCCTTGACTATATCCCGCGCTCGAAGACCATTCTCTGCAACGACCGCGCCTCGCTCTCAGAGCTCTCCGTTGCCATCAATGGCTATACCGTTACGAGTGGCATCCTTGTGGGCATCACAGACGGGGGCTCTCTGACCACGGTTCCGCTTGAGACGGATGTAACGCTCAACATGGGCTATCTTTCACGGACGGGCGAAGAGCTCTCCGATCTGGGCAGAACCTTCGTGGCGAAGCTCACGAGCGCGCTCGAGAAGTACGCGATCTAGCTCGGTTGAGAGGGCTCCAAGAGCAATAAAGGGCTAACGACACCCGCCTATGTCACATTCCCCACTCCCCCAGATCTGCGGGAATGTGACATAGGCGGGTGCTTCTCTGTGATGGCAGCGTTGACATCCCTGACCCCCACCCAATGATGCCCCTGACCCAATCGGGACTTCAAAAGTGTGGAGTTTATGCGGATTTTGGCTTAAACAAACCTGAATTTCCCCAAAAGTTTACAGCGAGTTTTCAACTTGAAAACTATTCACTTGCATTTTTTCCATAAAAGTGGATAACCGCCTGAACTGGGAGTTTGCGAACCCAAAAATACCTATTCAGAACCATTTCAGGCATCCATCACAAATCCTTCACAGAACATCCGCAATTTCACCATTTGAACCACAACTTCTTCCAGCGTATAGTGCATATTGCTATCCGTGTTGAATAGCGCCTATACGCGCACGCGCGCGTATGCGACATGCGCGTATGGACTGCTTGGACGCAAAGGGAGCCGCCAGTGGGAACCTCCACCGAGGACGGAGGAATCGCACTGGAAAACAGGGGTGCTGTCGCACAGACAACTGATCGGCAGTCCTCTAGGAATACGGCCTCTTTGTGGAAAACGAAACGGACAAGCACAGGAAATGTTGCGCGGTGCACGTGGGGTGACTGCGCAGACTGAGGAAAAGGTAGGACATGAACCACAAACGTCACGCGCAGATGAGCTGGACCGACCAGCCATCCACGGTCGAGAACCGTGTCGCCATCACCGCAGAGGAGTCCGCGGCAACGCAGGCATCTCAGGCAACGCAGCCGCACGCGGCAGCACAGCCAACAACAACCAAAACAGCAAAGCACGCGAAGAGCACGCAGCGCGCGAAGGCGTCAACGCAACGCACAAGCGCTCGTGCCTCACGCGCTCGCAAGGGTCGCATCGCTCGCACAGCCTCCGCAATCGCGCTTGCGGCCGTTACTGCATTCGGCACCGTGGGCGCCGCGTTCGCTACCTCAAGCGACGTCGACATCATCAGCGAAGATGTTGCCCTCGAGCAGCCTACCTCCTCAGACACCCCCACCACTGGCACCAACAGCACCGCAACCACAACCACCACGCCCAACGGTGTGCCCATCCTGAACATCACCGAGCAGCTGACGCCCGTCAACCAATCTGATGAGACCGTCAGCGCTACGATCACCATGACCGACAACGCCGACGTCTTCGAGCTCGATGGCCTCATCTATCAGCTCGTCGACATCGACAAGGGCAACCCTGATGCTGGCATCGCTGCACAGCGCGCTGTTGTTCTCCAGGGCATCTCTGACACAGCGCTCAACCTTGACATCATCGAAGTTCCGCAAGCCATCGAATGGGCAGACGAAACCTATGACGTCATCGGCGTTGGTCCTCAGGCTGCTGAGGCGATCGCTGCAGCCGTCGAAGCGAACGGTTCGGTCGACGTCATTGCAGCTGCCGACAAGAACATCGACAACATCCAGGGAACGGGCACCAACCTCACGTCGCTTACTGGTGCCGATAAGGCAAAGGCCACAACCCTGATCCTTCCTGCCAGCGTCCTCTACATCGACACTGACGCTCTGGCTTCTTTCGCCAACCTGCAAGCCATCGAGGTTGCCGACAAGCCTGCTGATCCAAATGCAGAGCCAGGCACGCCTGCTGCAGAGCCGCAGCCATCTGACACGTTCGCTGCGGTCGACGGCGTCCTCTACACGCAGGGCTATGAGAAGCTTTCCTTCGTTCCGACCGCTTTCGAAGGTACGCTCCTCGTTCCCGTTGAGACAAAGGAGATCTACGCTGCGGGCATCGCGTTCGCTACGAAAGTTGCAAGCTTCAGCAACATGAACATGCCTGCCGACGCCATCGGCTCTATAGAGACAGCAGCCAGCGACGACTTCATCGCAATGGGCAGCGCGCTCTATCGCATCATCAACAACAACTCTGTTGCGCTTGCTTGGCGCGCCCCAGCTGCGGGCAGCGCTGCGGTCATCCCGAACGCCATCACGGTGAACAACCATACTTATACTGTTACCGAGATTGATGCCGGTGCTTTCTTCTCCAGTGCGCAAACAGGCCTTGAGTCCATCATCGCGCAAGCAAACATTTCTTCTATCGCAGCGGGTACTAATATTATCTATAAGGGCGAAGAGACCCAGTCCATCCCACCTGCCTTTGCTGCTGATACCGTGGCGAACGCAACCGTTGCGCTGTCAGCTGACACTGATGAAGCGCGCGCCGTCTGGGCCGAAGCTGGCTTCACCAACTTCGGCACCTATGGTGAAGCTGGCGAAACCGAGACCGTTGCTCCGGGCACCAGCGCTCCTGACGAGAGCAGCTCCTCCACCGAGGGCACCGCAGCAGCAGGCCTCACCTACACGCTCCTGCCTGACATGACCCTCGAGGTCACCTGGACGGGTCGCGCTTCCTTCGCCACCACGCTCGAGATCCCCGCATCCGCCACCATCGGCGGCGTGTCCTATCCGGTCTCGCAGGTCGCCAAGGGTGCTTTCGCCAACCATGCCGAGCTTGAGAGCGTTACTATCCCAAGCTCCGTCCAGTCCATCGGCGAATCCGCGTTCGAGAACACAACGCATCTCACTGATCTCACGCTCAGCTCTGGGCTTCATACGATCGGTTATCGCGCCTTCGCGAACAGTGCTCTCACTGAAGTTTGGATTCCTGCTACGGTCACCGCTATTGGTGGCGAAGCCTTCGCGGACTGTGCTTCTCTGACACGCGTTGTTGCTCAGGGCGTCATTCCTACTGTGGCTGAGTCTGCGCTGTCTGGGTGCACCAACGTCAACATCTATGTGCCAACCGCAACTGCCGACGATTCCCAGTGGACAGCTGCGCAGGGTCTGGCAACGGCGAACAACCACATCGTCTGCTACGGCCTGGGCATCCCAACCTCAACGCTTGACCTCTCCGTGGGAGAGACAGCTAATATATATGCAGAGAATGGCGAAGATGCTGCAGCTGAAGCAGCCGACGAGGCCATCACCGATCAGAACCTCTCGCAGCGCGGCATCGTGACCGAGACCAGCTATGACAATGCACAAGCTATCAACGTTGATACGCAGGGCAACGTCACTGGTTACGAAGAGGGAGCCGCCGAGGTCACGGTCAGCCGCTCATTGGGAGGCGTGCGCCTTGCCTCTGCTACCAGGTCTGTCAACATCGCAGCGGCCGAGCCCGCAGCACAGGCAGATGAACCGATCATGGTCGCCTATTCAGTTTCACATCTTTATAAGGATCCCTCTGGTACTTATTATCAGCTTGCTCCAACTGTTGAGGGCGAAGGCGAGAATGGGCATAACGTCAATGTGATGCCTACGAACATCAATGGTTATAAGCTGCTCGACACTGATCCGTTCCGACATATTCCTAACGGCACGAACAGCGATGGAACTCCTGTATCGGATGTTAGTGGTAGCTATTACACGTCTAACCTAGATGCTAGCCAAGCTGATATTCCCAATGCTTATAGCTATGCATTCTTCTATGAGCCTGATGGCAAGTTGGACTACACCGCGCTTTGTCTGGGCACCGACAACAACGCTATCGCACCTGCTCTCGGCGTGAGCGACGCTCATGGTGTGTTCGACCCAGTGCCTGCACCCGATGTAGAAGGTTTCACACCAGCGAGTGGTTACGATACCTTGAACCTTTCGCTTTCAAGCCTCGGCGCTGGTGAGAACCAGATGCTTCCCTTCATCTACAATCGCGATACTTCCTCTGGCATGCGCGTGACCATCAACTGCATTCCAGAGAATAGCGCGACGCCGCTCTACACCACAACGCAGGACTTCCTGGACCACTCTGCGGGAGACACGGTTCAGGTTAGTGCGCCTGATACTGCGACCGATTCCGATGCTGCAGCAGCTCTGGCGGGATACTCGCTCTCAACTACAGCATCGAACAACCAGAATCCGCGCAGCTTCGAGCTTCTCGCCGATAACGCACAGAATGTTGTCAACTTCGTCTACAGTCCCGACCAGATCCGCTATTCCATCAACGCTATCATCAAGAATGCTGATGGGACAGAGAATCGCACAGAGGTCATCACGAAGGAAGATCCGTCTAATCCATCGTCTGACGATCTCACGGGCGAGATGGGTTCGACCGTCACGGTAGGCGCTCCCAGCTTCCCAGGATACACACCTGACAACACAAGCCAGGACATCACGATCGGTGCTGACCCCGCAGCCAATGTTGTCTCGTTCACCTATACGCCGGTTTCGAACATCTCCTATACGGTCAAGTACCTTGATGCTGACGGCAACCAGCTGAAGAATCCTGACGGCACGCCTATTGCCGACAAGACGGTCGACAACAACACCATGGCAACTACGGTGACCGTAGACACAACGCTTGCAGGCTTCAACCTGACCAAGGCTGTTGCCAAAGGCACTGAGATCACCGATCTTGCGAACGTCCAGTTCCAGATCCAAGCAGAGAACAACGTGGTCGAGCTCACCTATGAGCCGAAGAGCGACATCCCCGTCACCATCAACTATGAGTTCTATGATGCAAGCGGTAACAAGATAGACAGCGCTGATCAGAGTGGTGAGCTCCAGAACCAGACCATGGGAAGCACCATTGAGGTCAAGGCGAATCCGTCAGCCTCTCTGGCTCCTGAGGGTTTCGTCCTGGATGGCTACAAGCTCGATCCAACCGCAGCATACGGCAACCCTGACGACGCTGCCACGTATGGCAAGCAGACCTACACGGTTCAGGCTGAGAACAACACCGTCACATTCAAGTATGTGCCGCGCACGGATATCGAATACACCATCGTCATGGAGTTCCAAGATCCCAGTGGCACAACGGTTGGACACAAGAGGCAGTCCACTACCGTGACTGGTGGCACGTTCGGCACCACCTTCGACGTGAATGCTCTTACTTCCTTCACACCTGACGGTTCCACTAAGGATGTCTTGGCTGGCTATCACCTGATCGACGGCGAACCTAACCAGAAGTCCATCACGCTTGATAAGCTCACGGGAAATAGCGTCACGTTCACCTATACCCCTAACACGGGCATCGCGTTCACCATCAACTACTATATAGATGGTACTTCCACGAAGCTGCGCGACTCAGTGACCCACAACGATGGTTTCACTGATGAGTCTCGTAACATCGCCTCTGAGGATATCAAGGACATCCTAGGCTATACCCTGACGAGCGCGATCGCTAACGGAAACCCAACGAGCACCACAGCTCCACAGATCATCCTGAATCCGTCCAGCAACGAGATCAACTTCTACTACACACCGCGCAACGACATCGCCTATCAGATCCGCTATGTAACCCCCGAGGGCACGACCATCAAGGATCCGACCACGGGAACCGTGGAGAACCCACAAGTGCTCGTCAACCCGACCGTCATCACGGGTCAGACCATGGCAAGCTCCGTGACCGAGAACGCCCCCGCGCTTCTTGGCTACACAGCTACAGGCACAACTTCGCAAACGATAACCCTTGCTGCCGAGTTCGATGGTGGCGAATTCACCCACAACGTGTTCACGTTCGTGTACGAGCCGCGTACGGATATCGAATACACCATTCGCGCATTCAACACCATAGGCGACAGCAATGCCAATATCACCATCACCAAGAACGATGGCGTCATGGGCAAGCCTCTCACGCTCACGCCTGGCGTGACCTCTTCTGAGGTGTTCGGCGTTCCGACCCTGAGCGCGAACGGCTGGACCGACACGCTCACGCAGATGGCGGGCTTCCTCTATGACGGCGGGGACAGCGCTCTGACAGAGACGCTGAGCTACACCAACAACCAGTTCGACCTTCACTATGCACCACGGACGAACATCCCTGTGTATCTTACTTTGCACGACTCTGTGAACGACATTGACTTGGCTCACTATGAGTATGCGGATTCCTATAACAATTCGGGCTTCTCGATGAACCAGATCATGACCATCCAGTCACCGGAGAGCTACACGCCTGATGGCTCGACTGAAGACGTCCTTCTTGGCTACACGCCTGATGCGGCTTCATCCAGCCTTACCGTTGTGCCTGCGCAAGAGGATCCGCTGCACACAGGACAGGTCGACACCTCTGTCAACAACCTTGTCATCAACTACACGCCAACAAACGATCGTACCTATACCGTCATCAACAACGCAGTGGATGCGGGCGGCAACTTCCTGCACGAGATCAGTCGCATCACCTCTCCTGCAGACAAGACATTGAACTCTGAGGTAACCGTTACCCCTACCGCTATCAATGGCTACACGGCAACCAGCACGAGCTCGCAAAAGATCACCATCAAGTACGACAACGCTCAGAACATTGTCACCTTCACCTACACGGCTGATCAGAACATCTCTTACAACGTGACGCTGAACACCACAGCCGACGCGCTCTTGGCGCCAAGCATCAACGACGGCCTTTCTGGTAGCGATGCATGGACGCCAGGCAACACCACCCTCTCTGAGAACCAGAGCTGGACGCGCACCATCTCAGGCCAGACCATGGCCTCAACGGTCACGGTGACTGCGCCTGCTATCGCGGGCTATCATATTGGCTCCGCGCGTGACGCTGACGGTAACGAGCTCACGCTTGGCGGCGCCAATAACAACGAAGTTCAGATCACGCTCGACTCCAACCAGTCTGGCAAGAACGCCGTGTCATTCTCGTATGTGGCCGACACGGTCAAATACACCATCAAGTACCTGAACGACCGCCAGGACATCAGCAAGTATCCAGGCATCCTGATCTCTGAAACCTATACCTACAAAGATGCTGCAGGCTACGAGCGCACGCTCAATCGCGGCGATCTTATTCCGTCAGTTGAGCTTACAGGATTCGTAGGTTCTACTGAATCCGCCACCGCTCTTGAAGTAGCTGGCTATTCGCCAAAAGCTCAAACGTTCCAAAAGCAGCTGAGCGCCGACCCCGCCGACAACATCATCCGTGTGTGGTACAGCCCGAAGACAGACATCAGCTACACGGTGGAGTATTTCAACATCGATCAGGACAACAAGCTGATCGACACACGTGTTGTCGAGAACCGGATCATGGGCACTGAAATCAACATGTCTGCTCCGAACCTTCCCGGCTACACGTATGCTTCCTCAGATGATTCTGCTTCAAAACAGCTTCTCCTTTTTGCCAACTCTGAGGAGAACAAGGTCTCCTTCAAGTACACGGCAGATACCAACATCAAAGTGATGGTCCAGTATCTGTCTACCGCAGGCAATGCTGCGATCCTTCCTCAGGGCGGCATCGACAACGGCAAGATGGACACATCCTATACGGCCAGCGCACCTGAGATCCCTGGTTACACCATTCGCACCAAAACCTCCGAAGGGTTTGATGTCATTAACGTGGGTGGTACCTACCAGACCACCATCACGCTGAAGGCGAACAATTCGGATGGCAGCGCAGGCAACACCGTCACCTTCCTCTATGAACCCGCCACTGACCTTTCCTATACCATCAACCGTACCTTCGTTGATGCGGATGGCAACGAGGTCGAAGGTGCTGGTTCCACCGAGGTCATCCCTCAGCGCCAGATGGACGAGTCGTATCAGATAACACCGCTTCAGGTCGAAGAGCTTGAGCGCAAGGATGAGAACGACAACGTTGTCTACGATGATTACATCCTTGATGAGGCAACGCTGCAAGACAAGGATCATGCCACTCCGACCGCTGTGGATACCCCGCTCGACTTCATGATCAAGATCGGCTTTCCCAGCCAGAACAACGTCATCAACCTGACCTATCGTTACATGACGGCTGAGGATTATCGCAAACTTTATGGCAAGCCTGCAACCAACAGCGATCCTGACAAGGCAGACAAGCTGGTTCAATACGACACTGATTGGATGCCTGGCGTAGCTTGGGAAGTTCGCGAGCTTGATGGCGTCTATACGCTTTTCGTCTATCGCTCAGAAGATCCCAAGAATGCCGACCATATCAAAGATGGCAAGGTTCACTTTGCTGCGAACGATAGCAACTTCCTTCCAGGCTGGCTGAATACGACCAAGAATCCTTACAAGGATAAGGTCTCCCAGATCAAGATCATGGGCAATCGCACGCTGATCTTGAGCCCTGGCGGCAACACGCATCTGTTCTATGGCATGAAGGGCGTCAAGAATGTCGAGGCGAACGACCTGCGCGGCTTTGACTTCTCAGAGTGCTCGTCCATTGCACATTGGTTCGATGGATGCTCAGGACTTGAGACCTTCACCGCTTTCGACATCTGCACCTCCAAGGAAGGCTTCGCCGACTTCAACAACAACAACTCGCGCACGTATGGCATCGACCTGTCATACATGTTCAATGGGTGCTCCAACTTGACCAACGTTGACCTGCGCCAAACCAACGAGGGCATGGCAACAGGGGCGGTCGAGGTTGGATCAGCTTCCAACATGCGCTACATGTTCGCGGGTTGCGAGAAGCTGGCCATGCTCAACATGCGCGGCCTGGGCACCACAGGCATCGAGGGTGACTGGACATCCTTCGGTGCTGACTCCACCGGCATGGCTCACATGTTCGATGGCTGCAACGTATTGCAAACAGAGACCGACACCTCAAAGGCTGTCATCACGATCGGCCAGTATTGGGAGAAGGTCCTCAACGGCTTCATCTGGAATCGTGATGTCATCGACGGTCCTGTTCAGTACGTCCTGACCGTAGGCGTGAACGTCTACGGTGGCCCTACCTCCTCCGAGTACATCATGCGTCGCCCGAACATGACCTACACCTGGGAACAGGATGGTCAGACCCATTCGCAGCGCTACATCTACAACGGCAACATCTACCTGATCGACCAGGCTGCATACAATCAGCTCAACACGTGGAATCTTCGCGAGTATCTGGTGTATCCGACCTTCATCGAGAACTCGTTCGGCAACACAGGTCAAGAATATGGCGCGGTCCTCACGGGCGGCTATGTTGGCCACGCTGACGGCGTGCGTTGGGGCACCACGGTCGTCTATACGATTCGCCAGGCCGAGGTTGATGGTACGCGCATCCAAACGCTCTGCATCTATCCGAATGCACAGCAGGAAAGCCCAACAGGTACCATCCACAACTTCAACAACTCGACCATGTTGGCTCCCTGGCGTGGCGGTTATCGTGACACCATCGACCAAGTGGTCGTCTATCCTGGCGTTCTCGGCAACACCGATCTGTCCTATATGTTCGCTGGCATGAAGAACCTCAAGAAGGCCGACGTGCGCAACCTGAACATTGGCGCCAACACTACCAGCATGTACTGCATGTTCCAGGGATGCGAGCAGATCGAAGAGGTCTACAAGTCAAGCAATTCCAGCTTGGCTACGAAGGGCGTGCTTCTTGGATCCGATTGGAACACGGGCGGCTTGACCAATGCTTCCATGATGTTCCAGGACTGCCAGAACCTGAAGAAGGTCGATATCGTCTCCTTTGCGAACGAGCCAACTGTGGCTGGAACGAACCTCACCCTGATGTTCGCCAACTGCCCGCAGCTCAAGGACGTGCTGCTCAGCCATGTTGGTCTGGGCCTTGATGCCAACCTTTCCAACATGTTCCAGAACTCCATGTCCAAGCAGCTTGCGGATGAAGGCTTCGAAGACCTCACAACGATCAGCTTGAACGACATCGGAACGGGCGACAACGCCAAGCTCACGCAGATGTTCGAGAGCGCAGCGTACCTTGGCACGATCTCTCTCATGAACGATGTTGGCACAGGCAGCGGCGCAGACCTGTCCTACATGTTCCGCAACGCAAGCAACCTCTACAGAATCGTCTCGTCCGAGAACGTCGGTACGGGTGCTGGCGCCAACTTGACGGGCATGTTCATGGATACGGGCAATTCTGGGCTTGCGGGTCTGAGCGCCGACTTCATCATCTCCTATAACCTGAGGAACTTTGGCTCTGGTGGCGCTGACTTGACGGATTGCTTCCGCAACTCCTTCAGCACAGGGTACTTGGCTGGCCGCAACAACGTGGTCTCCATCACGCCAACAGCAAGCGTGCCGTACGCCAATGTTCAGCAGGCGAAGTCGCTTTCTGACATGTTCAACGGCACCAAGAACCTCTCGCTCATCGACCTGCGCGGCATCCAGGGCGTGAACAATACGGGCAGCCGTTCCGCTGCGCGCATGTTCGCGGGGAACGAAACGGTGAAGACGGTCCAGCGCACCGATTCGCTCAGCCCCTACACTGAGTTCATGAAGGATGGCAAATACGAGGCTATCTACTTGAACAAGGATTTCAGCACGGCGAATATCACCACCATGGAATCGATGTTCGCGAATTGCACGGCGCTCACGAACTTCAACGTGGCCGACATGTGCCTCTATTCAGGCCTCAGCATGAACTCCATGTTCGCGGGCTGCACGAACGTCACTGAGATCAAATTCCCCGTTTCGGGCACCGAGTGGGCAAGCGCTTCTGACATGCGCTCCATGTTCCAGGGTTGCGCGAAGCTTGAGATGCTTGACCTTTCAGGCGTGGGCTCGCGCACCATTCGCGGCCAGTGGGACTCCTATGGCAACCGCAACACCTATATGGACAGCATGTTCGCAGGATGCTCTGCTCTCACAAGCGCTCAGGGTAAAGAAGCTGCTGACGGCAAAAAGGGCACCATCATCCTGAACAGCAAGTTCAACAAGATTCTGAACGGCTTCTTCTGGAACCGCAACAAATCGAACGCAACGCCAGACTACGTGCTGGCAAGCACCACTTCAGTCTATGTGTACGCAGGACCCTCTTCGGTGAACGACCTCATCGTTTGTCCGAACGTGGCCATGGGTACGCGTAACTACAAGTTCGAGGGCAAGATCTACCTGTGCGACAAGGATGCTCTTGTCAACGCCATGGTCTGGGTGGAGCGCAACTACACTGACAACCTTGATTACTCCACGCTCTCACGCGTGTTCGGAACCATCGGCACCCAATATGGGACCGATGTCTATAGCACCATCTATGCAGGCGGCTTCATTGGCGATCCTGACGCTGATGGTATGAATGGCGAAAGCGTCGTCTGGGTCATCCGCACCAAGGTAGGCGACGAGTATGCCGAGAACCCGCAGCGCGCTCTGACGATCTCGCCCGCATGGGACGAGGAACTGAACAGCACGATCCCCGAGGGCATCATGCGCGGCTTCGACAACACTACGGAAGGCATTGCGCCGTGGACAGCACGCGCTGTTGCCGCAGGTCGTGGCTATGCTGATGAGTTCAATCGAGTGAAGGTTCAGTCGGGCGTCAAGGCGAACGGGAACCTGTCCTTGATGTTCTATGGCTGCTCCGAGCTTGAGAGCGCGGACTTCACCAACCTTCAGGTGGGCGACAAGACGGTCACCATGAACCAGATGTTCTATCAGTGTCCGAAGCTCAAGGGCTTTGACAACACGGTAGCTCCCACGCAATCCAACGCAGCCATCCCTGATGGCTTCACCGCCTCTTCGCTCTTCGCAACGCCAAGCCTTGCAACTGCTATCGAGGCGTTCTCCAACAACCCAGGCATGACCAACGTCACCATGGCCAACTTCGGCAATCGCGAAGGTGGCGTCGACATGACGCGCATGTTCGCCGAAGCTGATGGGCTCAAGACGGTCTCCCTCGATACGGTGGCGAACAACACCACTGGCTCGTCCAAGCTCGTAAGCATGTTCACTGATAGCTTCCAAGCACAAGCGGATGACACCAGCGCATCAATCGTCAATGTGGCGAACGCAGGTGGCTCGGTAGAGGCAAGCAACATGTTCGAGAACTGCTTCTATCTGCATGAGCTCACCATGAACGGGTTTGCGAACAGCTCGTCTTCCACGCTGTCCAATGCATTCCTGAACGCACATGGCCTTACGACCATCAATGCGAACCATGTAGGCTGTGGCAACGGCATGACCTTCTATAACATGTTCGAGAACGCTGCCAGCCCTGCCGAGGACGGCACTTCCTATATGCCGACCGATGTTGCAGATGGCACCAAGCCGCTGTCGTACAAGCTGATCGATGTTGGCATGGGTGGCTATGCCAATATGAGCAGCCTCTTCATGAACGTCATGCAGGATCCAGCGCTGGCGAACAACGAGTCTTTCGTTGTGTTCGGGCACGACAGCGCCAATGCCGAACAGGTGAGCCCGTCGAACATCCAGCAGATGTTCTCTGGATGCACCTACCTCACTTCAGTCGATATGCGCGTCTTCCCGATCGCACCCGCAACGCTCTATGGCCTCTTCTCCAACTGCGAGAACATCAAGAACGTCTCGCAGCGTGCTGCTGGCTCGCCCGACATCATGGCAACAGATGGCTCTGGTGCCTATGTGAACGCGGGCAACGTCTGGCTGCCCGAGAACTGGGATACCTCTCACATCACCACGCTTGCATACCTCTTCCAGGGTGCGAAGTCGCTCGAAACGGTCGAGCTCTATGACTTCAGCCGCTTTGGTGGCGCTCCGAACACGGGCGTCGACATGAGCTATATGTTCGACGGTGCAGAGTCCATGACTACCTGCAAGCTTATGGCCAAGCAAGAAGTCGGTTCTGCTGTCAACATGCGCTACATGTTCCAGAACTGCAAGAGCCTCATCGAGCTTGACATGACAGGCGTTGGCACGCGCGGCTTCCGCGAAGGCGTTGCCACCATGAACTCCTTCCAGTCCTATGGCTCGGCTAACACGGCCATGTTCCAGATGTTCAACGGTGCAACCTCGCTCGTAAGCCCGTTAGGCGCCTCCACCGGTGTAGGTAACCCGAATTCCTATGGCAAACCTACCCCTGTCATTTCTATCGGACAGCAGTTCACCAAGGTCATCAACGGCTTCTTCTGGAACCGTGAATCTACTACGGCTAACCCGAACTATGTCATGGGGTCTAATGTTGAGGTTAGCATCTATGGTGGCCCGACCGCCACAGGCTCTACTGCCTCGCGCTTCCTGATGGATTGCCCCAAGGCTACGCTCGGTGCCAACACCTATGCGTTCACAGGCACTATTGCGCTTGCTGACAAAGAGGCGCTCCTCAATGTGAACAACTGGGTGTCACGTGGGTACCTCGATTGTCTGGATTATTCCAAGCTTGAGAGCGTCTTCGGCGACACAGGCAAAGGCACGAACGACTTCATCTTCGGCGGCGGCTTCGTTGGCAATCCTGACAAGGACGGCGTCAACGGGCAAAGCGTGCTCTGGGTCATTCGCAAGGAGCGCCCCGCTGATGGAGCAGCCAAGGATAGCGGCGAAGGCCGTCTCTACATCTATCCAAACTACACGGATGGATTTGGTCCGTCAGCTACCGATGACTCGAAGAAGCAGGTTTTCCTGCGCTCCTTCTCTGAGACCAATGCAGCTCCGTGGAGCGCATACGATACCTCAGGGGTGGTTGCCTATGCTGATACCTTCAGGTATGCCAAGGTCTTCGGCAACGTGACGGCAAGCCAGAGCCTCGAAGCCATGTTCTACAACTGCTCTGCTATGGAAGGTGCTGACGTCACGCAGCTCTATGTGACCTCTGAGACCACCAATATGTCCAAGATGTTCTATGGCTGCTCTGCGGCAACATCCATCAGCAACCAGCAGATGCAGTTCACCACGGATTCCAACATGTCTATTGCGGGCGGCATCAATATCTTCGGTGGAACGGTGGACACCACCAATCTGAAGGGCTGGAACACCTCAGGCGTGACGAATGCTTCGCAGATGTTCTACGGTGCTTCTGAGGCGAAGATGATCAACTTCGCCAACATGCTTGAGAATGCAACGGATCTCTCCGAGATGTTCGCTCAAGCAGCGAAGGTGAACGAGGCGAACATCTCCAACTTCGGCAATGCGAACAACGCGAACCTGTCGAACATGTTCTATCGTTCGTTCTTCGACGCTTCAGCCAACGATAACAAGGATTCTCTGCTTACCGTGAACAATGTTGGTAACGGAGACAATGCCAATGCGTCCAACGCCTTCTCCGAGACGGCATACCTGCGCAAGGCTATCGTCACCGATTTCGGCAAGGGTAATAGAGCTGTACTTGAGAATCTCTTCGGGTCTGCCTTCTCGCTTGTTCAGGTTGATTTCGATCGTGTTGGCACAGGCGAATCCGTTAACCTCTCAAAGATGTTCCAATATTCGGGCGGCTATGCTGATCCGAATCACATCTATGTGCCAAAAGCTGACACGAAGGCGCGCTTCAGCCTGCGCAATGTTGGCACAGGCGGCGCTGATCTTTCCAGCATGTTCATGGGTACGTTCTCTGACAGCAACATCACCGATGCTTATGTGCGTCTGAATGTGGCGGAGGACAACACCATCCTTGTGCGCAGTGCGGATCAGAAACCTGCTATCGGCTCAGGCACAGCAGCTATGTTCTCCGAATCGAACGTTCGTACGGCTGACCTGCGTGGTCTGGCTCCTGCGGGATCAACGCTGACGAACATGTTCAACAGCTGCCCCTACATCGAATATGTTACCGAGTCTGATGTGGCTCCTGGTGGCGTGGTGACCACTACTGACAAGAAGGGCGGTACTCATTCCAGCACGCTTCCGCTGCATAGTGCTGTCTTGCCAGCGAACTGGAACAAAGGTTCGGTCACCGCGATGAACAACATGTTCTCAGGCTGCATCAGGCTTCAATACGCAAAGCTTGTTGATGCGGTGAACACGGTGAGCGTGAACATGAACTCAATGTTCTACAACTGCTCCCAGTTGAAGATGGTCGAGATTGTCAACTCCTCGGCCAGCTTCTCGAACTTCTACGATCCAGGCGAGTACCCTGTATTCAACGGCTATGATCCAGCTACAGGCAAGCCTGCTAACCAGGAACGCTATCTGCTTGAGAATGCGAAGTACTCGAATCCTGGTACACCGCGAGCAGGCGCCTCTGCTTCTGACATGAGGAACATGTTCGCAGGCTGCGCTGCCCTGTATGGGGTCGACCTCACGGGCGTGGCTACCTCCAACGTGCGCGG
>CAJURO010000008.1 GCA_910588985.1 uncultured Eggerthellaceae bacterium | reverse complement strand
CGAACTTGTTGCCGGTGAAGGCGAAGGGGCTCGTGCGGTTACGGTCGGTGTTGTCTTTAGGGAAGCGGGGCAGCACGTCCACTCCGAGGTTCATGGAGAGTCGGTCGCTTTCGTGGTAGTCGCCGCGTCCAATCAGTGCATCCACCACGGCGCCTACTTCGTCACCGAGGAACATGGATACGATGGCTGGGGGTGCCTCATTTGCTCCTAGTCGATGGTCGTTGCCAGCGCTGGCCACCGACATGCGCAGCAGCTCCTGGTAGTCATCAACCGCTTGGATGACGCCAGTCAAGAATACGAGGAATCGCAGGTTGTCCATGGGATGCTCGCCAGGGTCGAGCAGATTCTTCGATCCAGCTGAAAGCGACCAGTTGTTGTGCTTGCCCGATCCGTTCACTCCTTCGAAGGGCTTCTCGTGTTGCAGGCAGACGAGGCCATAGCGGCTTGCCAGCAGCTTCATCTTCTCCATGGTCAGCAGGTTCTCGTCTATGCCGCGGTTCGCCTCGGCGTAGATGGGCGCCAGCTCATGCTGGGCAGGCGCTACCTCGTTGTGCTTGGTCTTCGCAGGCACGCCCAGCTTCCAGAGCTCGTCGTCAAGCTCTTTCATGTAGGCGCTCACCGACGGGCGGATCGCGCCGAAGTAATGCTCTTCGAGCTCTTGGCCCTTGCAGGGAGAATAGCCGAACAAGGTGCGACCAGTGAGCATCAGGTCCATGCGGCGCTCATAGTCCTTCTCGGAAATGAGGAAGTATTCCTGCTCGGCGCCGACGTTTGCCACCACGCGCGCGCCCGCTTCGCCGAACAGGGCGAGCACACGGTTGGCTTGCTCCTCGATAGCGCGCATGGAGCGCAGAAGCGGCGTCTTCTTGTCGAGCGCCTCGCCAGTATAGGAGCAGAAGGCCGTGGGGATGCAGAGCACTTCATCTTTGATGAAGGCGTAGGAGGTGGGGTCCCATGCAGTGTAGCCGCGGGCTTCGAAGGTGGCACGCAGGCCACCAGAAGGGAAGCTGGAGGCATCGGGCTCGCCTTGGATGAGCTCTTTGCCTGAGAAGGTCATGATGACGCGTCCGTCAGGCGTGGGGTTGATGAAGCTGTCGTGCTTCTCTGATGTTATGCCCGAGAGTGGCTGAAACCAGTGAGTGAAGTGAGTAGCACCTTTCTCGATAGCCCATTCCTTCATGGCGTGCGCTACTACGTTCGCGACCTCTATATCGAGCGGATCGCCGTCGTGGATGGTACGCATCAGCTGCTGATAGGTTGGTTTCGGCAGGCGCTCCTGCATGGTGTGCTCGTCGAATACGAGCGAGCCATAGATCTTGGATACGTCGGTCATGGTGCCTCCTTGCTGTTGGGTTTGCCTATGCTTTCGGAGAAGTGGCTGCTGACAGTGCTAATGGGCGTACATGCTGCTATAGGGGCGCGCTGTGGCGGGGCGCAGGCGATACCACGGCGTGTCAGAGAGAGAAAGAGGGGGAGCCTCATTGGCGAAAGCGCTGTCGTAGGCGGTAAGCAGCTCGTTTAGCAGTGGCTCATCTTTGGTGTCTACGGCTTCCTGGATGAGACCGTTCATGATGCGCTCCTCTTCGAGCGGCTGGCGCACATAGATGATGCCGCCATGCATGCCTGAGCCTACATAGTCACCAGCGCATCCGGCAAGCACGATAACGCCACCTGCCATGTATTCACCGAGAAATGCTCCAGCATTGCCGCCGATAACAATGGCGGGGCAGCGATCCTCATATTGCTTCATATTGATGCCCGCACGCCAACCGCAGTTGTCGCGCACTAAGATGGTGCCACCGCGCAGGGCATAGCCCGTTGCATCGCCGCAACGGCCATGGATGGTTATGGTGCCGTTGTTCATGGTGTTACCAACTTGATCCTGCCCATCGCCGAATACCTCGACTGTGCCGCCATCCATATAGCAGCCTAGGTCGTTTCCTGGCGTGCCGTATATGGAAAGCCGCTTGCTTGCTGGTAGTGCACAGCCGAGATAACGCTGGGCATTTACATCTGAGAGCACCACCTCATCGGCTGTCTCAAGTGCTGTGCGCACGCGCGCGTTCGCATCTTTGAAATGGGAGCGCCCCAGCTCTATCTCGGTTCTCGTTGGTATGCTCATTGCATGCCCTTTCGCTATTCGCCGGCGTGCTGTATGCCGAGGATGTCCAGTTCCTTTTCGTTGAGGCCCACGCCGCGTAGCATCAGACGGTTGCCTCGCAGGCTGTCGATGGCGTTGATGCCCATGCCGCCCATCATCTCCTGCACCTCGCGCGTCCATGCATGCACCAGGTTGACAATGCGCTCGGCAGCTTCTTCTGGGTCGAGCCGCTGCTCCAATTCGGGGTTCTGGGTAGCTATGCCCCAGTTGCACCGGCCACTCCCGCAGTCGCGGCATTGGTGGCACCCGATGGCGATCAACGCGGCCGAGGCGATGGTGCATGCATCGGCACCTAACGCGATGGCTCGCACCACGTCGGCCGCGTTGCGGATGGAACCGCCTGCGACCAGGCTCACGGTGGAGCGGATGCCCTCGTCGCGTAGACGCTGGTCGATGGCGGCGAGTGCCAGTTCGATAGGGATGCCCACGTTGTCGCGTATGCGCTTGGGCGCCGCGCCTGTCCCTCCGCGAAACCCATCCACTACGATGATGTCAGCGCCCGTGCGCGCCATTCCGCTCGCGATGGCAGCTGCATTGTGCACAGCGGCTATCTTTACTGCTACGGGCTTGCGATAGCCAGTGGCTTCCTTCACGGAGAACACCAGTTGGCGCAAGTCCTCGATGGAGTAGATGTCGTGGTGTGGTGCTGGTGATAGAGCATCGGTGCCCTCAGGGATCATGCGCGTGCGCGACACCTCGCTGTTCACCTTCTCACCAGGAAGATGGCCACCGATGCCAGGCTTGGCTCCTTGGCCGATCTTGATCTCTATGGCGGCTGCAGTGTTCAGGTAGTGGGCATCTACGCCAAAGCGCCCCGAGGCTACCTGAACGAAAGCATGGTTGGCGAAGGGCTCTAGGTCGCGGTGCATGCCACCTTCGCCCGTATTGAAGAACGTGCCTAGCTCACGTGCAGCAAGTGCCAGCGCTTTCTGGGCGTTCAGCGAGATGGAGCCAAACGACATGGCTGAGAACATGATGGGCACGTCAAGAGCAAGTTGTGGCGGGAGCTGCTCTATCACGCGATGCGCACGCTCGTTCACCTTCAGGATCTCGGGTCGGCTGCCTAAGAACACGCGTGTCTCCATCGGCTCACGGAGCGGATCGATGGAGGGATTGGTCACTTGGCTTGCGTTCAGCAGCAAATGATCCCAGTAGATGGGGTAGGGCTCGGGGTTGCCCATCGACGAGAGCAGTACACCACCAGTCTGGGACTGCTTGGCGATGTCCTGCATCACCTCAAGCGTCCATTGCGATGAGCCACTGTCCACCTGTGGCCAGCGAGTGATGGCGATGGCAGTGGTAGGGCACATAACGACGCAACGTTGGCAGTTCACGCATCTTTTCGGATCGGCGACAAGCTGTTCGGTGGTTTTGTCGCGGCGATGCACGCCGTTCGAACATGATGTTATGCATATATCACATCCAACGCAGCTCTGAGCATCGCGGAGCACCTTGTAGCGGGGCAGTACGCAATCGAACATGGTTTATACCTCCCTGCGACGACGGGGCTGTACGCCTACTTCATGTTCAAGCGGCCAGTCGCGCACAGCACGGTTCTCGCTGGCCTCAACGGCCTTGCGCCGAGCCACGTCATCGCGCTGCACCACGAAAGGCACTCCACCTTCGATCGAATGCATGTTCTCAGCGTCGGGGCATACCGCTTCGATAGCTGCTTGTTCGCTGGCTAGGTAGACCATCGACCCCTTTTCTGCCGCCATCAGCGCACGTAGTTTCAGACGGTCGTTCAGTGCGAGCAAGCCCTCTTCTGAACCGAGGATCACTGAGAAGGGTCCATTTACCAATGCACTGCCGTACACAGTGCGCAGCGCTGTCTCGAAGGCGGCGCGATCGGGTTCCATAGCGTCTATTTCGCGCCATGATGGCGCCGCCATGATATGTGCGGCCATTTGCTGCGAAAAGCCGTGACGGCGTGCCAGCAGGTCAAATAGGTAGGTGATCACTTCGGTGTCGGTTTGCAGCTCGCAGTCATAGCCGAACTGCTCCACATAGCGCCGATTGGCATCGTAGCTCGATATCTCGCCGTTATGGACGATCGACCAGTTCAACAGCGTGAAGGGATGCGCACCACCCCACCAGCCTGGTGTGTTGGTGGGAAAGCGTCCGTGTGCGGTCCATGCCCAAGCATCATAATCGCCGATACGGTAGAACGCGCCGATGTCCTCTGGGTAGCCCACGCCTTTGAACACCCCCATGTCCTTACCTGATGACGCAACGAAGGCACCAGGGATGGAGCTGTTGATATGGAACACATGCTGCATGGTGTACTCAGCCTCATCAAGGCCGCTTGCTGCTAAGCGCATGGGATGCGGTGCCATGAAGTAGCGCCAGATGTCGGGCGGGTTCTTGATGGCTGGGTGTTCCTCGGTGGGTATGCGCTCCTGCTTCTCGCAGAGGTAGTATCGCTCCAGATAAGCTTCGGTGGCAGCACGTGCATCGCGGTTCTCATACATGATATGAAATGCGTAGAGCTGAGCGTAGTCGGGATAGATGCCGTAGGCAGCAAAGCCTCCGCCTAGCCCGTTGCTGCGGTCGTGCATGAGCGCGATCGACTCGAGGATGGCGGTGCCATCGTGGCGCTGACCGCTCCGATCGATGATGCCAGCAATAGCGCAGCCCGATGGGATGCGCGTTTCGCCTTCTCGAGGGATTGTCTTGCGTGCCATGAGGACTCCTTGTGTGCAGTATTCATCTTTTGAACCCATACTACGAGGAGAGTATTGCGACAAAGCGTCTGTATTGTTTCTAGCGCGTATAGGTATTGTTTCCAACACATTTCCACAGGGATGCGTTGCATTGGCATGCGGTCGACTGAACTACCATGACCGCATAGCCAAAGACGGATGGGGAAGAGGAGGGCTGCCCATGGATGCCGTCCGAGAAGCAGGTGATGCCATGGAAGAGGCATGCGGGGTGTTTGGCGTCTATGCGCCTGGTGAGGACGTGGCGCGCCTGACTGGTTATGGATTGCAGGCGCTTCAGCATCGAGGGCAGGAGAGTGCGGGCATTGCTACCAGTGACGGAGTGCGGCTTGTTTGTCACAAGGATATTGGCCTTGTGACGCAAGTGTTCGACGATGACATCATGGACAGCCTTGCGGGCTGTCTTGCGGTCGGACATGTGCGCTATTCCACAAGTGGGCGGGCGTCCTCGCGCGATGCGGCTCAGCCTCATCTTTGCTCAGTTGGGAATGTTCGCATAGCACTTGCTCACAATGGCACGCTGCTTGGGACCGACGCCATACGGATTGCCCTTGAGGCACAAGGCGCCACGTTCGCGTCTGGTACCGACACAGAGGTGGCAGCGCGGCTCATCGCGCAAGAAGCGTGTCGCTGTGACTCGGTGCGCGGCGGCATCAGGCGTGCCATGGAGCAGATGGAAGGGGCATACGCCATGGTCCTTGCTACGCCAGATGCTCTTTACGCATTTCGCGATCCACGAGGCATGCGGCCGCTTTCGCTTGGGCGGTTGCCGCAGGGCGGCTGGGTCGTCTCCTCGGAGACGTGCGGGCTTGACATTGCTGGCGCCATCTTCGTGCGTGATGTTGAGCCAGGGGAAGTGGTGCGCCTTGACGCAGATGGCCTGTCTTCGGAGGTTGCTACCGCACTGCCCCCGCGCGCATCGTGCATCTTCGAGTACGTGTACTTCGCCCGACCCGACAGCATCATCGATGGTCAGAGCGTCTACCAGGCGCGTCGTGCCATGGGAGCCATCCTTTCGCAAGAGGCGCCAGTCGAGGCTGACCTGGTGCTTGGCGTGCCCGATTCTGGGACGCCGGCAGCCGTAGGCTATGCCGAGGCGAGCGGCATGCCCTATGCTTTCGGCATCGTGAAGAATCACTATGTCGGGCGCACGTTCATCCAGCCCACCCAAGCTATGCGCCAGCGCGGCATCAAACTGAAGCTCAACCCACTTCCCAGCGTTATCGCAGGCAAGCGGCTTGTGGTCATCGATGACAGCATCGTACGCGGAAACACGAGCCGCCAACTGGTTGCTATGCTGCGCGACGCAGGAGCGGCAGAGGTGCATCTGCGCATCGTGAGCCCTGAGGTGCGCTGGCCTTGCTTTTACGGCATAGATACCGCTACCCGTGACCAACTGCTCGCTGCCGAGCGCTCTGTCGAAGAGATGCGTGCTTGGATCGACTGCGACTCGCTTGCCTTCATCTCGCTGGATGGCCTGCGCGAAGCTGTGGGTGGTGCCACTCACGCAGGCTGGTGCGAGGCGTGCTTCACGGGTTCCTACCCGATCGAGTCGCCTTCAGCCTGAGCAGTAGTGTAATGTTAGATGATAGAGTTCGTCCTCTGCCTTGAGACTGCTGGTAAGAACAGCACAGAGAGGTCGTTTACATGCAAAGCGAGAAGACGATGAATCCGACAGTCACAGCTGTGAAGCCGATGATGATCGCCCAGGCGCTTGCCGCAGGGCGTGCGGCATCGATACCCTTCTTCGAGCGCAGGATGCTCCAGTGCGAGAAGGCGAAGCAGGCATCCAAGAACATGACAGTCAGGGCAGGGAACGCAGCGGTGAGCGGCGTCTTCTCCACCCAACGGCTCACCTGACCCGACAAATCTATGTTGGTAGCGAAGCGTTCAGGCATGAGCGGATAACCGATGACCGCACCAGCACGTCCGCGCATCTGGACGTATCCCTCATCCCGAAGGACTGCATCCTCTCACGCTCCTTGCGCAGAAGGATCGGTAGAACGACTGCGTGCGCTGCGCTCTGCGATCTTCCCCGATAGGCGAGCAGGATCTTTCTTCGAGCGCTTGGTCGGAGTATCGCTCTTATCTATTCCGACGGCACCATAGGCACGGGCAGCTTGGGTAGCAGCGCATTCGAGGAATTGCCCACGCGTACCGCCGCATGCTCGATACGTGAGCGCCAGCTTGAACAGATCGCCCTCCATCTCTTCCAGTGACTTGCGGTTCTTGTCAGCGCGCGAGGCATCGCTCGGTTCGCTGATGACCGCACCAGCACGTCCGCGCATCTGGACGTATCCCTCATCCCGAAGGACTGCATATGCTTTGTTCACCGTATGGAGGTTGATGCCCAGATCGCTCGCGAGCGATCGCACTGAGGGAAGCGACATGCCTGGCTCCAGCTCTCCTGTGGCGATACCAGCGATGACCTGGTCGTGTATCTGCTTGTACAGCGGTTCTGTCGAGCAACCGTCTATGGAGATGATCATGGTTGGCGCCTCGGTTCTTGTCTAATTGTTCTATTAGACATAGATCATTTTAAGAGGATAAATGTAATATGTCAAATAGAACAATTCGAAGCGACGACGCGGCGAGGCTTTCATCATCATATGGCAATCCATTGTGTGTCCAATCTGGGTTAACAGAGCCTTCATGAAAAGAGACCGCTTAGGCGGCCTCTTTTCAGTGGTTGCATGTTTTCGATCTGCGAGAAGACTAGTGCTTGCAGCGGCATCTCTTCCCATGAGAGTGCTTGCGATGCTTATGGTTTACCTTGTGCTTGCAGGAACTCTTGTCCTTTCCGCACGAGTCAGCGATCTTCACGAGCAACGCATCAAGCTGTGCAACCTCATCCTCGCTCAAGCACGAGAGGATATCTTGAGCGGCTTTTGTCTGGGCGGCGCAACGCTTTTCGGCGAGAGCGTCTCCCTCAGAGGAGAGCGCGACCTTGTAGCCCTTGCTATCAAGGTTCTCCATGGTAACGTAGCCATTGCGCTGAGCTTTGCGGACAACATGCTTCAGTTCGCGACGGTCAAACCCAAGGCGATCGATCAGCTCGTCACGAGTGGCGCTTCCGCCTGCCTTGTGCAGAACCTTCAGCAATGCGCCTTGGCCTTTGCGGTAGCTTTTGGGACCATTCTTGTGATAGGCACGATTGGCTGCTTTCGCAGCGATCTCGAGGTGCGTCAGGGTGCATTTTTCCTTTGACATACCGTGTTTCCTTTCATCCATATTGATGCTATGGGATCAGTTGCTTATGTGCCCGGATTATCCTAATAGCATCACTATGATTATTCAATCATGAAATATAAATAATATATATCACCATTATGTCTAAACAAAATGGGTTATCCGTGAATAATCATTTAGATTATTCACCATCGCCTCAAGAAGATGAGCCTACGAGGTTTGGGAGTCAGGCACATGCCATTCTTCCGCGGTCCTTTGCAGCTTCTTTCGGTAGCAGGATTGTGCCGTGTACAGCACCGCGCACGGGTTGTTGCCCGTGAGGAAGTCCTTCGTCGTGAACGTGGTGACAGGTGCGGTGGAGTATTTGCAGAAGAGAGCATCGTGACCCACGCAGATGCCCATGAGGATGTTCAGGTCTGTCTTGATCTCATTGAGCAGGAGCGCTTGCACGATGGGATTGCAGACCACGCTCCCTTCGCCATCCTCGACGGGTTCAAGGTCGAGGTCTGCACGCCGATTGCCCTCAAGCTTGCACCCGACCGTCTCAACATGAAAGCCTGCCTGCTCGAGCAGCTTCGCCAATGTGCGCGTCTCATGCAACATGATGGTGCATGATGCGATGCCGATGTGCTTGGCTCCGACAAGGTTGGCGAACTTGATGGTGTCTTGCACGCGCGTTGAGTTGGCGGTGTCTTCGCTCACCTTCGCAGCTGCCTGCATGATGGCGTGGTTCTCGGGCAGTGCGTAGAGACGCCGAGCCTCATCGTGCAGCTCGGTCGAGATCGCGCTTTGCGCGCAGAAGCTCGGTGCTTCTCGTTCGGTGAACTCACATGCGGTAGTGCCGCAGCTCATGCATTTAAGCTTCGATTCCATAGCAACTCTCCTTGCATAGCGGTCTTGCTCCCAGTATAGTCCCGCTCCTCCCATTCGCAGAGGACGGCCACTGCTTCTTGATCCTTTGCAATGTCTTTGCAATTCTCTGACGTTTTCTTGATGAGCGCTTGTCATCCTTTTCCTGAGCTTGATCTCACGGTTTACCAAACAAGGAAAAGGAAAGAAAGGAATGCAATGTACACGGGTCTTATGAAGAAGGGTCTTTCGATCGCCGTTTCAGCTCTCTGCCTATTTGGATTGCTGGGCTTGCTCGGATGTGCAGGGAGCAATGCGCAATCATCTGCTGATAGCAGCTCAGGCCTTAGCGGGGAAAGTGAGATATCGGTATATTCTCGCGAAGACGGCTCTGGTACCCGAGGAGCATTCGTAGAGCTCTTCGGTCTAGAAGAGAAGGATGCGAAGGGCAATAAGGTTGACACGACGACGCAAAGCGCAGCGATCACCAATTCGACCTCAGTGATGATGAGCTCAGTTGCGAACGATCCTGCAGGCATCGGATATATCTCGCTCGGTTCGCTCAATGATACCGTCAAAGCGCTTTCCATCGACGGCGTTGAGGCAACGCCTGAGAACGTGAAGAACGGCGACTACAAGATCTCCCGATCCTTCAACATCGTCACCCCTGAGTCCTTGAGCGCTCCTGCGCAGGACTTCATCGGCTTCATTTCAAGCGCCGATGGCCAGGCCATAGTCGAAGACAACGGCTATGTCACCGTCGTCGACAATGCCGCTTCCTACGCACCTTCTGGCTCATCTGGAAAAGTAGTGGTGGCGGGATCCTCATCTGTCACTCCGGTGATGGAAAAGCTGGCAGAAGCATATAAAGCCCTCAACCCAGACGTGACGATAGAGGTGCAACAGTCTGACTCGACCACTGGTGTGAACATGGCTATAGATGGTACCTGTGATATCGGCATGGCGTCCCGCGACCTCAAGGACTCAGAGCTTTCCTCGGGAGTCTCGGCAACTGCCATCGCAAAGGATGGGATCGCCGTGATCGTTGCCCCCGCTTTCGCCCTCGATGAGCTTACGAGCGAGCAGGTGCGCAGCATCTTCTCAGGCGATACGGTCAGCTGGGCAGAAGTGATCGGCTAGCGCATGTCAAAGCTTGCGAACAAGGAGAGCGCAGCAAAGGTCCTTTTTGCCTTTGCTGCGGCTGTCTCCATCTTAGCGGTAGCGTTGATATGCATATTCCTTGCAGTGAATGGCTTGCCTGCCATGATCGAGATCGGGATCCCCGAATTCCTCTTTGGAACCACATGGAAGCCGGGAAGCGATCTGTATGGCATCTTCCCCATGATCGTGGGGAGCATCTATGTGACAGCAGGGGCTATTATCGTTGGAGTTCCCGCAGGTATACTGACCGCTCTCTTTCTCTCTCGCTTCGCAAGCAGGAGGATCGCCTCTGTTGTGCGCCCTGGCGTAGAGCTGTTAGCGGGAATCCCTTCGGTCGTCTATGGCTTCTTTGGCCTCATGATCATTGTTCCCTTCATAAGATCGACGATGCCAGGGCGCGGTCTTTCTCTCCTTGCGGCTGCTTTGATCCTCGGGATCATGATATTGCCGACCATCATAACGGTCTCGAAGAACGCGCTTGATGCTGTTCCGAAGAGCTATTACGAAGGAGCGCTGGCGTTAGGTGCCACTCACGAAAGAGCTGTGTTCAGCGTTCTTGTCCCAGCCGCCTTCTCTGGGATCATGGCCGCTGTCGTGCTCGGTGTTGGGCGCGCTATCGGCGAGACCATGGCGGTGGTGATGGTGGCTGGCAACCAGCCTGTCATCCCAGACTCTCTCTTCGAAGGCGTGCGCACGATGACGGCGAACATCGTTCTCGAGATGGGCTACGCTGCTGATCTGCATCGTGGGGCGCTCATCGCGACGGGCGTGGTCCTCTTCGTCTTCATTCTGCTGATCAGCGCGCTGTTCAACGCGATCAAGAGAAGAGGTGAGCTTCGTTGATGGCAAGGCTGCTCCGTCTTTTGGTATACGCTGGTGCCGCGGTAACGACGTTCATACTTGCTGGCATCGTTTTCTATATCTTGATCAACGGTGTGCCCTATCTCACTCCGAGTTTGTTCGAGTGGGAATATACTTCTGAGAACGTGTCGCTCATGCCTGCGCTCGTCAACACGCTCCTTATGGCACTCCTTGCTCTTTTGTTCTCTGTGCCAGTAGGTGTGAGCGCAGCGATCTATCTTGTTGAGTATGTGAGCTCGTCGAGCCGATTCGTTCGCATCGTGCGCATGACCACCGAGACCCTTCAGGGAATCCCTTCGATAATCTACGGCTTGTTCGGCCTTCTCTTCTTCACGACCATGCTTGGCTGGGGGCTTTCACTCATGGCTGGTGCTTGCACGTTGGCCATCATGGTGCTGCCTGTGATCATCCGTACCACAGAAGAGGCTCTCTTAGCCGTTCCCGCTTCATATAAGCAAGGTGGTTTTGCCCTTGGGGCAGGTCACGTGAGAACGATATTCCGATGCGTGCTTCCAAGCGCGCTTCCAGGGATCCTCGGGGGCATCCTGCTTGCTTTAGGGCGCTGTGTTGGTGAAGTTGCAGCACTGCTCTTCACAGCAGGCACCGTGGCGCAGATACCTGATTTTGCGAGTCAAGGCATCCTTGCGGTCTTCGATTCATGCCGTACCCTTGCGGTGCATATGTACGTGCTCGCAAACGAGGGGCTTCACATGAATGAGACCTATGCGACCGCCGTGGTGCTCCTTGTGCTTGTCATAGTGCTGAACGCGGCCACCAATTTCGTCGTGAAAAGACTGAGAAAGGGAATATAAATGGCAATATCAAGCAGCGCTCTTCTTCCGCGCTTGACTGAAGATGCGATCGAGACGCATGGATCGAAGAGCGTATCGAAGATGGAGGTGAAGGAGCTCGATCTCCATTATGGGAGCTTCCACGCGCTGAAGAACGTGTCCTTAGACTTCCCGATCAATGAGGTGACAGCTCTCATCGGCCCTTCAGGATGCGGCAAGTCGACTCTCTTGAAGACCTTGAACCGCATGAACGACTTGATCGATGGGTGCAAAGTGGATGGTGTGGTGAAGCTCGATGGCATCGACGCCTACGAGGATATCGAGGTCAACGATCTTCGCCGCCGTGTCGGGATGGTGTTCCAGCAACCCAACCCCTTTCCTATGAGCATCTACGATAACGTGGCTTTCGGTCCGAGGACCCATGGCGTGAAGGGGAGGGAAGACCTGGACATGATCGTGGAGCAGTCGTTGCGGGACGCGGCCATGTGGGACGAAGTGAAGGACCGCCTCAAGAAGAGCGCGCTTGGTCTTTCTGGTGGCCAGCAGCAGCGGCTTTGCATCGCGCGAGCACTTGCGGTGCAACCCGAAGTGCTCTTGCTCGATGAATCAACGAGCGCTCTCGACCCCATCTCCACCGCAAAGATCGAAGAGCTGATCGGAGAGCTTGCATCCAAGTACACCGTGATCATGGTCACCCATAACATGCTCCAGGCGATTCGCGTGTCGACCAAGACGGCATTCTTCCTCCTGGGAGAGATGGTGGAAGCGGGAGAGACAGATGCTTTGTTCACCCATCCGAACGACAGTCGCACAGCAGACTATGTTGAGGGGCGTTTCGGCTGACGCTGGAATCAAGGCGAAGATGCATGGGAGATACCGCGATCTTCTCCTAGCCAGCATCCGTTCCAATATCCTTTACGTGATTTTGACATTTGCGAAGATGCGCTCATCTTCTTCAAAGTCTAGAATTGGGGCATGATCTACTACGTTGAGGATGACAAGAACATACGCGATCTCGCAACCTATGCTCTCAAGCAAGCAGGGTTCGAGGTTGTCTCGTTCTCTTGCGCCAAAGATTTCGAAGATGCGTGTGCAAAAGAACTTCCATCCCTGGTGCTCCTTGATATCATGCTGCCCGATAAGGACGGCTTGGAGATCCTGTCCGAGCTGAGGCTCGATCCTGCAACACGACGCCTTCCTGTGATGATGCTCACAGCAAAGGGATCTGAGGTGGACAAGGCGTCTGGGCTCGATATGGGCGCAGACGACTATCTGGCCAAACCATTCGGGCTGATGGAGCTGGTCTCGCGCGTGCGGGCCCTCCTGCGTCGTGCTGAAGCGCCTGCTATAGCGGTGAGCGGCAAATGCAGGTGCGGTGAGATCACGCTGGATGCAGAGGCGAGAGCGGTGATCGTAGATGGTCGCCCCGTCTCTTTGACACTCAAGGAGTTCGACCTTCTTCACATGCTCATGAGCAACAGCGGTCATGTGCTTAGCCGCGCTACGTTGTTAGAGAGCGTATGGGGGTGGGATTTCGCTGGGAATACGAGAACCGTTGATGCCCACGTTCAGACTCTGAGGCAGAAGCTGGCAAGCGCATTGCCCGAGGCTGCCTCCATGATCCAGACGGTTCGCGGCGTTGGCTACATCTTGCGATCGTGAGTGGCTCCTTGAGAAAAGACAGGAAGAGCCTCTCATCTGCGCTTCTGCGATCCATCTTCGTATACACGATCGTGATCTTGCTCTGCTTTTCATGCGTGTTCTCTGCATTCCATTACTTTGTGTACGAGAAGGGTGAAGAGCAGGCTCTTGCGGGCATAACCGAGCAGGCAGCTCGCATCCTCGATGGACAGGACGCGCAAGATGCTATTCGGATCCTCGAGCAGCAGTTCAGCGATGATCTGCGATACACGCTCATCGACAGGGAAGGGAACGTCGTCTTCGATAGCGATGGCTTCCAAGGAGAGAATCATGCTGATCGACCTGAGGTCAAAGAGGCAGAAGAGAAGGGGACCAGTTCGATAACGCGCTATTCCTCTACGCTTGGGCAGGATACTGTTTACTCGGCTGTGCTCTTGTCATCTGGCAATGTATTGCGCCTGGCTGAGCAGCGGGCCTCCTTCTTCGCTGTATTCGAGATCACCGCCCCAGCACTGGGGGTCGCACTGCTCGGTGCGATCCTGCTTGCCATAGCAGCCTCACGAATCCTCACCCGATGGGTCTTGACCCCTCTCAACAGCATCGATATCGCCAATCCTCTCGATAATGCGGCCTACGATGAGATGCAGCCGCTCCTTGAGAGGATCGAGGTCCAGCAGCAACAGCTCAAGGACCAAAACAAAGAGCTTGCTCGTGCCGAGAACTTGCGAAGGGAGTTCTCTGCCAATGTCTCCCACGAGCTTAAGACGCCGCTTCAAGTCATAAGCGGGTATGCCGAGCTGCTCTCCCAAGAAGAGGTTCCCGAAGAAGACAAAAGGAGGTTCGCGGGCATCATCCTGTCTGAATCTGAGGACATGACCGCTCTTATCAATGACGTGCTCGTTCTCTCGCGCATTGACGATCCAGTCCTTAAGAATGCTGGAAGAGAGGAGGTCGAGCTGCTGTCCTTCGTCCATGATGTGGTGAACCGCTTCGACCCGCTCAGCGCTAAGCGCTCCGTGCGTATAAGGTGCTTGGGTTCTACAGTCACGGTGAAGGCGAATAGGGGCCTTCTCGATCAGCTTGTGTCCAACCTCGTGAGCAATGCTGTGAAATACAGCGAGGCGAAGAGCGAAGTTGTTGTGTCCGTGGGTAAGAACTTGGCGGTTGCGACTTCCGATAACACTCCTGAGGCCTATATCAAGGTCAAGGACAGTGGCTGTGGCATCCCGTCGGAGGAGCAAGAGAAGATATTCGAGCGATTCTACCGTGTCGATAAGAGCCGCTCGAAGGAAAGCGGAGGCACGGGGCTTGGGCTTGCGATAGCAAAGCACGCTGCTGCGTTCCATGATGCCTCGATAACGGTCGAGAGCGTTGTTGGGCAGGGGTCTGTGTTCACCGTTCATTTTCCGATCAATCTAAAGGGGTGACGCATCCGATTCATCTTGCGTCCTTGCGATATTCCTGATCGCTTGGGAGCTTCCCCTTGTCATCCTCTATAGTAGAGGCATGTTGGAACGGAGGGAATCATTGAGCGAGCGAAAAGAGAGCATCTGGAGCTTTCCCTACCTTGCGCTCATGGTGGTCAACCTCTTTCAATCCATGGCGGCATTCATGACCAATACCACGCTTCCGGTGTATGCCGATGCTCTCGGGGCAACGCCCTCCATGGTGGGCATCGTCGTGAGCTCCTTTTCCATCACAGCGCTCCTTGCCAGGCCTTTCGCGGGACCGGCGTTTGACAGCTTCTCTCGCAAACGCTTGCTCATAGCCTCTCAGCTGGTCATCTGCGCCTGCATGTTTCTCTATGGCATCGTGGGAACCCTTGAGGGGTTGGTGGCAGTCAGGTTGGTCCACGGGGTGGGAATAGGGTGCAGCGGCCCTCTTGCCATGTCGCTCGTATCAGAGTTCCTGCCAGAATCGAAGTTCGCGAGCGGCGTGAGCATCTATGCGCTGGCCCAGTCGTTCGCGCAGGTCATCGGGCCTGCCGCTGGGCTGTATCTCGTGGATGCCATCGGCTTCTCGGCATCTTATTTCCTGGCGGCCGCATGCCTTCTCGTGGCCATCTGCGGCGTTGCGCTGATAAAGGAGCCTTATCGTGAGCGGCTGCGTTACGAATTGAAGCTTGACCGCATGTTCGCGCCTGAGGCAGTCGGGAAGGGAGTGGCGCTCATGTTGCTTGCCACGTCGTTCTCATGCATGGGTGCATATGTTGTGCTGTATGGATACTCTGTGGGCGTCGACCAGATGGGCATCTTCTTCATCGTGTATGCCGTGTGCTTGTTGGGCACGCGGCCTCTCTTCGGGAGCCTTGCTGATAGGTTCGGTGCGCCGCGCATGCTCATCGTCGGGATATCCTTCTTCGCTGCATCCTATCTGGCGCTTGCCTGTGCGGATAGGCTGCCTCTTTTCATAGTTGCTGCTCTCCTTGGGTCAGCGGGATTTGGCTGCTGCGGGCCGTTGCTACAATCCGAAGCGCTGGCCTCGGTGCCCCCATCACGGCGCGGTGCTGCCAGCAATACTGCCTTTACGGGGCTTGATCTAGGGATGCTCATAGGCCCCATGATCGGGGGAGCTATCGTGGAGAGGGTAGGGCTGCTTCTTGGAAGCCAGCCTGAGGCCTATTCGGTCATGTGGGTAGCCATGCTGGTGCCAGCGGCTGCGGCCTTAGTGGTCGTCCTGCGCTGGAATCTGAAGAAGGGGCATCGCAAGCAAGGGTGAATGATAGACTCAGAGAGCATCGCGATTCGCCATCGAAGGGACGCATCATCAGCAAGGTCGGCATAGTCATAGCGAATACAGGCAGCCCCGAAGCGCCAACGAGCGAAGCGGTGGCTCGCTATCTTCGCCTTTTCCTCTCCGATCCGCTCATATGTCCGATGAATCCGCATGTGTGGAGCTTCGTGCTGGACCATTTCATCATCCCTAAGCGGGCACCTGTCTCGGCAGCAAAGTATGCAAGCATTTGGACGGAAGAGGGTTCGCCTCTCGATGTGCATATGGCCTCGCTTGCCAAGAAGCTCGGCGAATCGCTCCAGGGTCATGGCGTAGCCTGCGTCCTGCACGCTTCAAGCTACTCGTCTCCCTCTCTGAAGGACGCGCTCGGTGAATGCAAGGAGCTTGGTTGCGACCAGGTCATCGTAGTTCCCCTGTATCCGCAGAGCGCGTTCTCGACTACCAGTGCGGTAAGGCGAAAGGTCGATGAGGCGCTCACTGGGCTTGCGTGGAATGACAAGCTGCGCTTCGTGGAAAGCTACTGTGATGAAGATGCGTACATTGACGCAATAGCCGCTTCTGTGAGAGCTTCCGATTTTGGTACCCGCGAAGGAGACCGACTTCTCTTCGCATTCCATTCCATCCCCGTAGCCGACATACGCGCTGGAGACACCTATGGTGAGCAAACGCAGCGCACAGCGCAAAATGTGGCAAGAAAGCTTAGCATTCGCGAAGGCGAGTGGCGCATAGGATACCAATGCCGATTTGACAAAAGCCGCAAGTGGCTGGGCCCTTTCACCGCTCCTGTCCTCCAGGAGCTTTCCGATGCGAAGCGCCTCTTTGTGATTGCGCCCAACTTCTCCGTTGATTGCCTTGAGACCCTTTTCGACATCCAATGCGAGTTGTGCGAGAAGTGGCAGGATGCGAAGGCGATGAGGGATGCGAAAGACAAGAAAGGCAGAGAGGAAGCGAATGCAGCCGAGGTCGCAGATGGGACCTTTCGTTATATACCATGCCTGAACGATTCAGATGTTCACGTTAACGTTATCAGGAGCGTGATCCTCAAGGCGATCGAGTCGTGATGCAGCCAAGAGGGGGTCATCCCTCTTCGGGGAGCTTGCAGACATCTACCCAGGTGCTCTTCGGAAGGATCCCTTCGAGTTCATCTGGCGTAAGGGCTATGGCGCTGTTGGAGCTTCCGCAGGCGGGATAGACGATCTCGAAGCGGCGCAGCGACTCATCGAGGTATACGTCGCATTCCTCGGTCACTCCGAAGGGACATACACCGCCGACGGCGTGTCCTATACGCGCTTCTGCATCCTCTGCCTTTAGCATCTTCGCTTTGCATCCAAAGTGCTCTTTGAATCTTGGATTGGAGATGCGAGCATCTCCTGCGCATACGATGAGTGCGACGCGATCGCCGACGGAAAAGGAGAGCGTCTTGGCAATGTGCGCGGGTTCGCAGCCTACTGCCTGCGCGGCAAGTTCCACCGTGGCGCTTGACGTGTCAAATTCCATCACATCCTTATCGCGGCCATAGTTGGCAAGATAGGCTCTTGCTCGCTCAAGCGACATGGGAGCTCCTTAGGTTCGTTTGGTCTTGTCCTTTGCAGCAAGGTCATGCTCAGTGTACTAAACTTGATCTCACGCAGATGATCGGCGTCAATGATCCTTACATTGCACTTTGACGCATATCGAGCGGGTATACGCATATGTTCCCAGCTCAGAGCTGATGTCAAAAACTTTTGTTAAGCGTTTTTCTCCGAGATATGCAACCTTGGTCGTGCTTCGATGCTAGGATTCTTTCGTTTCGTATGGCCGAGAGGAAGGAACAAGTATGATCTCTGAACATGCGATGCTCGTGCTCATGTTGCTCTTGGCGATAGCAGTGGTTCTCCTGTCTGTTGCTTTGACCTTGTATGCGAGCAAGATGGAATCGCGACTGAAGAGCATCGATGCGCTCATAAAGGAGCACGATATGAGCTCGAACGCATCTGGGACCATTGAATAGGGTCATCTCTATGGAGCTTGCGAATCAGATACGCCAGCACCGCATCGAATGCGGCCTCTCTCAAGATGAGCTGGCTAAGATCATATTCGTTTCGCGCCAGACGATATCAAATTGGGAGACAGGCAAGAATCTTCCTGACGTGCAAAGCCTTGTGCTGCTTGGAGATGTGTTCGACATTCCCGCAGATGAGTTGATACAAGGCGATGCTGTCCTCATGCGTCGAGAGATGGAGCGGGATTCTGTGAAGATGACCTGGCTCGCATGGCTCATGGTCGGTGCTCTGGTGCTTGCCATCGTGTTCCTTACGGCACTATCCTTCGCATGGCGCGATCCTTCGGGTATCGGCCATCTTTCAAAGGGGAACATTGCAGGCGTCGGGGTGTTCCTTCCGCTCTACATCGTTGCATTGACCGCGGCGATCGCGGTCGAGCGCATCAAGATGCGCAATGACATCGTGTCCTATCGCGAGGTGCAAGCCTTCATGAATGGGAAGGTGGGCTCGAGCATCACACGAGATTCTCTCGTGTTCTCGAGAAGCCACCCCGTTGCCACCACCTTCATCAAATTTGCATTCGCTGCAGCTATAGGCGCTGTGGTGGGAATGCTGATCTTCAAGCTGTTCGGATAGCATGTGATCAAGGGGCGCTTCTCATGACAAAGGTGCGTCATCATTCTTGTCTCTGTGAGAAAGCGCGATGCTGCATAATGGCATCATCATGGGAGGAAATCGCAACAGTCATATAGCAACACGGCGCGCATTTGCGTTTCTGCGGGAGCACGCTGTTCTTGTCATAGCTGCGCTTTGCGCGGTGGCGACGATGTGCGTCATGCCGCCTGATCGCATGTACCTTGAGTATGTTGACTGGAATACGGTCGGGTGCCTCTTCTGCGTTCTGGCGGTGGCGAATGCGTTTCGCTATCTTGGTGCATTCGATCGTCTGGCGCGGCTGGCCATAGAGCATCTTGATACTCCGCGTGCGGTCGTTATGGTGCTCGTCTTGACAACAGGCGCCTTGTCCATGGTGGCCACGAATGATTTAGCGCTCATAGCCATGCTTCCTTTATCGGCGACGACGCTGGTGCGAGCAGGGTGGGGAAGGCTCATAGCTCCAACGTTCGTTATGCAAGGGCTCGCTGCGAATCTCTGCGGGATGATCCTTCCGTTCGGGAATCCTCAGAACCTATACCTGTATTCGTATTACTCGCTTGGTTTGGGTGAGTTCTTACGTGCAATGGCACTGCCATTCTTCATATCCGTTGTGCTGGTGGTGGGATGCACATGGTTCCTTGTGCACGCCCGTGGAGAAGAGTTCTTGAGTATGGATGCGGTCTCTCGTTTGCCTCTTGGTCGGCGGCGATGCGCAGTATATTCGGCTCTTTTGCTCTTGACTGTCTTGGCGGTGTTTCGTGTCGTGCCTGTTCTGGTAAGCGCGACCATCGTTCTTGTGGTCCTTTGCTATGCAGATAGGCGAGCACTGAAATCAGTGGATTATGCGCTGTTGTTCACATTCGTCTGCTTCTTCGTATTTGCAGGGAACATGGCACGCATGCCATTTTTGAGCGATCTTCTTGCCAATCTTATGGCTGTCAATGGGCTTTTGACCTCTGCTGGATTGAGTCAGGTCATCAGCAACGTACCTGCAGCCGTTCTGCTCTCTCACTTTACGGATGCATGGCAGCCGCTGCTCGTCGGCGTCAATATCGGCGGTGCTGGAACGCTTGTGGGATCGCTTGCAAGCCTCATCACCTTGCAGCATTTCATGAGCATAACGCGGGTGTTTCCTGCGCTGCGTGGTGAACCAAGCTTATCAACGAGGCGATTCCTCGGACTGTTCACCGTGTTGAACGTTGGATTCCTGGTCGTGTTGTTCGTGGTCTGTCGTCTTTGCGGTCTGTGAGAGCGTTGACGTGCTTTCTGGCATCGTTTGCTATCATGGCTGCATGGGAAAAGGCGCACACACAGCGAAGAAGCGTCCCTTTTGGCAAAGGCACAAAGGGCTTCGGAATACGCTCTTCGTTCTGCTTGGCCTCTTGTTCGTCGCCGTTGCATTTTTTGGGATAACGAATGCGATCGTGATCGGAACCGCATCGGAGCGCATCGTCTCGGTTGATGAGGCGGCGGACGCAGATACGGATGCCATCATTGTGCTTGGAGCGCTTGTGCATCCCGATGGCACGCCTTCGGACATTTTGAAAGACCGCCTTGATAACGGCATTGCGCTCTATAAAGCAGGGGTTGCGCCCAAGATCATCATGAGCGGCGACCATGGCACCACATCTTACGATGAAGTCCAGGCAATGAAGCGCTACGCAGTTGAGCAAGGCGTTCCTGCTGATGATGTCTTCTGCGACCACGCTGGCTTCTCAACCTATGAGAGCATGTACCGCGCTAAGCATGTCTTCGGCGCGGATCGTGTCATCGTCTCCACCCAGACCTATCATCTTTATCGAGCGCTTTCTGACGCTTTGGGACTAGGTCTTGAGGCCGAAGGCGTTCCCTCTGATTTCCATACGTTCGACCAACAGCTCTTCTGGGATATTCGCGAGATCCCTGCGCGTTCGAAGGACCTGCTGAAGACGTGGTTGCAGGCACCACCGACGTTCGGAGGCGAACCGATCGATTTGAACCAGTCAGGCAACGTTACCGATGATTGACAAGCGTTCTTGGGGGCGACCGAGGTCATGGTCGCCTTTGATGCGTAAGAGCTAGTTCATGCAGAACAGGTGCTTGAACCCTTTGGGGCGGTGCAGCATCTTCTCACGGTCCTTGCGGTAGAATCCCTCGCCGCGTCCGATTGCTTCGACCATGTATCCTGGCTGCTTTGCTTCGAGTGCGCGTCCCACATGTTGATTGACTTCCCAAGCATTCGCTTTCGCAGCAATCAGATACGCATTCATGGTGCCCCTTCTTCCTTTCTTGGTGCGTTCGTGCCTCCATCGCCTCTGCGATGGTGATTGGAAAGACTAGCACGTTGGAAGGCTGGTGCGTAGAGAGGGGATGCACTCATTAACAAAGATGTAACATACACGCTCACATGCCCCTTTTGATCAGGGTATCTCGCCGCGTAGCACGCTCTGCAGCCAGACGCCCTCAGCGCTCAGGTCGTCTTCGGTGAAGCCTGAGGCTTTCGCGCAACCTGGTTTGAACAGCGCCGAGGCTTCGTCTTTGTTTGACAGGTTCCAACAGACATAGCTGACGTTCAGCTCATCCATAAGGCGTATCCATTCATCAGCCGAGCTGTAGTCGATCCTTCCGTTGCCGCTGGCATCGCAGATGCCGAACTCCGTGACGAAAACAGGCAGCCCGACGCTTATAGCGGCGCTAAGCTTGTCGCGCAGATCTTGTTGGTGCGTTGCTGCGTAGAAATGAAGAGCATACATGACGTTATCGAATGCAAGGGGATCGGCAGATGCCTCGTCCACTCCCTGGGACCACGTTGGTGTTCCCACGATGATGACCGCATCAGGTGCGTTGGCGCGGATGATGGGGATGACCTCATTCGCGTAGGCCTTGATGTCAGCCCATGTTGCGTCGCCGTTCGGCTCATTGCAGATCTCGTAGATGACGTTGTTGTTCCCTGAGAAAGCCTCCGACATCTGTGCGAAGAACGCCTTGGCACTCTCAAGATGCTGCAACGGGTTCGCATCGCTGAGGATGTGCCAATCGATGATCGCATAGAGGTCGGCTTGGGTAGCGAAATCGACCCCATTTTGAACGAGGGCTTCGAGCTCGCCTTGGTTCCCATCGGTGCAGTAGCCGCCAGATTCAGATGTATATAAGGCAAGGCGCACGACGTTCGCGTTCCAGTCCTGTCGCAACTCGGTGAAGAACTCCTGGTTCACGTATTGGGGAAACCACGCAAGGCCATGGGTGCTGACGCCACGCAGCTGCGCCACCTCGCCATGTTCGCCGACAAGCTGCGCGCCCTCGACGTGGAGAGCTCCTGTGGTAGAAGGGGTGACAGGCGCATCGATGGCCTCGGACGATGCTTCGGAGGTTGGTGTGGCCTCGTTCTCCGCGGGATCGGTAGCATCGCTGGGAGTGGTGGCGCATCCGAAGAGAGGAAGCAGCCCTGCGGCCAATGCGATCGATGTCAAGATACAGCCAAGCGATCTTCTCATATGTGCTCCTTGAGGCTTCTTGTGTTCACCCTTATATTAGGCTCTGTTAATCCAAGCTGGATCTATTTCGCTTGAAGGTTGCCATATGATGATGAAAGTCTCGCCCCATTGCCGCTTCGACTGCTTGCACGAGGAACTCAGTGGCACCCTCTCCTGCTGCTGAGTCGTAATACTCCACAAAGCGCGGGTCGGCAAGGTATCCACGGACAAGGCCAAGATACGCTTCCTCGGCATAGCCTTCGCCCCAATGGATGGTGATCCATCGACGATGCATATGCGCGAGCTCGCGCGCCTCCACGCCCTCGGCATCTCCCTGCGCCATCGCAATGCGGAGTTGCACCTTGATGGCATCCTCAAGGAGTTCCTTCGCGTCCCATTCATCCTTGGTGAGGCCCATCAAGCGCTCATTGCTTGCTTCGATGGCAGCATTGCCATAACGCTCGCGCGCTTCCTGCCCGAATTCGCCTTCGAAGCGCGCGAGGCCTTCTCGTTTCATACGTTCAAAGCTATCTTCAGTACCCATCGTGTCGATCCTTTCCAATGCATCGATGGCAGCGCGGGTTCGTTCGATGGCTGCCATCGTGGATGTGCGTTGTTGCTCGAGCGTGACGAGGTGATCGCGCATCGCGGGGAGAAGCCCCGTTGCTTCTCCCGAACAGAGATGACGAATGGTGGCAAGAGGAAGTCCGCATGCGCGCATTGCGAGCACCTGCGCAAGCCGACGCGCGTCCGCATCGGAATACAGGCGATATCCCGCATCGTTACGGGTTGGATGAAGGAGCCCGACGCTCTCGTAATAGCGGAGGGTGCGTGCACTCACCCCAGCAAGCGTGGCCATCTGCTTGATCGTGCGCATGCTGTTCGCTCCCATCCGAATCCTCCTTCTAGCTGCCGTCGCTTGATGCTCTGTGGACGCGTCAAGCGATTTGCTCTCTGTTGCGCGGGAGCCAGTATAGACCCTGCCGTAACGGCAAGGTCAACAGAGGATGGTTGCGCCTGGCCTCTTTATCGAACCAGGTTCACGGTGCGCAGCGCAGTGCCGAAGCCACGCCCTGTCTTGATGCAGAACATACAAGTCTCTTCGTCAGCGACTACGCGCGTTGCGAGCGTTTCCACACCTCGGTCGAAGAGGGCGTTGCTGGGCACCACGCTCGGGCCGACCATGATCGTGCGTGCATGCTCGGAAAGCTCAAGCAGGCGAGGAGCGGTCTTGTTGATGAGCGTAACGCCTGTCATGAACACGAAGTCAGCTTCGGGAACCACATATTCGCATGCGGGGTCAGGCGTGTCGCTCTCGTTCTTGCAGTTTCGCTCGAGCACAACCAGGTCAGCATATTCGGCGATGTCCTCAACGTGAGGGAAGTGGCCTATGACCACCACTTTCGCGCGTCCTTGGTCAAGCACCGATCCTGTTTTCTCGACATCGCTTTGATAAAGGTCGAACGCATCGACCTTGCTGCCGCTGAGTCCGCGTTCTGCTGCCTCGCTGTTGATGTCGCGAAACCCCGCAGCCTCGATCTGCTCATCTTGGGCGTAATAGGCATTAAGAGCCGCAATGCCAAGCGTTGCTTCCTGCATGTTCCATGATCTTGCGAGCTGCGCCATCTCTCGGAGCTCTCTTCCACGAAAATCCAGGAACTCTTTGCGTTTCTTGCCTCCAGTAAGGGTGTAGGAAATACCTGTTCCTGACTCCGCGCTCACGCATGACCAATTGAGCCCAAGCGCGTAATCCTTTATGCATATGCCTTCGGGGATCCCCTCGATGAGCTCATCATAAAGGCTCCATGCTGAGCGGGCTTGTGCGCGTATGGCCTCTTTCTGTTCACATTCCATCATTTCGATGCCCTCATCTCTTGTTTAGGTCAGGTCCTTATGGTGGATTCTCTTTTCTTCGCATTCTAGGAAAGTATTTATATTCAAGCAAGTATTATACTTACCAAGAAAGAATGCAGCATATCATTGATTCCATTTGAAACGAGGAGACTATGCGAGATCATTCAATGCATATCGAGCTTGCCAGACATGATGCCGTGAATCATATGCTTCATGAGCTGGAAGAATGTGGCTTCAATAATTCGTCCGCCATAAGGAACGAGCGCGTAGCGCTCGATGAGTCCTTCGATCGTGTGCTTGCCGAGGATGTAAAGGTCAAGACCGATATTCCCAACGTGCTCACCTGCTGCCTTGATTCGATCGCGGTGCACTGGGACGATTTCGCCGACCTTCCCGATGGTCAGGTGCCTGATACGAGCAGCTGGGTGCGTGGCATGGACTGGGAGTTCGCCAATACGGGTGTGGCGATGCCCGCAGGGTTCGACACAGCCATCGTCATCGAGCATGTGCGCGTTTCTGACGATGAGGAGCATGTTGAGCTGACGGCAACGCCCTCGGAGCGGTTCGCGGGCACGCGCCCTGCTGGTGCAACGATGAAGCGTGGGCAGGTCGCGCTTGAGTCGGGCACTCTCATCACCCCTGATGTTGCAGCACGCATTGCAAGTGCGGGGCATGCAAGCGTTGCCGTGCGTTCTCGCCCACGCGTGGCGTTCCTTCCCACAGGTGATGAGCTTGTGCCGCCCAACCTTCCTTTCTCAGAAAGCTCTCCTGAGAAATTTGCAGGAGCGGGCCATGTCTATGAATCGAACAGCGCTGTTGTTCAGGGCAAGGTCGAGGCATGGGGTGGCGTGTTCGTTCCCTTTGACATCATCGCTGACGAGTACGATGCCATCAAAGAGGCGGTGCTTTCGGCCACGAAGGTGGCAGACATCGTTGTGCTCAATGCTGGGTCGTCCAAGGGGTCAGAGGATTGGTCGGTAGAGGTTCTCGAAGAGATCGGGCACGTCATCTATCACCAGACGAATCATGGGCCTGGGCACCATAGCTTCTTCGCCATGGTCGAGGATGTGCCAGTCGTTGGGATCTCTGGACCATCAGGGGGCGTTTCGTTCACGCTTGAGTTCTACCTTCAACCAGCTATGAAGGCATTCCTTGGCCTTGATCCCCACCCTGTGCTCATTCCTGCTCGGCTCAAAGGGTCGTTCGGCAAGAATCGTTTTGCGAGGAAAGGGGGTGCTGCGGCGAAGATCGCAGGCGAAGAGAGACCACCAGAAGCCACCACGCCTGGCTCGTCCTTCTACTCAGTGCGCTTCATGGAGCTGATCGCTGAGGCAGATGGAACATTGAGCGCAACTCCTGTTGCAGGGAAGGCGGGCGCTCCTGAAACGCAGCACGCGAACGCGATGTACATGCTGTCTGCGGCTGCTGATGCGATCTTCCCTGAGGAAGGCACGATCATCGAGGTCGAGCTTCGAAGCGGTTGCACGATCCAGCCACGCACTGTGTGATGTCAAACCCTTGCTGACTTGGCTTGAAGAAGCTCGTTATAAGAACGGGGAGTGGGCCCTATGCTGTTCCTTTTGACAGGCGATGTTCAAATTGGGAAGACGCGCTGGCTCGAGCACTTGGTAGAGGTCTTTGCTGAAGCTGACGTGACTTCTTACGGCGTGCTCTCGCCAGGGGTCTGGATAGATCACGCGCTTGCTCAAGAGGTTGGGGTAGAGCAGAAAGAGACGAAGCATTCTAGGCAAGAGGGCTGTCAGGGCGAGCTTCGAGGACGTTTCGAGAAGATCGGCATTGACACGCTCTTTCTCCCTGATAAGAGGCGCGCACGGTTTGCTCTGCGCCGCGATATCGCGCAAGCGAGCGGGCTCTATGCGGGTGAGGATCAAGCAGCTCGCGCGGGACTCATATGGCATATCTCGGATGGCGCTATCGATGCCGTCAACGAGCATTTCGCGAGCATCTCTAGGGATCTGATGAATGCATCTTCCTCAGGTGCTGATGCTCAAGGGATCTTGATCGTTGACGAGCTTGGTTGGCTGGAGCTCAAGCACGATGCAGGATTCGTCGAGGCAGTGCACCTTTTGGATCGAGGACCACAAGGAGAGATCGAAGACGCCATCATCGTGGTCAGAGAGGCGCTTCTTGATATCGCTGAGGAGCGCTTCTCGTCCTTATGGGGCGGTTGTCTGCGTATTGGTTCCTCTTCCGAGGATCTTGAGAAGGTCCTTTCTGGGTATTAGAAGACGCATTCTAAAAATCCCTGTTAGTCCAAGGTGGAAAACTTACTGTTTATGGTTGTCATATGATGATGAAAGCGAGGTAAGCCAAAGTCGCTGAGAGACTTATGTCTCGAAGCGACGACGCGGCGAGACTTTCATCATCATATGACAACCTCTCATGTATCCATCGTGGGTACATGGGCAAAAAAGAAAGGCAGCTTTCGCCACCTTTCTTTTAGCTTTTTGACCGATGCACGCTCTATGCCTGAGGAAGCGCTCCCTCAAGGATATTCGCAAGCTCTGCATCAGAAAGGTCGTAGTTGTACATCGTGCTGTAGTACGCCTTCGTCACATCTTGGATGCTATCGTCGAATGCATCGGGATAGAGCAGACGAGGAAGCCACTGCATGCCCATGAGCTGGTTCACGGTCGGTGGATTGTTCATCCAGCACCATGGATTGTTCGGCACCTCATAGTAGTTGTCGTTTGCAATAGCTGCGATACCCTGCCAAGCTGGGTCGTTACCGACAGTGTCGTAGATGCTCCCAGCTTGGAAGATGATGAGATCAGGATTCCAAACAGCTATCTGCTCGAGGCTGATCTCGTTGCCGTTGCCCTTGCCGGACACATCGTCAACCACTACGACATTGTTGGCGACCATGTCGATAACCTGGCCTTGAACCGAGGTCTTCGCAATGGCGTTCAGTCCGTTCTCGCCCAAGAGATAGGCCATGTTGACGCGCTCGGACTCTGGAATGGTGGCCATGGTGTCCTTCACCTCGTTGTACACATCAGTGCAATAGGTGGAGAGCTGATTGCCGCGCTCTTCCATGTCGAGCAGCTCACCGAGTGTCTTATAAGCTGCGCCGTAGTCTTCCAGATAAGCTTCAACGAACACTACAGGGATGCCCAGTTGCTCCTGGAGCGCATCAAGGCTCTCTTGGGTATCCTTCTTGACTTCGCCCGTATCGATGATCACCTGAGGCTCGGCGGCTGCTACAGCCTCGCGGTTGAAGTCGTCTTTCGCACCGAGAACAGCCCCAAAGACAGGGTAATCCTTGAATTTGTCGCCGAAGATCGCAAGCTGGTCATCGCTGAGTGGCTGAGAAAGCCCCACCATCAGATCTGGCGCCATGGTGAGCAGCACTTGCTGTGCAGTGTGGCCAGATGGGCATATCTTCTCGATCTTCGCAGGCAGCTCGACTTCCCGCCCGAGCGAGTCAGTGAATATGCGTGTTTCTGATTGAGCTGCTTGCTGGGAAGACGACTGCTGTCCTGAGTTGTTGTTCGAAGCACAACCCACTGCGCCGAGCATGCTCAAGCAGAGTACGCCTGTGCAGAGCATAGCTAATGCTCTTCTGGCTCCCTTCTTTCCGTCATTGCTCCTGGTCTTCAAACGCATCTTTCCTCCTTCTTCTCGTTTTCGACCGTTATGGATGGTCTATCTCGTGTACAGGCACGCATACGCGCACCTTGTCACCGTAGAGGGAGTTGACCTCGACATCGATGCTGTAAAGGCCGCTGATCAACTCAGAGGTGATGACATCCTTTGGGCTGCCAAAGGCGTCAACCCGCCCTTCTTTCAGGACGAGCGTCTTGTCTGCATAAAGGAATGCATGGTCAGGATTATGAGTGGATTGCACGATCGAGAGCCCTTCGCGCGCGAGTTGTCGCACGCAGGAAAGAACGCGCATGGTGTTGCCATAGTCAAGAGCACTCGTCGGCTCGTCCATGACGATGGTGCGCGCGTTCTGAGCAAGAGCGCGCGCAATCAGTACGAGCTGCTGCTCTCCTCCAGAGATGTGAGTGTACATACGGTGCGCAAAACTCTCGATCCCGATGCGCTCAAGCGCTTCGTAGGCTCGACGCCGCTGAGAGCATCCTGGATTCGAGAGCATCTTGAGGTCGCTGCCCGTGGCCATGAGCACGACATCGAGCACTTCGTAGTCATAGACAGGTGCATGGGATTGCGGGATGTAGGAGATCTCGCGGGCACGCTCCTTGATGGAAAGGCTACGGATGTCCTTGCCGTTCACGAAAACACTGCCCGTGAAGTGCTGACTCAATCCCAGAATGCATCGAAATAGGGTTGACTTGCCTACGCCGTTCGGGCCGAGCACGTTGACCAGGCAGCCATCAGGGATGTCGAACGTGAGGTCATCCAGCACTTGATGCTGACCGTAGGCGAAGCTGAGGTGATCGACTTTGATGCTCATAGCCGCTTCTTTCGTGTGATGAGATACAGGAAGAAGGGTGCGCCTACGAACGCAGTCAAGATGCCGATGGGGATCTCAGCTGTCGTAGCCAGTCGAGCGATGTCATCTACCACAAGGAGAAACGAAGCGCCCATGAGCATGGAGGCAGGTATCAGCTTGCGGTAGTCGGCGCCTACGAGCATGCGGCAGAGATGAGGGATAACGAGCCCTATCCACCCGATCATGCCCGAAACGGACACGCAGGCGGCCGTCAAGAAGGTGGCGGCTATGATGACGATGATGCGAATGCGACGCGCATCCACGCCCATGGTCGATGCCTCCTCGTCACCCATGGTAAGGATGTTGATTCGCCAGCGAAGAGCGAATAGGATGGAGCAACCGACGAGCAAGATGGGGAACACAACGCCAACTTGCCCCATCTTCGCACCTGTGAGGCTTCCCATGAGCCAATAGGTGATATCGGCAAGCTCGTCATTGTTGGGATCAGCAACGAGCTTCGTATACGAGACGCCGGCTTGGAAAAGGGAACTGACCATCACGCCTGCCAGCACGACGACCATCATGTGGTTGCCCTTGGCGCGTGAGCTGATGAGCAGGACGAGCGCTACGGTAAGAAGCGACACGAAGAAAGCCGAGACCGAAACCATGGCACCGGTGAATCCTGCAAGAATGGCGCAGGCTGCGCCGAATGCTGCACCTTGGCTGGCGCCAAGGATATCAGGCGATACAAGCGGGTTTTGGAAGGTACCTTGATAGGCTGCGCCAGCTACTGAAAGGCAGCAACCCACCATAAGCGCAAGAAGGATGCGTGGTAGGCGAACGTTGAAGAAGAGCGTGGCCTGTTGGTCGGTCCAGGATTGGTCAAGGGGAATGACGAGATTGAGCAGCATTGCTATTGCCTGGAGAGGATCAATGGGGTAGCGACCCATCATGAGGGAGGCGCCAGCAACGACCACCAGCACGATCACAAGCGCACCAATGATGACGTCAGCGCGCCTGCTCAAAGCGGATCTTCGCTCACATTCATCAAGCTCCAATGTTGTTGGTGATTGAGCCACGCCAGTCATTCTCGATCGGGAATATTATTCTTATAGAAGTATTATACATAAACGAGTCTAATAAAGACGACAGTCTTCAACTACTTAGAACCAAACGGTTAGAAAAGCAGCACCATTGTGATATCAATCATTTCTCATCTGGGTGCGAGCGGGAGAAGGCTTTTACGAGCTTAACGTATGCAAGAGAGTTCAAAAGAGCTGCTATGATACAGCCGATTTCGATCGGGAGGGTGTGGGCGAACCCGACAGCATAGGCGCGGGCTTTCGAAGCTCCTACAGCTAGCTGTGCTTCCACATCCCCAGACATGAGACCTACATAGAGCGCCGAGGAAATGCATCCGGCGATCTGTGCCAATGCCGAATGGATGGACGAGCCATTCGATGAGATGCTTTGCGGCAACACTTCCAGATCGATGCTCTTGACGGCTGGGAAGAAGAGGCCAATCCGATGCCGATGACGCCGCTGTTGACCGCAAGCAGGAAACCGGCCTTCCCTTTAGGGGAAAGAAGCAGAAGCGCTTCACCACCGAGGCTGCAGTTGTGATGACGGCGCTCGCGACGATGGCGAAGGCGATGATGACCAGGTTCGCTTCAGCAAGGCGGACATGGAATTCAGTAGAGACCTGGTCAAGGGCAATATTCATGATAGATTGCATGAACGATGCCAGAAGGTTGCATGCGAAGAGCACCACAATGACCTTCCATTCGGTCCTTTAGGTGTGCCCTCTCGCCGTTTTCGCAGCGACCTTATTCGATGGAGCGTCCAATTGAAGCAGCCTCTTTCATGGCAGAACACCGCGCGTATCCACGCTCATGCGCATGCATTGCGCAAGCTCTTCTCCACCATAGTCCGTTTTGGGCGTGAGGGGATATATCTATCTTCTGCTACTCAGACATCATCGCTTTGTTGCTCAAAGGACATTCGCTTTCGAGGACGGTGCACTGCCATGAATGGCAGTGCGTGCTTTTTCTATGAAAGCATTGTGAAGAAGGAGAGCTCAAAGGGTGTCTATGCTGTTCAACAATGCTTTCAGATTTATACTTAGAAGGACTGTATCATCGTACTCACGGGGTTGGAAGAGGGGCAAATGTTGGGAGGATCTCAGAAGGTTCTTTGGACGCGACTGCGCATGGCCCTATGCGTTTTGTTAGCAGTGGCTCTTCTCTTTCCAAGCGCCCCTCTCTCGCAGGTCATTCCTGCTTATGCTGACACTCACCCACTGAGCGTGGATGCAGCGTTGGAGGAGGAGCCTGTAGAGGAAGGTGCTTCAGCTGAAGAGAGCAACAATGTGCCATCGTCGCTTCCCCATCAGATCGTTGTGGATGTTCCACTTGATGGGAGCGTAGTGAATGCTCAGGGAGAGCTTGTCGACCCTGACATCGCATCTATTCTGTTCGGCGAGGACTCGGAGACTTCTGATGAAGGCCTTGCCTCTCCTCCACGCAGCGAAGAGGAGAGGCAGGCCATCCTTGATGCCTATCTAGCTGAAGGTGACATCACCGAAGAGGATCTCGACAATGAATTCATCGTCGATTCGCTTACGGGGGCCTATCTTGAAGGTGAGCAGAATGGCTCTTCTGCGAACTGCGGAAACTGCATGGAAGGCTATGAGGACGTTGCACGGGAGGATGAGGAGCGCCAGGCAGAGGCTGAGAGATTAGCGGAAGAAGCGCAGGCCCAAAGCCCAACTCTCACCGAGGCAGAAGTTGAGGATGCGCTGAGGAGCGCACGTGAGGCAGAAGAAGCCTCGATCACCTACGATCCTACGTTGAGCTCTGAGGATGTGATCGTGAGCCAACCAGGAGAGAAAGAGCTGGCATCGAGTGCGAACAGCATCGAAAATGCAGCCTTCAGATTGATGTCGCGCATTCGAGAGATTTCTGCAGAAGGAGATGTTCAGCTCCAAAGCAGCTCTTATTCCACTGATGTAGTGCTGAAGGACATAAAGTCCGTCATCCTGTATGACAACTCTGGCACCCCGCAGACGCAAGATATCTTCGTCAGTTATATAAATAACTATCTCAGCAGGCACACCGCCTATGTTCAGATGCTCAACATGCCGTCATTCTATAGCCCTGTGCTATCTGCTAGTTTGAGGGATGGATGCATCTATGTCACTTTGCAGCTGCCTGCTGGTGCTGGTGAGCAAGCGAAGACCTTTGAGGTGCTGTACACGAAAGGCGCGGATTGGGAAGGCTATGTAAAGGTCCTCTCAGGCCAACCGGTGGCGAATGACACCACCATGATGGCGAACATCGCAAGCACGCCAGGATACGATGCCAGCCGCGATCAGGCTTATCGCAATGCCTATAAGCTAGCGCCCTACGCCTCTTATGAGGACATCGTAAAATCAGGTAACGCCATACCTGAATCTAGCGGGCTTTATAGCAAGACCATTCAAGAGCTCTGGCCCGTGCACGCTACGCAAGGCATGAAGGTGAGCATGCTGGAGGGAGAAGAGGAGAACATCGTTCGCAACGTCGTTTATTTCTCGGATGGCACATCTGAGACGAATGATGTTCAATTCTTGGGGGCCAGCTCGCTTATGGCCTCATATACGATGGGCGAAGCAGGCATTCTTTATCAGCCTAATTTCTGGTCATTGGGAGAAGGTGCTCAGCACGGCATCGAACGGGTGGCAGCGTTCATCCGATCGAAGACTTACAACGATTATTTCGCTCCATTCAAATCCGATGTGAAGATGCATCGTACTGTGCGCGATTATTTCGATCGCAACATCCACGACAAGGCCGAGGAAGTAGCGGCTAATCTGTTGACCAACATACCCACCTGGAATCCGATGTATTCGGAGTCCCCACTGTGGAACTACTATATGAGCCAAGCCGAGAACGCCAAACCTACGGATAACTGGCAATCCCATGCGGTCGAGCTGAAGATGTTCAACCTATTGTTTCTCTATACCTATTGGGATAGATTCTTGAACTTCGGCATTGGCGGCAGCGAAGAGACGGGATTTCAGAACAACGGGAATGCATTCTTGATCGTAGCTTTCCGTGGTGGAGTTGTGAAGCCGGGGCTCTCGCTGGTGAACATGACCTACGATGTGCGCTCGGATACCATGCTCTCGTACTCCATGATCCGCTTGATGTCCAACACGGTCATCAATACGAGGCTCGGGCCCTTCACCGGGATCTACAATTCTCCGACTCTGATCCAGACGCTTGTCAAGCGAGCTTCCGGCTATGCCGATGTTGCCAATTGGTTTGCCGATTACATGTCCACCATCGCGTTCTACCATGAGTACGAGCCCCCTGTTATCGAGGGTCATCCTGAAACCGAGGAGCTCTTTTGGCGCGGCTGGGACCAGGCATCGCGGCGCTATCCCGATTATCTTCCTATCTGGCTCACCATGGAGCCAGGAGCTATGTACATGGGATCCACGTCCATGCTCTTCGCCTGCGGGTCAACCTACATCTACACTGCTCCCGCCAACTTCGAGTTCAACGATGCCCAGCGGGCGTCTTTCAAGGCCAGGTTGGACAACATCTTCCCGCATTGCGCCAAGTACTCATCAACGGTGGCGACCATCGTCGGCAAGGAACGCGTGAACACCACCATCGTGCTCACGCTGGACAACATGACCTCACGCTACGACTACGGAACTGCCCAGAATGTTTACTACGAGAGTCAAGGGCTATGGGGCAAGCATTATACTGAGGACCCCTGGCAGAAGAACTTCTTCGATGTCAGCGAACTCTACGATACTACCGGTGGCCAGGGTGCGGCGGCGGCAACCTATAACATGTCGCCCACCAACAAGCGCATCCTGTTCCTTGCCTACACCTCTCTTAGCTGTGGCTGGTCCTACTATTGGTCCCATGAAATGGCCCACGCGCTTGATAACGACGTGTTCCTTGGCGGGGGACGTCGCGATGGCGCTTCCAATGAGGATTTCACTGATGGTCTCCTTACCCAGGGTCATGGGGCCATGTCGCCAGTCATGAACCTCTGTTATGACTACAACATCTCATCCGACATCATGTCGAACTACGATCGAGACCGCATCTATGGGAAAGACCAAACAGATGATTTCTATAACAAGGTCTACGAGACCCTTGATATGCTGGACTATGCTGCACTTCAGGCATTCCTGCGCCTCGACAAGGACGAGCAGAACGCCGTGGCGTCTCAGGTGTGGTTCAGTGGGCAGAACGGCACCAGCCCCTTGGATTCTGGCACCAACACCACCATCCTCTGCTCTAGAAGCAAAGTGATCGACGGTTTCGATGGCACCACTGCAACCATGCCGGTGAATGAATCCGTGTTCAATGACGGATCGAAGAAGTTCGAGACCATCGAAGAGGTTTATGACAACCAGTTGTTCCTGCGTCCAGGCATTCCTGACGGGGGCAGCATAACCTGGCAGCGACAAATATATGTCACTGAGGACAATCGCGGAACGTGGTGGTTCCCGGTACACGCCAATACCTTCTATCCCGATTCCCGCTCTTTCAAGGTGATGATGTATCGCATGCTTGGCCGTGAAGGCTATGACGCATTCGCAACCTATGGGAGTGCTGGTGGCAACGACCTGCAGAAGCTCATGAAGATCACAGGCTGTTCGTCCTATAAAGAATGGCAGATGAAGACATGGGAAGGTATCGAGGCCAAGAAGGACAGCCTTGCTTATGCTGACTTCGATGCTCTCGTGGACAAGTTCGAGACCGCATTGAAGTCCGATGCGAGCATGCACGATCGCAATCTTGGATCCATGTTCTCGTTGCGCACGCGCATGTTCTACATGATGAAGCGAGTGACCAATGACTTCCGCTACGGGATCTATGAGAACCAGAAGCCCGTTACCCACATCAACACCTTGAGTGACTTGTTGAAGGTCGCAGACAATCCGCAAGGCAATTATGTTCTCGATAGCGATATAGATGCGAGCAGCGTTGAGTTCGAGGCTGGCACTGCTCTGATCAGCGGCGTTTTCTACGGTAAGTTCGACGGGCAAGGGCATAAGATCTTGGTGAAGGGCACGCCGCTCGGTGGGCTTTTCGAAGGAGCGCGTCATGCCTACATCAAGGATCTGACGCTCGATGGCGTTGCTGCTGATGCCGCAGCTCTCACTACTGTGAATTGCGAGCTAGAGAATATAAGTTACATAAGATTCGAGCGCCAGGTATGGTCAGTTGATGATTTCGTCAACATCAATGACGACCTCAGGCTTGGCGTGAACAAGTTCCACCTCATGGCCGACCTTGATTTTGCTGAGTGGTCTTCCGCGAACACCGCCGCCGAGACGAAGAAGCTGTCCGTGGTTACGCAATTCATGAGCGGAACACAGATGGATCCCAAGGTATTCAACGGTAACGGTCATACGATAACGGGACTTTCGGGGGCATCGTTGTTCGACAAGGCCTTCTTTGCCGAGATACGCGACTTCACCCTCAAAAGCTCGAGCAACATGCAGGATGCTACAGTGGGCGACAACGTGGCCCTGATAGCGAGGCGAAGCGCAAAGAGCGTCTTCGAGGATCTCTACCTTGACACGGTGTCGGCACAGGGCCGCTATCGTGTCGGATTCATCGTCGGCGACGACGGAGGGATCAACGCATCAGGCGCCGACGGGCGTGTTGGCGGGTCGCAGTTCAACCGCATCCAGGTCACGAACGGAAGACTTTGGAATGGCAACAGCTCGGTCCAGGGCAACTGCTGCTATGCAGGGTTCATCGCGGGACGCGTGGTCAATAGCGATCTGAGTGACATCTTCGTGCAAGGCGCGTTTGCTTCTTGTGGGGTGTCTTGCGGTGGTGTTATCGGGGCAATAACCTGCTCGGCGCGATTAGAGCGTTGTATCTCGAAGGTGAGCATGTCGTCTACGGTTACGAACGGTAAGAACGGCATTGTTTTGGGAGATATCGAGAACTCCAACAACAATCTTTATGATGCGGAAAACACCAGAATATCCGCATGCTTCGGGCTGGGAGTGCCAACAAACGATAACGTTGCGCGTCTAGCCAAGATGACCGCTCCGGCTGAGGATGCCTTCGTGAACTGCTATGAAGACGCCTCGATCACGACCGGTGCTTCGCTTGTTGGGGATGCGGTGCCCGGCGTGAAGTATGCGCGAACGGATCTGGGGCTATTGCAGCATTTAAGCAAAGAGCTGCAAAGCATCTCCTACACGTTTCCCATGCTGTATAACGGCGCCGTAGTATATGAAAACCTTGGGTTCGAGGCAGATGTTTGGGAATTCGACCCAACCATAGAAATCGGTTACCCCATGTTGCGGTTTGTGGGCAACAGAGCTTCTTTCGCGCAATATGATTTGGATATTGCAATCGATTACAAGAACGAAAAGCTTGTATGCTCGGGAACAGACTTCGACGCAAGCAAGAGGATATCCTTGCATAACCTGCCGTTCAGAAGCCTCAAAGACCTTCCCGGAAGCGGGATATACAAAGGCGATTGGCAGGATGATGGTTTCGCGTCGGCGCCTATCTTCTTCTCAGTAATATCCGAAGATCCGAATAGTGTTGACCTAAGCGAGATCATCGAATACGAAGGATTTGACAATGCGGAAACCGAATCGAAGGGGACGCGTTCGGTAAGCTTGTATTTCGCTGCCAAATGGTCAGGGAAGAGCTACAACTTCATCAAGACGGTCGAGCTTTCCCCGCGTCCGGAGAACGGTTACGCCGACAACATCAAGGGCGTCCGCGCCAACTCCAAAGGGATGGGTGCGATCCATGTTCTTACAGTGGGCCCTGGTCTCATGCCTGCCCTTGAATACAGGTCGGTTTCAGATGCAGGAGAGGATACGGCGAGCGCCAGCGTCAACGCAGCTGCGAATCGGGAGGCTACTGCCGAAAGCTCAAGCGAATGGACTCCGATCACTGCATCATCGACATCGGTTCCGACAGGAACCTATGAAGTTCGCCTAGCGGCAACTGACAGCTCTTTCGCCTCGTATCCTTCTACGGTTGTGGTCGATCCCTATGATCCCAATGCGGTCACATTCCCGCTCACCCTTGACCCTCAAGGTGGCACATGGGTAGAGGGATTCGATGCTCCCAATACCTACAACAATGAGCAGGTAACAGCACTTCCCGACGAAAGCAGCATCACACGGAGGGGGTATTCTTTCGCAGGATGGTATACCAACGAGTCTCTCGTCGGTAATCCTCAGACCGAGATTCCAGCTGGGCAGGATGAGGCGCTTGCATTCTACGCGGGATGGAAAGCGAAGACCTACAGCGTTGCTCTGAATCTTGAGGGGGGAAGGATCCCCACTGGGGGCAACGTGACCGAATATACGTTTGGCGTAGGCGCGCGCCTTCCTGTTCCTGCTAAGGAAAGCTATGAGTTTGGAGGATGGTACGAGGATCCCTCTTTCGAAGGAGAGCCGATCACCGAGATCGGAAAGGACGAGGATGGGGATAAGCAATTCTACGCGAAGTGGTATCGTCCGATATTCAACGTGATTCTCGATCCTATGGACGGCAAGCTTGCTGAGGGCATTCCTTCAGCGTTCACCTACGAGGGTGGTGCGGGAGCGGTTCTGCCTGATGCTTCCCAAGTGTTCTATGAGGGACATACTTTTGCAGGTTGGTTCGAGAATTCATCGTTCACAGGATTGCCCGTTAGCTCTATCCCTCCCGAGGCGCGGGGTGATAAGCGTTATTTCGCTAAATGGGACCTTGGTGTTTACTCCATCACATTCTCGCCTAATGGGGGAACGCTTGGCTTCGAACAGACAGGTGTTTCTTCCTATACCTATGGCACGCCGTGCACCCTTCCGCTCTACGAGCGTCCTGGATATGTGTTCCTTGGATGGTTCGATAACAAAGAGTTCGCGGGGAGCGCTATAACTGAGATCTCTGCAGGGCAAAGCGGAGACAAGCATTACTATGCAAAATGGGAACCCGGGACCTACACGATCTCCTATCGAATAGGATCGGATGGTACGGGAGCGACGCCTCCGAACACTATCGACCTTTCTGCATTTGAGAGCTATCAGACAAGCGAACGATCATTCTTGCTTCCGAATGACACGGTGATGCAGTGGGAGGGGCATACTTTTGCAGGCTGGCATGAGAAATCAGATTTCTCAGACGCACCTTTGATGGAGCTTGCTGCGGGAACGTATGGTGACAAGGAGCTCTATGCCAAATGGGCAGGGGAGGCTTGCGTGCTTTCGTTCTATACAAGCGGCGGTGCTTTCGAGGTGCAGCCCAAGACTGTTTATGAGCTTGGAGAGGATGGCGCTCATGAAGGAGATGAAGTGGCGCTTCCTGTCGCGAGCACGCTTTCACGAGTGGGTTATGACTTCGTTGGTTGGTATGAGAACGCAAACCTTGAGGGTGAACCATTAGAGTCTGTGCGCCTTTCCAAGGGAATGATCGCTCTGTTCGCTGCCTGGTCTCCCATCAAATACGAGATCGCATACGACCTTGGCGGTGGCAAATGGCAAACAGGGCAAATGGTTCAAGTTGCCTATGATATAGAATCGGGCGATATCGCGTTGCCGAGCTCTTCGCTCCTTGTTCGTGAGGGCTATGAGTTCAAAGGTTGGTTCGACAACGAGGCTCATACAGGGGATCCTGTAACCCTCATTCCAGCAGGATCGATTGGTGACAAGCATTTCTTCGCCGCATGGACAAAACTGAGCGACCCGGAGGAGCCGGAAGATCCGAACAAGCCAACCGACCCAGAGGATCCGAACAAGCCTACGGATCCTGAGGATCCGACAAATCCGACAGATCCGGATAAGCCAGATAAGCCCACGGATCCTGAGGATCCAAGTAAACCCGATGATCCAGAGGATCCTAATACTGTGATCATCTCTTGCACGATTTCAGGTATGGAGGACAAGGTCATCCTCTGGGACGAGACGGGCTATGCGCGGATCGTGCTTCCTCGTGATAAGATGCCGAAAGATGCGTCTGAGTTTACGCTTGTGGTTCCCGAGGGCATCAGCTATGAAGTCAAGAAGCGCGAAGCCGCACCTCTTGAGACGTTCGCTCGGTTGTTCGCTGCAGCTATTGAGCAAAGAGAGGCGCGAGAAGCCTCTGATTTCTGGGATCTTGCGCTTTGGCCAACAGAGCATCCTGATGAGCCTAGTCTTCGGAAGTCCTACATCCTTGAGGTTGTGCCGCAAGCGTCAGATCCGACTGATCCGAAGGATCCCTCTTATCCAACCGAGCCCTCGGATCCGTCCAACCCGAATGACCCCTCAGATCCTTCCAATAATGGAGCGAGCTCAGGGGGCGGGACAGCCCCCGTGCGCGATAATCGCGATTCATCCGGTACAGGAACTACGCTTCCCAAGACAGGTGATGAAACCGATAGGATGACTGCACTTGGAGTTGCCGGCGTGTGCGGGGCAGCTGCGCTTTTGGGCGCTCTCATGATTCGGCGTCGTATGAAAGGATGACGGCTTCATGCTCCATGAGCTAAAAGAAGCGTTAGAAGCTTCGGCTCCTCGATTCGGTGCGCTTGAAGGTTGCTCTGTGGTATGGAAAGGCAAAATAGACCAGGAAGGATCGACATGATCAATCATTTCTGCAAGAAGCCGCTTTGGGAGTGTACACGTGTGCTTGCCGATGTGGCTGAAGGCCGCAGGAGCGCTGACGTTGTCATCAAAGATGCGCAGCTCGTGAACGTTTGCACAGCCGAGATCCAGGAACACATCGATGTTGCGATCGCTGAGGGACGTATCGCCTATGTTGGAGATGCAGATCATTGCATTGGTGAACATACGCATGTTATCGATGCATCTGGGCTCTTCATCGCTCCAGGCTTCCTCGATGGGCATATTCATGTTGAGTCTTCGATGATGGGGGCAGGTGAATATGCACGCGCGGTCGTACCTCATGGTACGAGCGGTATCTATTGGGATCCTCATGAGATCTGCAACGTGCTTGGTCTTGAGGGCGTCAAGGTTATGATGGAGGATGCTGAGCGCACGCCGCTCAAAGCTATGGTCACTACCCCCTCATGCGTACCTGCTGTTCCTGGCTTTGAGGATACAGGCTCATTCATCGGGCCCCAGGAGATAGCTGAGTCGATGTCTTGGGATGGGGTTGTCGGCCTTGGCGAGATGATGAATTTCGTAGGCGTTGTGAATAGCACCGAACATGCTCATGGTGAGCTTGTTGAGACGCTCAAGGCAGATAAGGTCGTCACCGGGCACTACTCTATTCCCGAGACCGATCGTGGATTGAATGCCTATATTGCTTCGGGCGTTCGTTGTTGCCATGAGTCAACACGGGCTGAAGATGCTCTCGCAAAGATGCGTTTAGGGCAGTATGCTCAGCTTCGCTATGGTTCAGCATGGCACGATCTTCCCGAACTAGCCCATGCCATTACCGACAACGATATCGATACGCGTTTCGCGAATCTTGTATCAGATGACACCCATCCGCATACACTCGTTGAGGATGGGCATCTCGACCATGTCCTTCGTATTGCTGTGAAGTGCGGCATCCCTGTCATCGAAGCCATTCAAATGGTGACCATCAACGTGGCAACCTGCTTCCGTATGGATAATGAGCTGGGCTCCATCACGCCAGGCAAGTGCGCAGATATCGTGTTCCTTGATGGACTCGATACGCTGCAGGTAACGCGCATGATGATCGATGGGGAGATTGTGGCGGAGAACGGACGGGCGCTCTTCGACTATCCCCGCTTCCAATTCCCTGAGTGGGTTACGCATTCAATGCATCTTGGTCGTGAGATCACGCCTGATGATTTTATCGTTTCCGCACCAGAAGGCGCTCAAGATGGAGACCAGGTGAACGTGCGGGCAATCGAGATCATTCCAGCAAAGGTCGGCACATTTGAGGCTCATGTTGGCCTTACGGTAGAAGATGGACAGCTCAAGAGCGAGCTTGGTCAGGATGTTCTGAAGACGTTCGTGTTTGAGCGCCATCATGAAACAGGGACTGTAGGCGTTGGCTTTACAAAGGGCTTCGGCATCAAGCGTGGAGCAATGGCCTCCACCGTAGCGCACGATGCGCATAATCTTCTCGTGGTTGGCACGAACGATGAGGACATGGCGCTTGCAGCGAACACGCTCGCGAAGTGTGGTGGTGGCATGGTGGTCGTCGCCGATGGCGAGGTTCTTGGATTGGTCGAGCTTCCCATAGCGGGCCTTATGAATGATTTGGGTGCTGTTGAGATGAGCGAGAAGGTGCATAGTGTCGAGCAAGCGTGGGCTGAGATCGGTTGCACGATGCCCTCACCATTCATGACGATGGCGCTCATTCCGTTGGCCTGTCTCCCAGAGCTTCGCCTGACGAATCGCGGTCTCGTTGATTGCACAACGTTCCAGTTCGTTGATCTCATCATCGAGGAATCAGAGAGCGAATAAGCGCAGCATTAGAGGGCTAACGGAGAGGGATCGAAGAGACTCGAAAGATTCCTCCATCATCATAGAGCTCTCCATTGGGTAACCAAGCTGGATTAACCGAGCTTGACCCTGCACAGTGGATGCACGGCCTGCTTACAATGCTGTCATATTTGCTGCGTTGCGTGATCGTACGCGCTATCCTTTCGATGCTGCATGAAGGGTGCGCTGTCATGCAGCATGTGGGTGGTTGGCAGGTTTTGCTCAAGGGATAACGCAATGGGTGCGATCGGGAACTTCATATCCAGCTATAGCAGCAACTTTCAGGCGGCGCTTCTTCTCTGGCCGTTCTTCTCCATCGCGTTTACATTGCCCATCTTGGCGTATCTCTATCATCGCGATGGTCGTCTTAAAGCGACAGGGATCGTGGCTACCTATCTTGCCGTGCTCTACGCCTTGGGGATTGTCTGCTTTACCTTATATCCGCTCCCTGCTGAAGAGAGCGGTCTTGGCATTACCTATGGGGTTTTGCCGCAATGGAATCCGTTTGGCTTCATAGGGGATATTGCCAAGGATGGGATCAAGGCTGTATTCCAGTTGGCGTTCAACATCGTATTCTTCATGCCGTTTGGATTCATTGCAGGCAGGCTTCTGCGCATGCGTCTTCTTACAGCAACCTTGTTCGCTCTCGGCGTCTCAGTGCTGATCGAGACTGCTCAGCTGACAGGGCTCTTCGGGCTTTATCCATACGCATTCAGGTGCTGTGATGTAGATGATGTCATCTGCAATACGCTCGGAGGTATTCTTGGTTGGCTTTGCGCTCGCGCTCTCGGCAGTCAAACAGCAGAGGAAGCGGCGAAGCCGCTCGTGAACCTTCACCCTGGATTCATACGTCGATGCGTTGCCATGTGGATCGACTTGAGCATCATCGGCCTCATCGCTTTCATGCCTTGGATGATCGCGGCGCTTGCGAGCGAGCTCATATTCAGCGAGCCGTTTCGCCTCTTCGGGCTTAGCGTCGACCAAACAACAGCCCTTTGCGTTACGGTCATGAGCATTCTTGCTTTCTGTGCTGTAGAGATAGCTATTCCCTGGATGCATTCTGGTTCAACACCAGGAGGAGCTTTCGTGCGCATGACTTTCGAGTCGCATGAACGCTCGCTGCTTGACCGAGTGCTCTTCTATGTATTTCGCATTGCAACAATCGTGACAGCGTTTCTGATGCCTATGATCATGTTCATCGTGCTTGGCATCTTCTTCTTAGTGAAGCGTTGCATGCCCTATGATCAGGTGCCGTAGGTGACGGAGGGCTCGATAGCAGGAGACAGTTCAAGCATTATCGAGACTGGTATTGTGAGAGAAGGGCATTACGCCTCGCTGCGTGCCCGTGCTGCTGCCTCTTCGCGCTGCTTGCAAAGGTCGGCCCATTTGGGCATGGCATCAAGCGCTTCGGCAAGCTCAGAGAGCGCTTGGGGGATATCTATTCCTTGCGGGCACATCTTGCTGCACGAGCGGCAGTCGATGCAATCAGCTGCTCGCTGTCCTTCAGGCACCGCATCCATTTGCATGGAGATGGTGAAGCTGCTTTGGAATTGCAAGTCGTTGTAGGTTGCGAGCATCAGAGGGATGTCGATCCCTTGAGGACACGAGTCTGTGCAGTAGCGGCACGAGGTGCAGGGCACGCCGCTCTTCAATGTCTCGGCAACATCCATCAAGAGGGCGGCATCGGCTTCAGAAAGAGGATCGGTGGTTTGGAACAGCGCGCAGTTCTCCTCAACTTGTCGCAGGGTGGACATGCCAGAGAGGATGACCTTTGCGTTCTCGATGCTTTGAAGCCAGCGGAACGACCATTCTACGGGCACGCGCATCACCTCTGCTGATTCGAGCTTCGATCTTTGCTCTTCGCCAAGGTCAGCAAGCTTGCCGCCACGAAGCGGCTCCATGACGATCACGGGGATGCCTGCCTCTTCAAGCAGCGCGCATTTCTCCGCCGCGCGCTGGAGGGTCCAATCAAGGTAGTTCAGTTGGATCTGACAGAACTCCATGATGTTATTCCCTGAGAAGAGCGCTGCTGTCTGTGGGTCTTCTGCTTCGAGCCTCGCATATCTTTGTGCTCCATAGTTCAGGAACTCCGCAAGGTTCTTCACTCGCCCGTGACTTGAGAAGCCCAAGTGACGGATCCTCCCTGCTTTCTTCTGCTCGATGAAATAGTCAACGATGCCCCATCGTTCGTCCATATAGGTTTCGATCGACGCTTCATAGACGTTGTGGAGTAGATAGAAGTCGAAATAGTCCACCCCACAGTTCGACAACTGCTCTTCGAAGATGGATGCAGGGTCATAGGTGTCAGCGATCTGATGCCCTGGATATTTTGTGGCAAGGAAGAAGCTCTCGCGCGGATAGCGAGCAAGCGAGGTGCCGAGCGCGCTTTCGGACCTATTGCCATGATAGGGATAGGCGGTGTCGAAGTAGTTCACACCTGCCGCAATGGCGGCGTCCACCATTTTATCCAACTGCTTTTGGTCGATCTTCGCTTGGTCATCATCGATGACAGGAAGACGCATCGCACCGAATCCAAGGCGAGCAACGCTGTCGCCAAGAAAATCGTTCGTGAGCATTCGCACCCTCTTTCTCTCTTCGTTTTTATAAATCCTACCATGGGATATGACCTGTTCCTCACCTCTCACGACAGTGCCGATATCTGCTTGAAAGCCAAACCGCATCTCTCATCGGGGCTGATGTGTGAGAACATAGGAGGATCACAGAGGATGTCCTTGCTGGGCTATGTTTTAAGGAAGGCATATGAGCACAATCAAGATCACGGTTGATTCTGGCGCGGATCTCTTGCCTGAAGTTGCCGAGGAGCTTGGGATCGAGGTGATCCCGTTTCATCTATCGCTTGGGGATGTATCGTTCGATGATGGCGAGATTGCGCCCGATGACATGCTTCAGATCATTGCGGAGGAAAAGGTCATGCCGAAGACGAGCGCCTGCTCGCCGGCAGATTACGCGCAGGTATTCGATCGCATCCTTGAAGAGGACGCTGATGCAGAGATCTTGCATCTGGCGCTTTCGAGCGATCTGACCCGTTCGTTTCTCTCTGCGCTCGATGCATCAGAGACCGAGCCGCGCATTACCTGCCTTGACACGCAAACGGTCACGCAGGCCTACGGGCTGATCGCAGAGAAGGTTGCGCGCTATGTTCGCGATGAACCAGACGTCACGATGGCTCAAGCGCTCGCGTATGCGCACGACCTGATCGATCGAACCAGGCTTGGGTTCGTGCCGAACGACCTTTCTTTCTTGAAAGCGGGTGGCAGGCTCGGGAACGCTGGCTTCATGGCAGCCCAGATGCTCAACATTCGCCCGGTGATCGAGATCGAAGAGGGGAAGCTTGTCGTCAAGAAGAAGCTGCGCGGAAGCCTTAAGAAGATCGTCAGCCAGTTCCTCGACGAGTTCTTCACCGAAGAGCCGCTCGATAGGGAACAGGTGCTGTTCTTGTTCTCAACGGGTCTGCCAGAGAAGGTACGGGAAGTTGCCACGCGCAAAGCTGAGGAGGCGGGGTTCAAGGAGATCCGCTGGGGGCAGGCTGGATGCGTCATCTCTTCGCATTGCGGGCCTGAAGCTTTCGGCTGTGTGGTCCTGCGTGCATCCGAGGCTGATCCACTGTAAGAGACGGGCGAACAGCAGGCTGAGAGCGTGCTGTGGGCAACAGGCTGAGTGCAAGAAGCGGATGACGTGCCAAGAACGTGATGCCACTAATAGGCTCTTGGCTTGAATGCAAGAGCAGACCTCGCCTTTAGATCAGGCGGAGTCTGCTTGGTTGAGCTTGTTCACGCAGCGGCGCAAGCGAAGGATAGTCTCCTCATCAACGGGAATGCCTGCGGTCTCGTTCACGCCCGATAGATTGCGATGCTCTTCTTCGCGTGCAAGGCATTCGCGGATGAATGCCTTGTCATCATCAGTGATCATATGGGCGTTCTTCGCCATATCCAAGCACGTCTCTATATCGGTGGTGTCACCAATGCGCCAAAGGAGCAGCCTCACCAGGCGCGCTTGTCCCGCAAATTGCCTATGAAGCGGTATGTCTATCATGACGAACCTTCTTGATCGAAGAGGAGATGATGTTGTTGGTGCGATCCTTGCATGCAGCTGCCTTCATCATATCAGCCCAAGCGCTTGCCAGAGAGGGGTGCTGATAAGAAGGCCGCATATGCAGATCGCAAGATAAAGCGCGCAGTAAGCAGCCGATTGCGCCTGATTCGCCATCTTCCCTTCGGTGGCATAGTAGGCACTCAGATAGATCGGATTCTGATAGAGCGCGAACCACGGGTTCACCACCGCATAGACGCAGACTCCAATGACCCACGGGCTGATCCCGAACGAGATCGCAAGGGGCACGATGAATGCCATGAAGATGTTGATGTATGCCATTTCCGAGACGATGATGAAGCGCAAGAGGATGGTCATGAGACAGATGCCTATCACCAAGAGATAGGCGTTGTTCGCTAACAACGAGAAGGCTGCCTCGCAGGAGCCGATGATCCACGAATCGATGCCGAGCTTCGCGAACACCTCTGCAAGCCCAAGGACGCATCCGATGAAGATGAGCGACTCCCACGCGATGCCTTGACGAAGGTCCTTCACGCCAACGACGCCGAAGATGAGCATGAGCACCATCGCGCTGATGGCAACGATATGGGAGGGAATGGCATGGAGAGGCTCTGTTATCCAAAGGACGATGCAGAGCACCATGATGACAGCCATTGCCCTCTCTTGCCTGGTCATAGGACCTATCGAGCTTGCGGTTTCAGTTGCAAGGGATTCTTCTGCTGAAGCATCAAGCGGGCTGCCTTTTGCTTGCTTGTCACCGAAGAGGATCACAAGGGCAAGGTAATTTGCCACCATGACGAATATGAACCACGGGAGCATGCAAGCGAACCAGTGCAGCATGTCGAATTGCGCGGCAACATCGGAAGGCAGGGTCGCAAGAAGCCCATAACCGATGATCGAGGCGCTGATGACAGCAGGGCCTACGGTGCGGATACCGGTGAACATCGCAAGGAAGAGCCCTGTTGCTTGTCGGCTGCGACGCTCGTAGCCCATCGCGTCCGAGATGCTCAACGAAAGAGGTGCCAGCATCGTCGCTTTCGCTGAGAGCGAAGGGATGAAGGGGCCGATCAGCGTGCCTGTGGCAATGAGGCCAGCTGTCTGCATCTTGAAGGTACGCGGGAAGACGCGAAGGATGCGAGCGGCCATGCGCGCCATAAGGCCGCTTCTTTGCATGCCGAACCCGAGCGCGAACGCGGCAACGAGGAGCCACCATGTGGAAGAGGCGAATGCTGAGAAGACGGTAGTGGTCGGAACTTGACAGAGCCCGATGAAGGCGATGCACATGATGAGCGCAGTCACGAATTCAGGGAAGATGTTCGCAACCCACCAGATGATGCAGCAAGCAAGGATGCCAAGGGCGCAGATGGCTTGAAAGCTCAGGTCGGTTGAGAGGCCGAATATGCTCGCCAGAGCAACGAACAGCACCCCCGTCGCTGCTCCTGCCAATCCAATGACGATCCTCTTCGCTTCCTTTGCCATGTGCATCAGAGCTGCTCGCTTCGAGAAGCGCGAGATCGTTGCATCAAAAGCGTAACGATCGGAACGGCCAAGATGATGATGGAGAGGCAGGTGCCAAGGAGTTCTGCAGGACTGAGCTGAGCATAGGTGGCAGGGAAGTCGCCCATGATGAGAACAGAGGGAGCGAAGTAGATGATGTCGAACGCGCCATGGATGGCGATGGCGCTCAAGAGAGATCCCCCTTCAAGGATGATGCGTCCCATCAGAACACCAAAGAGCAAAGCCTGCATGACCTTCAGGGCAAGGGAGGCAAAGACAAAGGGCAACAGGGTGATGAGGGTGGAAGTGCTGATGCCGATCGGAAGCCCATGGACAAGAGCGAATGCAAGCGCCGAAAGCCAGAGCGCCCTTGCTTTGCTCATGTGACGAAGAAGAAAGGAGAGGACGATCCCGCGGAATACGAGCTCTTCAACGAGTGCGGTAAGCGCGCTTACGCCAACGAGCAACCCGCCTCTTTGGAACATGACGTCCCCATTGAGAAAGGATGGAGCATCGAGGCTGCTTCCGCCAAGGCTTATGGCATCTACCACGCAGAAGGAAAGCGCAGCAAGCAAGGCGAATGCTGCAGAGGCTCTCGTGGCTTGATGCAGGTCATAGGAGCTTTTGTCCATAGCTTCTGCGGTCTCGATCTCTTCATTTGAGCGCCAAATGGAGAAGAGCAGCTTCTCGAGGCGTTCTTCGATTCCAACATCCGATATCATATGCGAAAAAGAGCGCGCGGTCGTGTGGAGCGACTGCATGGGTGCAAGTTGATAGAGGAGCATTTTTATGAGCGAACGCAGCTTTGATACCTTCATCTTCGATCTGGATGGGACCCTTCTTGACACGATCGAGGATCTTGCGCTTCTTACGAATCGCATCCTTGAGGAAGTTGGATGCCCGACGCATACCACGCCCGAGATCTTGAGCTATGTGGGCGCGGGCGTGCGTCGCTTGATCTATCTTGCGCTTCCCGAGGACGCGAGCGATGAGGTCAGAGAGCAGGCGATCGCTCTGTGGAACTGCTATTTCGCTGATTACTATCATGAGACGCACCCATTTCCTGGGATCGAGGAGATGCTCGAGCAGATTCGCTTGCGCGGTGGCAAGATCGGAGCGGTGTCCAACAAGCTCCAGGCGGGAGTCGACCTCATCATGGCGAAGTGCCTTCCTGGGCAGGTGGATATCATGTTTGGCGAAAGTCCCTCTGTTCCACGCAAGCCCGACCCTAAAGGGATCCAGCTTGCGATGGCTCATTTGGGAGCAACGCCTGAGGCTTCGGTCTATGTTGGAGATTCGCCAACTGATGTAGTGGCAGCACGTAATGCAGGTGTCTATGCGGTTGCAGCGCTTTGGGGCTATCACGATCGAGCTGATTTCCAGGGAGAATCGGAACCCGATCTCTTCGTCGAAGTGCCTTCAGATATCCTGGCGTTGATCCCTCCTGCTTAATCGTCGTATCCGTGTGGATTCATAGACTGCCAGCGCCAGCTATCCTCGCACATGCGGTCAAGGTCGTATTCAGCAACCCATCCCAGCTCATCGCGCGCTTTGTCGCAGGAAGCGAAGCATTCGGCTATGTCACCTGCACGACGCGGCTTGATCTTGTAGGGAACCGCATGCCCGCAGGCTTTCTCAAATGAATGGATGACATCGAGCACGCTCGATCCGCGTCCTGTTCCAAGGTTGAAGATCTCTACGCCGCTTGGATGCGCCGCCATCCATTCAAGCGCAGCAACATGTCCACGTGCAAGGTCCACAACATGAATGTAGTCGCGCACACCTGTTCCGTCCTGAGTGGGGTAGTCATCACCGAACACGCCCACCTCGTCGAGCGTGCCGATGGCCACCTGTGCCACATAGGGCAGGAGGTTGTTCGGGATGCCCTGAGGATCTTCTCCGATGAGGCCTGACGGATGCGCGCCGATCGGATTGAAGTAGCGCAGCAGAACGACGTTCCATTCATCATCGCTCACATACAGGTCGGTGAGGATCTGCTCGAGCATGGCCTTGGTCTGACCGTAAGGATTGGTGGGAGACTCCCTCTTATCTGTTTCCTCAAAAGGAACCTTGCCTGTTTCGCCGTAAACGGTAGCGCTTGAGGAGAAGACGATGTTCTTGCATCCGTGAGCACGTGCCACATTCGCTAGCACAAGCGTGCCAGCAATGTTGTTCCAGTAGTATTCGAGAGGCTTCTCGACGCTTTCGCCGACAGCTTTGAATCCAGCGAAGTGGATGATGGTGTCGATGTTGAAGCGGGTGAAGGCCTCCTCCACCGTGTCGCGATCGAGGATCGATCCTTCGATAAGAGAAAGCTGTGGATCGGTGGCATCAAGCGAGCAGATCTCGCGTACACGGTCGAGCGCCTTGGGGCTTGAGTTGCTGAAATCGTCGAGAACGACCACGTTGTAGCCACGCTCGAGGAGCTCGACCACTGTATGGCTTCCGATAAAGCCTGCTCCTCCCGTGACGAGGACGGTGGTTTCTTGGGGGGCTTTTGCAAGAGATGCGTTCGACATGTGCGCCGCCTTACGTGCTCTCAGATGGATAGGTCATGGTATGACAGGGATGGTTCAAACGTCATTTTGAGGGTGCCGAAGATGACGATTGAACTGCTCCTTCACATACATAGTAAAACAAATCAGCCTCGGTATCACCGAGGCTGATTTGTTTGGAGCAAGAAACTAAAGACGAGGAGGGTTCCTGCTCCGATTTTGCAAAAAGAGAGGAGGTATCGGATCGACCTTTTGAGGGGGAGGTGGATCCGATGAAAGTTAGTGTAGGTTAACTATTTAGAGAATGCAAGAGATGGGTCATGCGTATACGCTGTTATTCGCATATCTTCACAATTCCTGCATACTCTTGATTAAGGTACTATGGGAGAAGCTAGTCTTGAGGAAGATGCAAAGGAGAAGCTGTGGCTGACATTCACTTCGGAACAGACGGATGGCGTGCGATCATCGGCGAGGATTTCACATGTGAGAATGTCGTACGGGTGGTAGATGCTGCTGCACGCGTGTACAAGGCAGCAGCACTTGAAGCGGGTCGCACAGAGATCGATCCTGGCATCATCTACGTGGGTCACGACTGTCGTCAGAATGCACATGAGTACGCCATGCTTGCAGCGCAGGTGGCCGCATCGTATGGATTCAGCGTTGTGCTTACGCAGGATTATTGCCCCACTCCGACGCTTTGCTGGTCAGTTGCGCATGACGATGATGCCGTTGGCGGCATCATGTTGACCAGTTCGCACAATCCGGCTGAATATCTTGGCATCAAGCTCCGCATGGCTGATGGCGGTGCAAGCCCGAAGGAGTTCACCGATCTGGTCGAAACGGCAATGGAGAGCCCAACGGCGGGCGATCCTGCTATCGAAGCCCTCAAGCGCCTCACTGTTGATGACATTCTCGAAGCGGAGGCGAATGATGCAACGCTCTTGGAGGTTGTTGATGTTGAGCGTGCAGAGGCGAAGCCGATCGTGGTGGCTGACCTCATGACACCCTATCTTGAGGCGCTTGCTCAGCTGGTTGATGTCGAGGCGATCTCTGCTGCAGGATTGCGCGTGGTGGTCGATCCTCTCTATGGCGCTGGTCGTGCATACTTGGCTGATCTTTTGCGAAGCATGGGAGTGGAGGTCGTTGAGGTCAACAACGCCGAGGATCCCACGTTCGACGGCCTGCATCCAGAGCCCATTCCGCCTTGGGTCGATCGCGGCCTTGCGAAGGTGCGCGAACTTGGCTTCGACGCGCTTTTCATCAACGATGGCGATGCGGATCGCATCGGCGCGGGTGACCGTTATGGCAATTTCGTCAATCCGCACAGGATCATCGCGCTCGTTACGCAGCATATGGTCGACCGCGGAGAGCATGGCAAGGTCGTCTCTACCGTCACTGCTTCAGCGCTGCTCGAGCGTCTTTGCCGCAAGCTCGATCTGGAATACATCTCGACGCCGGTTGGCTTCAAATGGATCTATGGAGAGATGGAGCGCGGTGGCGTCATGGTGGGTGGCGAAGAGTCTGGCGGCATAGGGCTTCCTGGCCATGTGCGTGAGCGCGACGGCCTTCTCATGGCGCTTCTGCTTACGGAGATGATGGCGCAGACGGGCAAGGATCTCGGCACGCTCGTAGAGGAGATGCTCGATGACCTGGGTCACCTTGAATTCGCGCGCAGAGGATTATCGGTAAGCGATGAGCAGATGGAGAATTTCCGCTCAACTATCGTACCGACATTCGAGCCGACCGAGGTCAACGGTATCGAGGTCGTTGGCATCGATCGCCGCGATGGCGTGAAGATGCTGCTCGCAGGCGATGCATGGGTGATGATGCGTCCCTCTGGCACAGAGCCGCTTATTCGCATCTATGCCGAAGCTGAGACAACCGATGAGGTGAATGCGCTGCTCGACTGGGCGGAGGGCGTTGTCACTGCCTAAGGTAGCCTTTGGGCCGATCGGCCAACATGGTTGCATGACGGGATGCTGTATGAAGGGGGAAGGTCGTTGGCCTTCCCCATTGATGTACATTACGGATATTTTTCTTCATATTCTCTCGTTTTGTGTTACAGTCTTTCAACACGTGAAGTGAAACGTTCATTTGAAGGAGTGCGAAGAGTCATCGATATGAGCGCTGCAAAGCTGACATATCTTGCAAACAACCCTGTTGAGGGCTTCGCCTCTTTCTCTCTCGTAGCCGACCGACGCCGACGTATCATCCGTCTGCGACGTCGTGCCTGAATTCGTATCATCTTTTCACAGTCGTAGACGGATACATGGAGCCCGCAAGCTCCATTTTTTATGCCTAGAGCCAGGCGACAGTATGACGAATCTCATGAGCAGATCGATGAAGGGGAGAATCATGGAAAGCAAGACGATGGAGAACAAATCAAGCATGAGCGCAGAGACGAAGCCGCAGAAGGATATCGCGGTCCTTGCATACTCGGGCGGCTTGGATACGTCGGTCTGCATCAAATGGTTGCAGGAGAACTACGGCGTTGATGTCGTTGCAGTCGTGGGCGATGTAGGACAAGAGCATGACGGCCTTGAGAAGATCAAGGCGAAGGCGCTTGCGACGGGTGCCATCGATTGCCTTGTCGTTGACATGCGTGAGGTGTTCGCTGAGGAGTACCTGAGCAAGGCTATCGCGGCGAACGCGATGTATGAGAACAAGTATCCGCTCGTGAGCGCGCTTTCTCGGCCGCTCATCTGCAAGCATCTTGTGGATGCAGCGCATAAGTATGGCGCGAAGTACATCGCTCATGGCTGCACAGGCAAGGGCAACGATCAGGTTCGGTTCGAGTCCTCGGTGCTCATGCTCGACCCTGAGCTTGAGATCCTCGCGCCTGTGCGTGAGTGGGACCTTGGTTGTCGGGCTGACGAGATCGCATGGGCTGCAGCTCATGATGTTCCCGTCGAGGCAACGACGGCAAAGCCCTATTCGATCGACGATAATTTCTGGGGGCGTGCAATAGAGTGCGGCGTGCTGGAGGACCCAGCAATCGAGCCACCATCAGATATCTGGACGATGACAGTCGATCCGCAGGACGCTCCTGACGAGCCGACCTATGTCGATGTTGCTTTCGAGCATGGCATCCCTTGCGGGTTGAATGGTGTCAAGATGAGCTTCCTCGATATCGTCTATGCGATGAACACTATCGCAGGCAGCAACGGCTATGGCCGTATCGATATGGTGGAGAACAGGCTCGTCGGCGTGAAGAGCCGCGAGTGCTACGAGGCCCCGGGCGCGCTTGCCCTCATCTGCGCCCATAAGGCGCTTGAGGATCTGTGCCTCGAGCGCGGCGTGCTCCACTACAAGCTCGGCATCGAGCAGACGTGGGCGGATAGCGTATACAACGGGCTTTGGTTCAGCCCGCTTAAAGATGCCCTGGATGCATTCTTGGCGAGCACTCAGCAGTGCGTCACAGGCAGTGTGAAGCTGAAGTTCTACAAGGGCAGCTGCGTGGCAGTAGGGCGGACCTCAGATTACTCGCTCTATGATTTCGGGCTCGCCACCTATGATGCGAGCGACCAGTTCGACCACAATGCGGCAAAGGGCTTCATCGAGCTGCATTCGCTGTCTTGCAAGGTGTGGGCAGCGAATAGGCTTGCCATGGGTGCTAAGATGGATTCGTTCGCAGCAGTTAAGGAGACGAAGTGCCAATTCGCTGATAACGATGATTCATCATCAGAGGGCGGCATTCCTTCTGCGAAGATGACGGGCGAATTCGTTCCAGGGGGCATCTCTTCGAAGTGTCAGCTCGTCGATGAGGATAGTATCGCGCATCCGCATGTCATCAACATGGCTGACGCGGTAGAGCTCGAAACGTTGGCGTAAGGCAGGAGTGAAGCACATGGCCCTTTGGTCTGGCAGATTCGAAGAGAGAACGGATGCGTTCACAACGGCGTTCGGGGCATCGTTGCCTGTTGACAAGCAGCTCTTCGAGGAGGATATCGATGGCTCCATCGCTCATGCGACGATGCTGGCTACATGCGGCATCATAACCGAAGAGGATGCCAGCCAGATCAAGGCAGGCCTTGAGGACATTCGAGGAGAGATCAAGGCAGGCAAGTTCACGTTCGACATCAACGACGAGGATATCCATCTCTCGATCGAGCGCGCGCTCACTGAACGCATCGGAAGCGCGGGTGCTCGCTTGCATACGGCTCGTAGTCGCAATGACCAAGTAGCTACCGACACACGCCTCTTCGCGAAGAAGAGCGCGATGAACCTTATGTATGCGAACGTGAAGCTTCGTCAGGTGCTCGTTGACCTTGCCGAGCGTTATAGCACGGTCATACTGCCGGGGGTCACTCATATGCAGCATGCGCAACCAGTGCTGCTTTCTCATCATCTGCTTGCGTACGCGTGGATGTTCACGCGTGACTTCACTCGGTTGGTAGCGGCACGTGATGCGGCTGATGCGTGCCCGCTGGGGGCTGCTGCGCTTGGAGGCACGACATATGGGACCGATCGCTTCCAGACAGCTGATCTCCTCGGGTTCGACCATCCCATCCCGAATTCGCTTGATGCGGTCTCGGATCGTGATTTCCTGCTCGACCTCATGTATGCGGCAAGCGTGTCGTGCATGCATCTTTCGCGTCTTTGCGAAGAGTTCATCATCTGGTCGACTTCCGAGTTTGGCTACATCACGCTCTCGGATTCGTACTCAACAGGCTCTTCGATCATGCCGCAGAAGAAGAACCCAGACTTTGCCGAGCTTATTCGAGGCAAGACGGGTCGCGTCGTGGGCGATCTCATGGGGCTGCTCATGACGATGAAGGGCTTGCCCCTTGCCTATAACAAGGATATGCAGGAGGACAAGAACGGTACCATCGATGCTGTCCTGACGCTTGAGCAGAGCTACCGATGCATGGCTGGGATGCTCTCCGAGATGCAGGTGAATTCTGATGCGATGCGTGCGGCATGCGATAAAGGGCACCTTGCGGCAACGGACGTGGCCGACTACCTGGCAAAGCGTGGCGTTCCGTTCAGGAAGGCCCATGAGATCGTAGGACACCTTGTGCTCACGTGCGAAAAGCGCGGCTGCATGCTCGATGATCTCGACCTTGCAGATCTCAAGCAGGAATGCGACCTATTCGAGGATGACATTGCCGATGCCCTTTCCATCGAAGGCATCGTGGAAGCAAGGACATCGTATGGTGGAACGGCCTCAGAGGCAGTGCGCGTGCAGCTAGATGAGGTGAAGGCGCGACTCAAGGCGGACGAAGGCGTACTTATATAGAGGCTCTGGTAACCCAAGCTGAATATATTGCGCTTGAAGGATGCCATATGATGATGAAAGCGAGGTAAGCCAAAGGAGCTGAGAGACCTTGGCTCGAAGCGGCGACGCGGCGAGACTTTCATTCGTCATAGGGCAACCCACTGTACATTTAATCTGGGTTACCAGAGCCTCTCTAAAAAAGCGCCTCGTGCGCTCCTTTCGCAGGATAAGAGAGCAAGATCAGGCGTGCGAACGGCTCATCTTCTTGAGCAATGCCCATGCACGCTGCTTTTCGCGCTCCTCGCCCAACATGCCTGCGAAGTCAGCAAAAGCAGTGACCTCGCGCCCAAGGATGCGTGTATGAGCATCAAGCGGGATATCGCACGCATACGCTTCACCAAGAAGCGCGACCGTAGTGGCATCGGCAGCGATGATAGCCGCAGGATCCATCCCTTCGACGATCTGCTTCACGTCGATTGCGGCAAGCGCTTTTGGCGTTGCTTCGGCCTCTGACCCGTTTTCACGAACGACCGTTGCCCAGCAACAAGCATCGGTGCCATATCCGAGTTGAGCGCAGGAAAGGGCGAGCGCGCGCTTCGCTTCTGGCACGAGGTCGCTTGTTGACAGCACAAGGGCAATGCTATTTGTGCTTCCGTCTATAAAATCGGCATAATGCGTCATCACGCTTGCTGCATTGAATTCAAAGATGTTACTATCCATTTGGTTCTTCACACTGTTCTTTCGCATCGTGCAGATCATGGATGAGCTGCATCGTGATTGCAGTGTATACCAACCAACCTTCAAGGAGGAGATATGTGCAGCAACGGTGTCAATACAGGACAGCTCGAGCTCATGATCGAGCAGATCGACGATCATATCAAGCTTGAGCGCAGATGGACGCATAATCTGGCTCATACCGTGGAGGATGCAGGTTTTGAGAATGTATCCCGAAAGCTTCATGAGGCTCAAGCGATGCTCGACGATGTGCGTGCGATGCTCGATGAAGCGAAAGATGCCATCGAAGAGGACGCAGAGCAAGCGGGCGGCGTAAGCGTGAGCCTGGTCTGATCATATGTCTGATAGAGAAAGACAGCGATCGAATGACCTGATGCGATTCTCCGTGGCTATGCCAGAGGATCTTCTGATCGAATTCGATCAGCTTGTGGCGCGACGGGGGCTTGCGAAGAATCGGAGCGAGGTCATTCGCGATCTGGTGCGTGATGCGCTTGTTGAGTCGAAAGCATCCGTTCCTGGCACTCAAGTGATGGGGACGCTCACCATCGCCTATGACCATCATGCAAGCGCGCTCACCGATAAGCTGCATGCCATCCAGCATGATTACTTCGACAACATCGTCTCGACCATGCACGTGCATGTCGACCAGCATCTTTGCCTTGAGGTGATCGTGCTGCGAGGAGATACGGACCTTGTGCAGACCATTGCGCACCTGATCATGGGTACGAAGGGTGTCTCGAACGGAAAACTGGTCCTTACGACCACGAGCATAACGCGTTGAGCGTGCTGTATCGCGCATTCTAGGAACGTGAGGGAGCTATGAACGATACTCAGGTGATGCTTGGCCATGGATCGGGCGGATCGATGATGAAGCGCTTGATCGACGAGGTCTTCTATAAAGCATATGGCTCTGAAGAGCTTTTGACGGGAGACGATGCCGCCGTGCTCGCCCTTGGGGGAGCACGTCTTGCCTTCTCGACGGATTCGTTCGTTGTGACGCCGCATTTCTTCCCTGGTGGGGATATCGGACGTTTGGCTGTATGCGGTACCGTGAACGATGTGGCCACAAGCGGCGCCACTCCGCGCTACATAAGCTGCGCGATGGTGCTTGAAGAGGGGTTCCCGATGGAGGACCTTCTGCGCATTTGTGCATCCATGCGAGATGCCGCCGAAGAGGCGGGGGTGGTCATTGTGACGGGCGATACGAAGGTGGTCGGTCGTGGCAGTGGCGACGGCATCTTCATCAATACGTCAGGCGTGGGGGAGTTGGCTCCTGGCGTGAACCTGAGCGGAGCATTTTGCAAACCAGGAGATAAGGTGCTTGTGAGCGGAACGCTTGGTGACCACGGCATCACGATCATGAGCTGTCGCGAGGGCCTGAACTTCCAGGCCGACATCCAGACCGATGCAGCACCATTGAATCACCTTATCGCTGCTGTCTTGGACGCAGCTTCTCATGTTCGCTGCTTTCGCGATCCTACGCGCGGTGGTCTGGCGTCAACGCTCAACGAGCTCGCAGCTCAGTCTGGAGTGGACATCGAGGTGTCGGAAGAGAGCATCCCTGTGAAGCCTGCGGTGCTCGGCGCTTGCGAGATGCTGGGATATGATGTGCTCCAAGTGGCGAACGAAGGCAAGATGGTGTGCGTGGTGGCTCCTGATGAGGCCGAGGCAGCACTCGCTGCGATGAAGTCATCAGCATATGGCAAGGATGCGGCCATCATCGGCGAAGTCTGCGAGATCAGCACGCCCGAGCGTGGGCCACGCGTAAGCTTGAAGACGACATTTGGGAGCAAGCGGGTTCTCGACATGCTCGTAGGAGAACAGCTTCCACGCATCTGCTAGCGATTTCTCGATTCTCTTTAGCAGAGAGCTTATTAGCCCTCGTTCGAATACATTTTGGGTCGCCCCATGATGGTGAAAGTCTCGCCGCGTCGTCGCTTCGAGCCAAGGTCTCTCAGCGACTTTGGCTTACCTCGCTTTCACCATCATGGGGCAACCCCTTGTACATCTAATCTAGGTTACCAAAGGCAAAAGAAAAGGCGCTCAGAGGAGCGCCTTACATATGCAATGAAAGGTGTGCTGGAGCTTAGTCTTCGACGATCTCCGGGATTGCGCCCATCGGGCACTCTTCCACACAGTCACCGCAAGCGATGCAAGCATCTTCATTCACAGCCTCAGCGGTTCCGTCGACAACTTCGAGAACCTCCTGCGGGCAGGCATCTACGCAGATACCACAACCGATGCACTCATCTGCCTCAATGATTGGATGTGACATATCAACTCCTTCTTTCGAAAACCCTATTTCGAAAATCACAGGGGCCGAGGGCTCTCGTTAGCCGCTTCCTCGCCAAAGCACCCCTTTGCTCTTCGCGAAAGATACCATGAATCCTACGTGACGCAAGTAGGATTCATAAAATTTTTGATAACAGGCTTCTGGGCGTAAGAGACGGCCTGATACCAAGGTTGTCGCCATCAAGGATCTTTTCAGAAGCGCAACGCTTTCCTTCGCTTTGCGCAACAAGCAGGTCAAAGACCTTCTCGCCTTTCGCAAAAGAGCGTAGAGTCCCATTTGTGTTGAGTCTGTGAAGTAAGATGCTTGATTATTACTGATAAAACTTGACACATGCAGACTTAGATTATATTATGCTGGACAACAAATCGAACGAATGAACGAAAAAGCGAAAGAAAGTGAGGAGTTCGAAATGGGCAAGATTCTCGGAATTGACTTAGGCACCACCAATTCAGCTATGGCTGTGATGGAGGGTTCGGAGCCTGAGATCCTTGTGAACGCAGAAGGTGATCGCACGACTCCGTCAGTCGAGGGCTTCCGCAAGGACGGTGAACGCGTTGTCGGTAAAGCAGCGAAGAACCAGGCGGTCACCAACCCAGAGAACACGGTCTCCTCTGTCAAGCGCTTCATTGGTCGCTCCTATGACGAGACCCCTGAAGAGCAGAAGACCGTTTCCTATAAGGTTGAGAAGGGCAAAGATGGTCGTGCCGTCATCGATATTGATGGCAAGTCATACACCCCTGAGGAGATCTCGGCTATGGTTCTTCAAAAGCTGAAGACAGATGCTGAGAAGCAGGTTGGCGAAACCATCACGAAGGCAGTCATCACCGTTCCTGCTTACTTCAATGATGCACAGCGTCAGGCAACGAAAGACGCAGGCAAGATCGCAGGCCTTGAGGTCGAGCGTATCATCAACGAGCCGACAGCAGCTGCCTTGGCCTATGGTCTTGACAAGGCCGATCATGACGAGAAGATCCTCGTCTTCGACCTCGGCGGTGGCACGTTCGACGTGTCTGTGCTTGAGCTCGGTGACGGCGTCTTCGAAGTTGCTTCGACTGCAGGCGACAATCACCTTGGTGGCGATGACTGGGACCAGCGCATCATCGACTGGTTGGCAGACAAGTTCAAGGCTGACAACGGCATCGACCTACGCGATGACAAGATGGCCTTGCAGCGCTTGAAGGAGGCTGCAGAGAAGGCGAAGATGGAGCTTTCCTCCACCTCGCAAACCAACATCAATCTGCCATTCATTACCGCTGGCGCAGATGGCCCGAAGCACTTGGACTACACGCTCACGCGTGCTGAGTTCGAGCGCATCACGAAGGACCTTCTCGAGCGTTGCAAGAAGCCTGTTGAGCAGGCACTGAAGGATGCAGGCCTCAAGGCTGGCGAGCTTGACGAGGTCATCCTCGTTGGCGGCTCAACTCGTATGCCTGCGGTGCAGGAGCTCGTTGAGAAGCTCACGGGCAAGAAGCCGAACATGTCCGTCAACCCAGATGAGGTCGTTGCAATGGGTGCAGCCATCCAAGGTGGCGTTCTCTCAGGCGATGTGACTGGCATCCTGCTTCTTGACGTGACCCCGCTCTCCCTTGGCGTTGAGACCATGGGCGGCGTCATGACCAAGATGATCGAGCGCAATACCACCATTCCGACACGCAAGACGGAGATCTACTCCACGGCTGCTGACAACCAGACATCCGTTGAGGTCCATGTCCTTCAGGGCGAGCGCGAGATGGCAGCTGGCAACAAGACGCTTGGCCGCTTCCAGCTCACAGGCATCCCGGCTGCGCGCCGTGGCGTTCCGCAAATCGAGGTCACCTTCGATATCGACGCGAATGGCATCGTGAACGTATCCGCGAAGGATCTGGGCACAGGCAAGCAGCAGCAGATCACCATCTCGGGATCGACGGCGCTCTCTGATGACGAAGTCGACCGCATGGTCAAGGATGCTGAGCAGCATGCCGAGGAAGACGCTCGCCATAAGGAAGAGGTCGAGGTTCGCAACAACGCTGAGGCGCTCGTGGGCGCTACCCAGCAAACACTGAGCGAGCTTGGCGACAAGGTTCCAGCTGATGCGAAGTCTGAGGCTGAAGCTGCCATCGCCGAGGCGCAAACAGCGCTCCAGGGCACTGACCTTGAGGCTATCAAGGCAGCAACCGAGCGCATGCAGCAGGCAGGCTACAAGCTGGCCGAGGTGGTCTACTCCACCGAGGGCGCACAGGCGGGCGCTCAGGCCGAGACTGCTGAGACCACGCCAGCTGATGAGACCATCGAAGCTGACTACGAGGTGGTCGACGATGAGGATGAGGCGAAATAGCGCAAACGCGACGCACAGATTCCCTCTTCATTGATCGAAGTTCGCGAAAGGTGCGCCTCATATGCAGGCGCACCTTCTTTGAAAGGCACTGATATGAGCAACGAGGAAACCAAGAAAGACGCAAGCGCTGCGCAAGCTGAAGAGCAGGCGAGCGCTCCAACGGCCGATGCCGCCAAAGATGCCCAAGCATCACAGGAGGGCGAAGAGGTCTTGGACGCAGTGCTCGAGGCTGAGGCAGCCGCTATCGTCGATGGCGCGCTCGATGAGGTTGAAGCTGAGGCTGCGGCTGATGCGGCGGCACGAGAAGCTGCTGAGTGGAAGGACAAGTACGTTCGCCTTCACGCAGAGTGGGATACGTATCGTCGCCGTCAGAAAGAGCAGCGCGAAAACGAGAAGGCGCTTGCAGCTGAGCGGCTTGTCTCCAGCCTGATCCCGGTGATCGACGACCTTGAGCGCTCGATCGACTATGCCAAGAACAATGGCGAAGTGGGCCTTCTAAGCGGTGTCGAGGCAGTGCTCACGAAGTTCGTGAACACGCTCGAAAAGGATGGGGTCATGGTCATCGACCCAGCAGGAGATGCATTCGATGCGCTTGAGGCGCAGGCTGTCGGTACCGTTGAAGATGCAGAGCAGTTCGACGAGACCGTCGCCGAGGTCTATCAGAAGGGCTACAAGATGGGCAACAAGGTGCTTCGCCCAGCCATGGTCACGGTGACCACAGGCGGTCCGAAGCGTCCATCAGAGGAGCAAGAGCAGTAGAGCAGGTCATGGTCGGGTCCAAGATGGCTTGACCGAAAGAAGATATGACGATCGCGCAGGAAGGCTTTGCACCAGCGGGATCGATGAGCAAAGCGTCATCAGGCGGCACGTTTTCTCAGAAGAAAGCAAGGAGGTGGAACGTTGTCAGCAACAACCACACCGGATTATTACAAGACGCTGGGCGTTCCGCGCACAGCAACGCAAGATGAGATAAAGAAGGCATTTCGCAAGCTCGCTCGTACGCATCATCCTGATGCAGGCGGCGACGAGGCTAAGTTCAAAGAGATCAACGAAGCCTACGAGGTGCTCTCTGACGAGAAGAAGCGCGATCTGTACGATCAGTACGGAACGGCGAATGAGAACCAGATCCCTTGGGGCGGCCAAGGGGGCGGCTTCAACTATGAGGATATATTCGGTGGAGCCGGCGGTGGCAACACCTATACATACACTACGAACGGCGGCTCTGGCTTCAGTTGGTCTGACATCCTTGATTCGATCCGTCATGGGGAAGGTGCTTTTGGTACCGACTGGGACTTCGGTGACTTCGGAGGAGGGCGCAGCAGCTCTCAGCGCGGACAGGATATGTCCGTCACTCTGGATGTCACGTTTGACGAAGCCTTCAAGGGCACTACGAAACGCGTGACCATCCGCATTCCTGGCAAGGATGAGGCGGAGACGATCGACGTCAAAGTGCCAGCTGGTGCACGCGAAGGTGGTCGTTTGCGCTTCAAGGGCAAGGGCGGACTTGGGCAGAATGGTGGCGAGGCAGGAGACCTGCTCATCACCACGCATATCACCGAGCATCCGTATTATGCACGTGATAAGGCAAACGTCACCATCGATGTCCCCGTCAATATCGCGGAAGCTACGCTTGGTGCTTCCATCGTCGTTCCGGCGCCTGATGGCACGAAGGTGCGCGTGAAGGTCCCGAGCGGCACGCAGGATGGCACCGTGCTGACCATAAAGGGCAAAGGTGCTCCCGACCTTAAGAACAAGGGAAAGACCGGTGACCTTAAGATAAAGGTTCATGTTGAGGTCCCGAAAGAGCTCAATGATGAGCAGAAGCAGGCTATGGAGGCATTCTTGGCCGCAACTCCGGAAGCGGTGAGACCATGGTAGGCGCAACTGACAAGAACCGCCCCCTGTACATGATCAGCGTGGCGGCTCAGCTTGCTGGAGTGCATCCGCAGACGTTGCGTGCATACGAGCAGAAGGGCCTTGTGACCCCGCAGAGGACGAGCGGTGGGACAAGGATGTACTCCCAAGCAGATATCGAGCGGCTCGAGCTCATCAACCAGCTGACGGCAGAGGGCATCAACCTTGCTGGCGTCATGCGCATCCTCGATCTGGAGAACAGGCTTGAGGCATGCGTTGATGAGCTTGACAACATGCATAAGCGCTATCGGCGCTTAGCGGGCAGAGTGGCGGAGTTGGAGCCGAACACACCAGTGAACGCGCTGGTTCGCATGTCAGACTTGCCTCCTGTGTTCCATTGGTTGACGAACACGCAAGCAACCATGCGCTTCTTCGCCAAAGATATTCGAAACTAGGTCGGGGGACCGATCTGAGACAAAGGTAGGTCATATGAGACTGGATAAGCTAGCGGTCACAGCGCAGGAGGCTTTCCAGAACGCTATGGGCGTTGCTGGTGACGCTGACTCCGCCATGATCGAACCAATACATCTTTTGAAAGCATTGCTCGATGTTGACGAGAACAACATCTCGGCCATCATCAAGCGCATCGGAGCCGATCCGGTGTGGCTCTCGCAGAACGTCTCGGATGAGATCGCGAAGATGCCGAAGCAAACAGGAGCGCTTCCCATGGCGGCTCCTTCACAGGCATTCATCAAGGTTGTTGACAATGCGGTGAAGATCGCCGAGAAGCTCGGCGATGCCTACGCGACGAGCGAGCATCTTCTGATCGCGCTTTCCGAGGACAAGGGCGATGCGGGAAAGATCTTGAATGCCGCAGGCATCAACCGCAAGAGCATCGAGGCGGCCTATGAGGCGCTGCGCGGAACGACGCGCGTGACTTCGCAGACTGACAAGACGCAGTTCGAGGCGCTTGAGCAGTATGGGCAGAATCTGACACAGCAAGCACGTGAGGGCAAATTGGATCCTGTCATCGGGCGCTCTGAGGAGATCCGCCGTACGATACAGGTGCTCTCACGTCGCAGCAAGAACAACCCTGTGCTCATTGGCGAGCCTGGTACAGGCAAGACGGCCATAGTAGAGGGCCTTGCGCAACGTATCGTAGCGGGCGACGTTCCATCGAGCTTGCGCGATCGCGACATCATCTCGCTCGACCTTGGCGCGATGATGGCTGGCGCGAAGTATCGTGGCGAGTTCGAGGATAGGCTCAAGGCGGTGCTCCGCGAGGTCAAGGAGGCTGGTGGCAACATCATCCTGTTCATAGACGAGCTGCATACCATTGTTGGTGCAGGTGCTGGTGGGGATTCTTCGCTTGATGCAGGCAATATGCTCAAGCCAGCGCTCGCGCGCGGTGAGTTGCATGCCATTGGTGCAACAACGTTGGATGAGTATCGCAAATATGTCGAGAAGGACGCAGCGCTCGAGCGCCGATTCCAGCCAGTTATGGTGAGCGAGCCAACAGTTGAGGACACGATCGCCATCCTACGTGGCCTCAAGGAGAAATACGAGATTCACCATGGTGTCCGCATTACGGACGGCGCGATCGTGAGCGCAGCAGAGCTCTCTGACCGTTACATTTCCGATCGATTCTTGCCAGATAAGGCGATCGATCTCATGGATGAAGCTGCAAGCCGTCTGCGCATCGAGATCGATTCCATGCCAGAGGATGTCGATATGGCAGAGCGCAAGCTCATCCAGATGCAGATCGAAGAGCAGGCGCTTATGAAGGAGTCGGACGATGCATCGAAGGAGCGCCTTGAGAAGCTTCGCCATGACATCGCGCAGGCACGTGAGGCGCTTGACCTTCAAAAGGCTGAATGGCAGAACGAGAAGGATTCCATCGTCAGCGTTCAGACCTTGAAGGCCGAGCTTGAGAGCGCGCAGCTTGAGGAAGAGCACGCTACGCGAGCAGGCGACCTCTCACTGGCATCTGAGATCCGCTACGCGCGCATCCCGCAGCTTCAGCAGCAATTGCATGTCGCCGAGGAAGCGCTCAAGCAGAAGCAGGCAACAGGCGGCATCCTCAAGGAAGAGGTCTCTGAGGAAGAGATCGCTCAAGTGGTGTCCGCATGGACGGGCATCCCGGTGACGAAGATGATGCAAGGCGAGATGGAGAAGCTGGTTGACCTCGAAGAGGAGCTACACAAGCGCGTCATCGGCCAGGACGATGCTGTCTCTGTCGTTGCAGGTGCCATCAGGCGCAACCGCGCAGGTCTTTCGGATCCGAACAAGCCTATCGGAACGTTCATGTTCCTCGGGCCTACGGGTGTGGGCAAGACCGAGCTTGCGAAAGCGCTCGCAGAGTACCTCTTCGATTCGGAAAAGGCGATGATCCGCATCGACATGTCCGAATACATGGAGAAGTTCAGCGTGCAGCGTTTGATCGGTGCGCCTCCAGGATATGTCGGATACGAGGAAGGCGGCCAGCTCACCGAAGCTGTGCGACGTCATCCCTACTCGGTCGTGCTGCTTGACGAGATCGAGAAAGCACATCCGGACGTGTTCAACATCCTTCTTCAGGTGCTCGATGACGGGCGTTTGACCGATGGGCAGGGACGCGTTGTCAACTTCAAGAACTCGATCATCATCATGACGAGCAACATCGGAAGCCAGATCATCCGTGACCATGCTGCTGAACAGCAGGAGACCATGGGGGAGATGGTGGAAGATATCGCGAAGATGACGCCCGAGGCGGCAGCGAAGAAGATCTCAGAGTTCACGAACAAGATCAATGACGTCCTTCGCGCAACGTTCAGACCAGAGTTCCTGAACCGCATCGACGATATCGTCACCTTCAACGAGCTCAACATCGAGGCGATCGAGCCTATCGTCGACCTTCAGCTCGAAGAGGTGCGCGATCGTTTGGCAAGCCGTCGCATCACGCTCGATGTGACACCAGCTGCCATGGAGCATCTTGCGATCGATGGATTCGATCCTGTCTTCGGCGCACGTCCCCTGAAGCGCTTGATCCAGCGCGAGGTGGTCGACCGCATCGCCGAGAAGGTCATCACAGGAGAGCTTCATGACCGAAGCCACGTATTGATCGATCTCAATGGCGAAGGCGATTACACCTGCATGGTCGAAGGGCCGATGGAGCTTGGCGACATCAGCGATCTGAGCCTTGAGGGTTGGGACGAGTCTGATGATTCGCTTCAGAGCTTGGAGGTTGAGAGCGAAGGCGATATGGGGCTCTCTGATTCGATCAATGATATGCTTGACAAGAAAGATGAGAATATCGGGCATGATCTGTAATTAGGGACTTGATGATCGAAACATATCTTGTGAGAAATGCCGAGCGTGCGTTGGCTTTGAGAAAGGCCAACGCCGCTTTGCATTCGGCTACGCTCGGCGAAGATATCACCACGCCCTTCATGTACCTCTCCTCAAGCTGGGAGGTCTTCGGAGATGCACGTCGGCTGGTTTCGGCACAAGAACGTACTCTGCTCATGTTCGCCGCTCTTCAGAGGTGTGCCCAAGATGAGGCATTTCCTTTACGTGCCACGATCGGCACAGCACGGCTTCTTGCAAGCTTTGTGAGCCGCTTTGCTGGCGAGGTGGCATTTCAAGCATGCGTGGAGAGGACACGAGCAGATGATCCTCTGTCCTTGGATCTCTCTCCCAGTGAACGTGCGGCCCTTGATTGCGTTGCGCAATATTTTGAGAGCCTTGATGAAAGGGGGCTGATCGAGCCTGGGTGTGCTGCGTGCATGCTCACACCGCTCATGCAAGGGACGGAGAGCGTGCATTCGGAGCGCTTGTTCGTCACAGCTTCCCTTGAGCACATGTTCGCTGTGCTTGGGGCCGAGCAGCCTGCAGCAGCTCCTATCCAGGCGCTTCCTGCAGGAGTTGAGCCGCAGTTCGCGTTCGCAGCTGGTGCGACCATGGCCACTGCCCTCATGAAGCAACAGATCGAGCTCTGCCTTGAGAAGGCAGCGAAAGCGAGCATCGAGCAGCCGCGCATCTGCCTGTTCTGCACCGATGCAAGGCACGCCTTTCGCGTTCTTGCTCCCGTGCTTGCGTCTCAAGGTGCTCGCTCCATCCTCAAATGTCGTCTGGAGTTTTCCGAAACGCATCTTGGGCGGGCGATCCGTGCCTTGAGCCTCGTTCGCTCCGGCCAAGGAGACGCGAGGAGCGCGTTGACCGATTTTGCCTATGATCCGCTCTCGGGCATCTCGACGAAAGATGCCGAGGAGCTCAATACGGCTCTCAGGCAAGATAGCTTGATGACTTCCGAGGAGGCCCTTGAGCGCGTTACCTCCCTCTCACCAACCTATGAGCATTTCAAGCAACTTCTTGAAGCCCCGTGCGCAGATACGCTCCAGGCGCTCCTCGATGCATTCGAGAATGCAGGCTGCATCCCTCGTGATGCACGAGAAGAGGAGGCCGCGGCGGCGAGCGCATTAGGTTCGCTCCTCGACCAGGCCGCTGATCTGGGCTTGCCCGACGCTGTCTTTGAAGTTGTTGACGACCTGACCTGTGTGCTCACCTGCGCAAGCATTCCTTCTGCCAGCCAATGTGCAACGATCGAGTGCCTCAGCATGGAGATGCTCGATTCGCTTGCGCCTAGAAGCGCATTCGCGGTCATCGTCACCGATATGACCCGCACCGCCCATTCCATCCCAAAGGCTCATCCTGCCACGGAGAGCATCCTTGAGAAGCTGGGCATCGAAGATGCTCGGGATGCCTTCGAGCAGAAGCGCTGCGCATTCTCAAGCGCCCTGCAGGCGCCGACGCATGTCTTCTCGACGATCGCGAGCTTGAGAGACGAGAGTGGTGCTGAAACCTATCCGTCATTCCTCTTCGATGAGTACATTGCAGCTCTTGGCGTAGAGGAGCTGATCGCGGTTGATGTTGAGAAGCTCTACTGGATTCCAGCGGCATACAAGGATGAGGCCAAGCCCGTAAGCGAGGCAGATGTGGTCGTTGGCTTCGGAGAGACATTCGCCGATCCAGAGCGGGAACTGTGCTTGCGCATGCCTGTACGAGGACGCCTCGATTCATATTCCACCCACGACATCATGTGCTTTGCGCATTCAGATGGAGACGAGCCCTCGCAGACCCCGAGGTTATCCGCCTCGCAGATCGAGCTTTACACGCATTGCCCTTATAGTTGGTTCATCTCGCGCAAGATCGGCATCAGGCCGATCGATGAGACGCTTGATGCGAAGAGCACGGGCACGCTTGCGCATAAGGTGCTCGAAGAGACGTTCAAGGAGCTTGCTTCACGAGGGGTCCATCAAGTGACACAGGAGACGTTGCCTGAGGTGCTTGAGGTGGCCAGGACGCAGTTCGATCGTCTTTCTGCGCTTCAACCAACGCTCAAGCCGCTCGAGCGTTGCGTGGCATCCTCGCTTGCTGATGAAGAGGTGCTTCGCGGCTTGCGGGAAAGCATCCTTGATGCGTGCACGTTCATGGTCGAGCTGCCTGCGGATTTCTCTCTTCGCTCTGAGGAGCTTGAGATCATCGAGGAGGATGGCATCGACGTTGCGGGCGCGCGCATTCAAGCCAAGATCGACCGTATCGATGTGGACGAGCGTGGGCATTTCGCTATCCTTGACTACAAGGGATCGCTCATGGGGCATGAAGCGGGGTGCAGCTCGCTTGATGACCTCTCGCTCCCGCAGAACATCCAAGCGCTCATCTATGCGATCGCGGTAGGACGCATGCCCGCGTATGCCGAGGCAGCATGTGCGGGGGCGCTCTATCTGAGCTATCGCGCCCGCGAGGAGAATGCGCTCACGTGCGGCTCGTTCGATCCTGCTCTCTATGATGCAACAGCAACAAGCTCCAAGAAATCTATCGTGAGCGTTCCCTTCGAGGCGTTTCTCGAAGCTGTTGAGCACTTGATCGCAGCTTCGGTTGAGCGCATGGTGGAGGGTCGCATAGAGATCGACCCTCGCTTTGATGCGTGCACATGGTGCCCGTACACCTTCTGTCGGATGAGGAGGGCTGGATAGTGGATCTCTCTACTCTGAGCGACGCGCAAGCGTGCGTCGTCAATACCCTTCCAGGACCTCTTTTCGTTTCAGCGGGAGCAGGGTCGGGCAAGACCTTCACGCTCAAGCTGCGCACCGCTCAAGCGCTCTTGCCGAACGAGTCCGGGTTCAAGCTCGATTCCATCGAGGAGGTGCTCGCCATCACCTTCACCGAGAAGGCCGCGGCTGAGCTCCTTTCGCGCATCAAGGGGACGCTTCTTGAGGAAGGTCTTGCCGAGCAGGCTCTCCTTGCCGACAATGCGTGGATCTCGACCATCCATGGCATGGCGAGCCGCTTGCTGCGCGAGAATGCGCTTGAGATCGGACTGGACCCTGAATTCGCGCTGATCTCTGAAGTGGATGCAGCTGACCTTCGCGAGCAGGCGCGCATGCGTGTGATCGAGCAGGTCCGAAGCGGTGCCATCGATTTAGGTCATCTAGCGTGGAATCAGGAGCTTTTCGCGCGCGGGGCATATGGGTGTGGGCTCATGGATGATGCCCAGGTGCTCACTTCGAAAGCAGGGGCGATGCCGCACGGTTTCGAAGGCGTCGTTTCGCTTGAGGGTGCTCTTACGCCCCATGAGGCTATCGAGCGCATGGTCGTGCTTGCACGGCAATTCGTCGAGCTCACAAGCAGGTGGGATCGGGTCCATCAAAGAAACGAGCAGCCCTATCTTGACATGATGGAGGAGGCGCTCCCGCAGGCAGAAGCATGGCTTGAGAGCGATGATTCCTCATGTGGATTCGCTGATGATGATTTTGATCCCATGGCATTTCGGGAGGTCCTCTTCGCTTTCCCTGCGCCTTCGCCTTCGTTTGGCAAGAAGAAGGAAGGCGAGGAGTTCTTCGCGGATTATAGGCACGAATATGCCAAGATCGGCGTTGAGGTCGACGGTATCTTGGGCGGTCAGGCGACAAAGGTGGTACAACAGATCGCCGAGCTGATCGCAGATGAGTATGGTGCGCTCAAGCGGGCAGCGAACGTCATCGACAACGACGATATGCTGAGCCTCTGTCTTGCAGCTCTTGAGGAGCATTCGTTGCTTGCAGAGCGTTATCGCCAAAAGTTCAAGCTCATCATGATCGACGAGTTCCAGGATACGGACAAGGTTCAGATCGAGATCATTCGCCATCTTGCGGCACCCGACTTCGCGAACGTCTGCGTCGTAGGGGATGCGCAGCAGAGCATCTACCGATTCCGCGGGGCAGATGTGGACGCGTTCATAGATTATCGTGATGCGCTGCTCGCAACGGCTGAGAGGGAGGCGACCTACGATGAGGAGGCGCTGTTCCCGAAGCTCGATGACAACCATCGCAGCCATGCGGACATCCTCGCATTCGTGGACAGCATCTTCAAGCAGGAGCAAGCCTTCGGCTCTGATTATCTTAAGCTCAATCCGAAGGGGAAGATCAACGAGAACGAGGACCCTGTCATGGATGCGCGCTCGCGCATCGCGGTGGACGTCATCCATTACGCGAAAGGTGGCTCGGGTGCTTCCAAGCAAGCAGCCCTCGAGCGATCGGCTGCTGACATCGCGCATCACTTCGCCGAGATCAGACGCGCCTATTCCGAGGCTGGAGGCGACGAGTCCGAGTGCCCGCACACCTATGCGCTCTTGCTGGGCGTGACGCGCAATGCGCAGATCTACATCGATGCGCTTCGTCGCGAAGGATTCGAATCGATGATGACGTCTGGCTCGGTGTTGGCATGCTCTCAAGAGGCCAAGACCATCGCTGCGCTCGTGCGCTATGCGCTCAATACGAATGACGACCAGGCATTGCTGGATATCTTGACGTCCTCGCTCTTCGCGATCTCTGATGATGTGCTGGTGGCGTTGAGCTATTACGAGCGGGATGGACGGTTGCATCACGGTTCGCTCTCTGGTGGCTTTCGAACGTTCGCTGAAGACGAGGAAGGACGCCTCTCTTCTGAAGAGGTGCAGGCGGTCGTGGTTGCGCAGACGACGCTACGGCGCTTCGTGCGTGCAGCGCGCGTAGGCAAGCCTTCCGAGGCAGTTCGTCGACTGCTCGTTGAAAGCGGCATCCTCGATAGAGAGCGCGAGCGCGGCGTTGATGGCCTTGCCGTGGTGGGGAACCTCTCGAAGACGCTTGATATGCTGGCCTCTGCTGAAGAGGGCTGCGCGGGCATCGCTGAGACCGTGCGCGCCTTTGAGGCGAATCTTGCGCATGCGAATGAGTCACCCGGCGTTCTCTCGGTTGAGAATCCTGATTTCGTTCAGATCATGACGATCCATGGCTCGAAAGGCCTGCAGTTCGATCATGTTGCCGTGGCGGATATCAAGGTGGCGAATCGGTTCAGCACAAGGGGCTTCGTTGCCGAGAACGCAGGCGAGAGCACGTTTGCCATGGCATACCGAGGGCTTGATCGCCCGAAGTACCTGAAGGACGCGTTTGCTGAGGATAAAGAGGAAGGGGCTTTCGCTGATCCGCGAGAGGCTCGCACGCCAGGGGAGCTGTTCGTCACGCTCGAACATGTGGCGCAAACAGCTGAGATGGCAGAAGCGCGACGCCTTCTCTACGTGGCGCTCACACGTGCGGTCAGGTCGCTCTTCGTGAGCTACGTGACCAACACACCGCCCAACCCGAAGAAGGGCGAACCCTATGCGAGTGACGGGATCTTCCGCGATGTGCACAGAGCGCTCGGATGGGCAACGGATGCGACATCCTTGCATGACGTATCGAATTGCACCTATGGGGGAGCGCGTGCAGCTGAGGTGACCTTCGCCGTCATCGGCGAGGATGGTGCCGTGGCTCTTGATGAGGCGAATGGCGCTGTCGAGGAAGCAGAAAGAGACGACGATGCTCCTGAAGGGCTCGCCGCGGATGCATTGACTGCTGAGCTTGCCTCAACGCCTTCGGCTCCGACAGAGCAGCCGTTCAAGGTGCCTCTGCGTCCGCAGGTGCCTCCGCTGACGCTTGTTGCAGCTCCGTCCCAGCGCGCGAACGTCTTCTCGTATTCATCGCTCAGCTCTGGTGCGCACGCCTCCGCGCCCACCACTTTTGCTCTTGAGGAGGAGATGGAAGATCCATCATTCCTCGTGCGCGAGGTCGGCGAAGATGCTACCGCGCTTGGAACAGCATTCCATCATCTTGCACAGCTTGCCATCATCGAGCGCGCTCAACGAGGTGGCGGAGCACTGGCTTGCCCCTCCGAAGAGCACATTGAGGCCCAGATCGACAAGCTTGATCTCTCTCCAGGGCAGATCATCCGCCTTCGCCAAGCGCTTGAGAATTGGTTCGCATCAGATGTGGCAGCTTGTTTCGCGCAGCATGAAGACATCTCCGCGGAAGTTCCATTCATGGTGCGGATCGAAGGGGCAGAGCAACCATTCTTCCTTGAAGGCGAGATCGACGCGCTTGCAACTGATGGGGAAGGACATGCGTTCCTCATCGACTACAAGACAGGCGGAAGCGATTCAGAGAGCGCTGACGTCATCCACGCGAAGCATCTCATGCAGGCGCAATGCTATGCATATGCGCTCATGCGCAATGGATTCGAGAGCGTCGAGGCCACCTTCGTGCGCGTCGAGCATCCCTTGGCGAGCAGCGATCCCCAGAGTGCTCCCTCGCTTCAGACAGCAGTCTACGCGTTCTCTCGCGAAGACCTGAACGCTCTTGAATCTATGATCGAAGAGGCGCGACTCTCGTCATAGGCGATCCGTCATCCATTCGATTCGGGTGAGCTGAGCATCGATTTTATTGATGGTATGCACATCAAATTCGAGAGAGGTGCATTATTCTTGGAATGAACAAGACATCAGAGCAGGATGGAAAGGGACCATGATGACAGCGAATGACCATCTCATAGTGGTGGATATGCAGAATGATTTCATCGACGGAGCGCTTGGCACACCTGAAGCGCAAGCTATCGTCGATGAGGTGGTGCGCTTCGTCGAGGACTTCAATGGAACGGTCCTCTTCACGCGCGATACGCATGAAAGCGATTACCTTTCCACGCAAGAAGGGCAGAAGCTTCCTGTCGAACATTGCATCGAAGGGACTTCTGGATGGGAGCTGGCAGCGCCTTTGCAGAAGATCGTCGATGAGCGAGACCTGACGGTCTATGACAAGGACACCTTCGCAGCACTTGAGATGGCCATCGATCTTGGCGAAGAGAACCTCGAGCATCCGATATCGAGCATCACGCTCGTTGGGCTCTGCACTGACATCTGTGTCGTATCGAACGCCCTCATGCTCAAAGGGTTCATGCCTGAGGTGCCCATCAAGGTCAACGCATCCCTCTGTGCAGGCGTGAGCCCGAAGCTGCATGAAGCCGCTCTTGATACGATGCGGAGCTGTCAGATCGAGATCGTGTAGCAGCTTGCACACGTGATGTGCGTGCGTTCGGTTCGAGAATACATTCGCACGAGTTTGCGCGGCCTGAGTCGAGGAGGGCGTCTTGCGCTTGGGCTTATCTCGCTTCTGGTCTCCTTTTGCGCAGTGTTTGGCTGCTCGTATGTGATCGGGCAGGGATATCCTGCCCTTCCGCTTCCCCTTGAACTCGTCCTTGCAGCAGTGCTTACCTGCGTGGTCGCGCAACTGCTTCTCTTCTTGGAGAGCGGGATCGCGAAGCTTGCGTATCGGGCAGCATGTGGCGAGGTGGGCAGGCTTGGCCGCTTCGTTCCCGCATGGAATGCAAGGAGCATCCTTCTCTTCGCGGCCATCATGGCGCTCTTCTGGCTTCCCTGGGCCATTGCCAATTTCCCTGGTTCGACCTATTGGGATACGTACTATCAGATGTATCAGGTCTATCCCGAGAACCATCCTATCTCGATCATCCCTTGGGAGGAGATCGCGGGCAAGACGCATACGGATGCATACCTGGTCGACCATCACCCTGTGTTCACCACGCTCGTGTATGGAGCCTTCGCCCTTGCGAGCGACATGCTCACAGGTGATTGGATGGCGGGCGTCTTCTGCTTCACGACGCTGCAAGGCATTGCGCATGTCTTCGTGTTCACCCTCAGCGTTGCCTATCTAAGGCACATCGGCTGCCCGAACGTCGTCTGCCTTGGATGCTATCTCTACTTTTGCGTTGCTCCGTTCATCTCGACATGGGCGCTCTGCATGGTGAAGGACAGCTTCTTCGGGTTGTTCTTCATGCTGTACATGCTGCTGCTGTGCGAGATCGTGCGCACGCAGGGAGCGGCGCTCTCCCGCAAGCGCATCGTTGTCGCGCTCTGCCTGTGCGCGCTCATGCTCTGCCTCACCAAGAAGACGGGCCTTTTCGTCGTCGTGCCCACGGCAGCCGTGCTGGCGGCGGTCTACCGTGCGCATGTGCTTGCGGCCCTTTCCCAAGGTGTTGTGTGCGTGGCGATCATGTGCCTTGCGCTGCCTCTCATCGTCTTCCCCGCATTCAATATCGCCCCAGGCGGCGTGCAAGAGGCGTTAGGGCCGCTCTTCCAGCAGACTGCGCGCGTCGTGAAGGACCATCCAGAGGACATCACCGCGCATGAGCAAGACGTGATCGAGGAGGTGCTCGACTTCGACAAGCTTGCAGATGAATATGCCTTCGATTTCGAGGATGCGGTGAAGTATCGCTATAACCTTGACGCATCAGGCGAGGACATCGCAGCGTACTTGCAGGTCTACATCTCGCAAGGCTTGCGTCATCCTGATTCCTACTTTGGCGCATGGATGGGGCTCGCTGGGTTCTATGTGGCACCGTGCGCTTACGCGAACATTCGAATGGTGACCGTCGATACGAAGATGGGCTCTCCCGCACGCCCGATGCTCTGGAACCCTGATGAGCTTGATGGGTATCGCCTTGCGATGGATGGAGCGTATCGGACCGTCGCGAGCATCCCCGTCCTTGACCTACCGCTCCTTATCGTCACGTATGCCTTTTGGCTGCCGAGCATCTGCCTGTTCGTCGCTCTTGCACGACGCGTGAAGATAGGCGTCCTGTTCGTTCCCTTCTTGGTCTTGCTTGGGTTCTGCATCATAGCGCCTGTCTATGATGCACGTTATGTCGTTCCCATCTTCGATGCTATCCCGCTGCTCTTCGCGATGCTCGTCTGTAGCCTCCGTCCTTTACCTGAGGGCTGCTTTGGCCAAAGCCTTCCTGTGCGCACATGAGACGATCTTTTCCCGTGGTATAGTGGGGCTTCATGAACACCTTCTTGATGAAAGAGCTCACAAGCATGTCGCGAGGCGACTGGTTTGCCTGTGCTGCCATCGCGCTCTTTGTCTCAGCATGCGGTGTCATCGGCTATTCGTATGCATACGGTATGGGATGGGCATATTTCTCATGGGCGCAGATGATCTCGCTCTCCATCCTTATCACGTTCCCCGTTATGGTGCTTCTCATCTTGATCAATCTGGGCGTAGGCCGTCTTGCGCGAGCTCGGGTCGCGGGAGAGCCGAGACGCTCGGTCCTTGAGAGGATCACGCCTCGGTGGCAGAAACGCTCTGTCATCCTCTTCGCCCTCATCATGCTCGTGCTCTGGACCCCATGGCTTCTTGCGATGGTTCCAGGCGGCATGAACAACGATACGTTCTACCAGATCTATCAAGTGTATCCCGAGCACCATCCCGTGCGCTTGATCCCGTTCTTCGGGGTGGACAACAATGTTGAGCTTGATGCGTGGCTTGTTGACCACCATCCCGTATTGACCACACTCATATTCGGTGCATTTGGCTATGCGAGCGATGTGCTGACAGGGGATTGGCTTTGTGGTGTCATTGTGTATTGCATCATCCAGTCGATCGTGTATGCGCTTCTCTATACAGCTTCGGTCGCCTATCTGCGTCGCGTGCATTGCCCGCTTGCCCTTGTCTTCGTTCTCTATCTCTTCTACTGCATCATGCCGTTCATTCCCTCCTGGGCGTTCTGCATGATCAAGGATTCGGTCTTCGGCCTGTTCGTCATCCCGTATTTCATGATGTTGTTCGAGGCGTTTCGCACTCGGGGTGCTTTTCTGCACAAGCGAAGCCATGTCGTATGGTTCGTGTGCATTGCGCTCCTTGTCTGCTTGACGCGCAAGCAAGGGATCTTCATCGTGGCGCCGACGGCGTTCGTGGCTCTGCTCGTGTTCGCTCTCTCTGTGAAAGAGAAGGAAGCAGCGCGTGCGTTCCTTATCCAGCTTGTATCCTCGGTTCTCATGATGGCACTCGTATTGCCGCTCATCATATTTCCGCTTGCGAACATCCATGCGGGTGGGCGGCAGGAAGTGCTTGGTGTGCTCTTCCAGCAAACGGCACGATACCTTGTCGATAACCCTGATGATGTGACCGAGGAGGAGCGTGCGGCGATCGCGGGTGTGATAGATGTTGAGGAGCTTGCTTCCAAGTACGAGTTCGATTCGCAGGATCACGTGAAATGGCTCGTCAACAATCAGATGACCTCCGAGCAGATCGCAGATTATCTGCGAGCATATGTTTCAATGGGCCTTCGACACCCTGGGTCTTACTTCGGCGCTGTCCTTGGGATCGCCGGCTATTACTTCGCCCCGACAACCTATATCTTCTGGCCAGGTCACAAGCCCTATTTCGAGCATGAGGATCACGTGTACCTTCCGAGCACGGACTTCCTGTTCGACTATTCGCTCTGGATGAACAGGAACTACATCAAGGTGGCGCAGATCTATGGCTTGAATACGCCTCTGCTCATGGTGATGTATTGCTTGTGGATCCCAGCAGCCATGCTCTTCGTGATCATGCGCAGGCGCTTGCGGTGCAAGACGTTGATCCTGCCGTTCGCCATCATCCTTGTGACGTTCTTCGTGGTAGCCCCCGTCTATGATTCGCGCTATATTGTGGTCTCTTTTGAGATTGCACCGTTGCTCTTCGGCTATATTGTGGCTATCATGCGAAGACAGATAATTGATGAAGGCTCGACGCATCCTGCCGAAGAGCCTGAACGCACTGAGGGCATCATGGAGGTTCAAACGTAGCACATGCCTGAGAGCGCACTCATACTCGATAGATATCGCATCATTGGCCGTGCAGGCGCGGGTGGCTATGCTACGGTCTTGCATGCATTCGATACGCATCTGAAACGCGATGTGGCCATCAAGTGCATCCAGCTTACCCAGGGTGATGCTGCTCAAGGGCGCATCTCCGTGCTCGAAGGCGCTGGCGCGAATGTTTCGCGCATGCTTCCCCTGCGCGGTGAAGAAAGGCAGCAGAAGCGCCTTTATGGCAGGAACCGTCATCAGGACGATCAGGCAGGCATGCGCACGCTCGTCGACTCGAACTATGCACCTGAGGAGAATCTGCCGATCGAGCCAGGGTTTCTCTCCAAGCGCGAGAAACGCGTCGAAGAAGCTCAAGCTCGTTCGGAGGCGCGTCGTGCTGAGAAGTATGGCAGCAGGCGCGCGGTAGGAAGGCGCGTTCAGGCAGGTTATCAAGATGATGAGGTGGAGGTACCTGCCTTTCTCGCGCCGAACAGGGCTGAGCATGATGACGATCTTATGGGATTCGCCTCAGGGCTTCCTGGGCGGATCGCTGGTGCAGGCGAGATGCCGATCTCAGCTGTGGGAGATGAGGTCGTCGACCTTGGCGAGGACTTCATCGAAGCATATGAGGAGGAGCTTGAGGCTGAGCCGATCGGCGAGTATGGCAAGACGAACCCTCTCGTGCCCTCGAACAATACGATGGCATTCACGCGCAGCAAGCGCGAGAGCGCTCTTGGCCCGCGCCGCAACAACATGAACAGCGCGCTCAAGACGACAGCGCATGTGATCCAGCCACCTAAGGCGCAGAAACGCCGCGCTCGCTCGGAGTTCCGCCTCCAGAGCTTCTCCGAGGATATCCCCGTCCCCAATATGAACATCCTTGATGCTGAAGTCGACCCAGCTTCCATCGTGATCCCTGGGCTCGAAGAGGCGCGCACCGCAGCGCACCTCAATGATGCCAACATCGTGACCGTCTATGATTGCATCGTCGAAGCGCAGACGTGCTACGTCATCATGGAGTACGTGGAGGGCAAGACGCTTGCGAACCTTATCCGAGAGCTCGGCAACGACATCACGCTCGATATGATCGCAAGCGTGTTCACCTCCGTCTCGCATGCTCTTGAGGTGGCACATGCAGCAAACGTGCTTCACCTCGACATCAAGCCAGAGAACGTGATCATCAATCGCGAAGGCGTCGTGAAGGTGACGGACTTCGGCCTCTCCGCCCTTATGGATGCTGGTGGCAAGGGCTCGACGGGCGGGGGCACCATAGGCTATATGCCGCTTGAGCAGATGCGCCAGAAAGCGCTTGATGTGCGCACAGATGAATGGTCGCTTGCGAGCATGACCTACGAGATGCTCTCAGGCACCAATCCCTTCCGTGCGAAGTCGCTTGATACAGCAGAGCGCGCAATCGAGGAAGCGGAGCTTATCTTGCCCTCGGCTTGCTGGGACGCGATCGACCCCGCCATCGACGATGTGATGTTCCAGGCGATGGATCCCTATCCTGATATGCGCTATGACAATGTGAATCAGTTCGCAACGAAGCTCACCCCCATGCTCGGCAACCCGAAAGAAGGGAAGAAGCAGCTGGCGAAGGTCGTGCGCAATGAGATGCAAGCGCCTGCCGAGCGGGTGGAGCGCGAGGTGAAGAAGCGCGAGCCCTTCATCGATCGGCTTGGTCCTGATGGTGCGAGCATCATCGTGCGCGTCGTTGCTATCCTCGGCGCGATCATGATGGGAGTGATCTCGCTCATGAACTTGCGCATCGTCATCGGCGGTGCGGATTCCTATCCCGATACAACATTCGGGCTCTTCTCTACGATGCCTGTGGTGGCATGGGTGCTTCTTGCGGGGAGCGTGGCGCTCACCTTCCTTCGTCCCCGTTGGGGTGCGGCTTCGAGCTTGGGCTTGTTCCTTTTGATGCTTCTCTTCAACCAAGCATGGGGCTCTGCCGTCATCTTCGCTCTTGGACTTGGTGCGTGGTGGTGGCTTATCGGGCGATTCAGTGATGCCGCATGCTCGGTCTATTATCTTCAGCCATTGTTCGGATCTGTTGGATTTGCACCGATCGCGCCTGTGCTCGCTGGCGTGACGATGGATGTCAAGGAAAGCGCTACCACAGCTGGCGCGTGTGCAGTCTCGGCGATCGTGTTCGCCTCGTTGGGCTCTGTCTCGATGGAGAACTGGGAGGTCTACTCGAACTTCATCGTAGCGGTCAATCCGAGTATTGCTGGTGCCTCGATCACGAGCGGCCTCGTTACTGCGCTTGTGAGCATTGGCACGTGGATCCAGGTGTTGAGCTGGGTAGCTGGAGCTTTCGCCATCTCGTTCTTCTGTCGTCGGGGCACGCGTACGTTCGATGTCATAGGAGCTGTGGTCTGCGCTGTGCTCCTGCTTGCTGGCTATGTGCTGAATGTGGTGCTGACCGACCCCATGTCAGTCTCGGCACTTGGCATCTTCGGGGTGATCGTGCCAGGGATCGCTGGTATCGTGGCGGCCTATTGCGGGGTATGCGACCGTGTTCGCATGGTAGAGGGCGAGTGGTAGCTCTCCTCTCGCATCGCGCGATGAGTGGGGCGAGCGGACGAAAGACGATATCTACCTGGAAACTTGTTGACTTCGCCCAAGACTATTGACTACAATTCAAAAGTTACTTTCAAAAGCCCCGTATCAGTGGCGATTGCAAGCAATGCGAAAAGGGAGGTCCAGCCCCGATTCGATTGGGCGGTGTAGGAAGCCGCCAATGCATGAGCTGCCTTTTGAAAACTAACACCTTGGCGGACCCGCAGAGCGGGAGCTTCGCCGCCAAAGAGAAGCAAAGGATTCGATTGTGAAGACGTATCACGCAAAACCGGGCGAGGTAGAGCGCAAGTGGTTCATCATCGATGCTGACGGGCAGGTGCTCGGACGCGTTGCAAGTGAAGCTGCGCAGATCCTTCGCGGCAAGAAGAAGCCTCAGTACACTCCTCATGTTGATGTGGGGGACTTTGTCATCATCATCAATGCTGACAAGATCCGTGTCACGGGCAACAAGGTGCAGAACAAGGAGTACTTCCGTCACAGCGGCCATCCAGGCGGACTGAAGTCCGAGACGTTCGAGGAGGCCATGCAGAAGCATCCTGAGCGTGTTATCGAGCACGCTGTCAAGGGAATGCTTCCCAAGACCACCCTTGGTCGTGCACAGGGCATGAAGCTCAAGGTTTACGCAGGCCCTGATCATCCGCACGCTGCACAGAAGCCGCAAAAGATTGAGATGGGAGCGTAATCATGGCAGATGCTAAGAAGCCTAAGACTGAGGCACTGTACTATGGCACCGGCCGCCGCAAGACCAGCGTTGCTCGCGTGCGTCTCGTGCCAGGAACCGGCAAGGTAACGGTCAATGGTCGTGAAGGCGATAAGTATTTCACGCGTGACGGCTTGCTTGCTTCGGCGCTTACGCCATTCAAGGTGACGGACACGGTCGGTCACTTCGACGTGATCGCACGCATCACTGGTGGCGGAACGACGGGACAGGCTGGCGCGCTTCGTCTCGGCATCGCACGTGCGTTGCTCGAGGCTGGCGATTACCGCGGTGAGCTGAAGAAGGCTGGCTATCTGACGCGCGACTCTCGTATGGTCGAGCGCAAGAAGTACGGTCTGAAGAAAGCTCGCAAGCGTCCGCAGTTCTCCAAGCGCTAAAGC
>CAJURO010000007.1:73515-81779 GCA_910588985.1 uncultured Eggerthellaceae bacterium | reverse complement strand
CAACTGGGTTCAACCGAATTACTCTCGAATCAACAGGAGTAATGAACCAAGAAACCCCAGTTCATAGCCATAAACCTATTCCCACTCCACCGTGCCAACAGGCTTCGGCGTCAGGTCATAGCAAACACGGCAGATCCCAGGCACCTCATGCGTGATGCGATCGGTCATCCGCTTCAAGAGCGCCCAATCAAGCTCGGGTACCTCTGCGGTCATGACATCCACGGTATTGATAGCGCGAATGATCGCTGGCCACTCATAGGCGCGCACTCCATCGCGCACACCGGTCGCACGCATATCAGGCACAACAGCGAAGTACTGCCACGCCCCCACATTCGCCGCCTCCATTTCCTCGCGAACGATGGCATCTGCCTCACGCAATGCCTCCAAGCGATCCCGCGTGATCGCACCAAGACAACGTACGCCCAGACCAGGACCTGGGAACGGCTGACGCTCCACCATGTCAACAGGCAACCCGAGAGCGCGTCCCACTTCGCGCACCTCGTCCTTGTACAGCAGCTTCACAGGCTCGACAAGCTCGAATTCAAGATCCTCGGGTAAGCCACCAACATTGTGATGAGCTTTCACGCCATCCTTGGACTCAAGGATGTCAGGGTAGATCGTTCCCTGGGCAAGGAAGTCAACCTCATCCCCCACCTTGCGCGCCTCTTCTTCGAAAACGCGAATGAACTCAGCGCCGATGATCTTGCGCTTCGTCTCTGGCTCTTCGACACCATCCAGAAGCTCTAGGAAGCGATCAGTAGCGTCCACATACACAAGGTTCGCATCCATCTGATTCTGGAACACATCAACGACCTGCTCAGATTCTCCTTTGCGCATGAGGCCATGGTTCACGTGCACGCACACGAGGTTCTTCCCGATCGCCTTGATGAGAAGCGCCGCTACGACAGAGGAATCCACCCCACCAGACAGAGCCAGAAGGACCTTTCCGCCCCCAACTTGCTCGCGTATGGCAGTTACCTGCTCATCTATGAACGCCTGAGCTAATTCTGGGGTGTTGATGCGTGCCATCTCATCAGGGCGCTTATTGGGGTCCATGAGTCTCCTCTCATCGTTAAAGAACCAATGATGAGAATTCTACTCTACCCAACGCCCATGCCAAGCTTGGATTGAAGGAACCTCCGCCCGCGTCGTCAGCTTCCAAGATCAATGGATGCCAGGCCAGACCGCGCCTGTAGCTGGCACGGGGACATCGGCATTCTGCTCGTCAGTCGGGATCACGCCAAAGCCCTTGAGCAGCCCATAGATGTCAGTGCCCTCAATGGCCTTGAGTCCCTTGCTGACTAGGAGCTTCTCCAACAAGCTCATGTTCATATCCGTTGCTGGCTTACCGTCACGCAGAAGAACGGTAGCATTTAACAGCACACGTAGGTCGAACGCGCTTCCCCACACTTCAGGCACTCCACGATCGATATCCAAAAGCGTGTAGACCGCCTCCATGCCAGTGCGCATGGAGTACTCGGTCGTGAAGATGGTGTCGCGGGGGGTTTCGGCGAATTGCCCGATGAAGGCAAAGTTCACGGCACCCTTTGGCACAACATCGGGTCGATCACCAGCAGCACGGGGCATGAAGAACGCTGTGATATAGGGCATCATGCAAGGAACCGTATTGGCGCTGTTGGTAGCAAGATCCTCGATCTGGTCCTCAGGAACACCCAGATGATAAAGCCACTCCTCGCAGATCTCGCGTCCCGTGCAATCCCTCATCGGCTTCTTGATATAGTCACCCTCTGTGTCGGTGAAGAGCCCATAGAGCCACACGCAAACCTGCCCCGCAGGCTGTTCGCGGAACTGCGGCTGACGGTTGATGGTCCAAGAGAGCAGCCAGCTGGAATCCTTGACCGACACGATGCCGCCCGTCACGACGCCGCCTGAAAGCGGATCGCGCTTGCATATCGCCTCGATATAGGGCAGGATACGCTCGTCAAGCGTGGTCACCGTAGCGCTTTCCCAATTGCTCTTCGCTGGGTCGCTGCAGAACTTCTCGGGATGGCCGAAAGAGGGGTCTTGGGCAGCAATGCGCTTCCAGAGATCCCAGCCATCGCCTGGCGTCAACTCAGGGGCGAACTTTGCGGGCTCATCTTGGCTTCCGAAAGAGGAATGGGCCACCAAGCTACCAGGCGTGATGAACACGAGGTCGTTCTCAGTAAGGGAGATGACCTTCTCCTCGGGAGTGGGAACATCAGCCAGATCCTCCATTTGAACGCCCTCAGCTGCGGCAATCGCCTCGGGACTGTCCTCAAGCGTGTAGCGGATCTCCGTTGCCACCTTGCGTGCGTCATCCTTGGAAGCATCGCAGGAGAAGCGCACGTCGGTCACATGGGTGTTGAAGCGGAAATCGACCCCATGCTCCTTCAGGTAGTTCACCATCGGCAGGATCATGGACTCGTACTGGTTATAACGGGTGAATCGCAAAGCGCTGAAATCGGGAAGACCGCCGAGATGATGGATGAAACGGGTCACGTAGCGCTTCATCTCCAAGGCTGAATGCCAGTTCTCGAACGCGAACATGGTGCGCCAATAGAGCCAGAAATTGGAATTCAGCACCTCGTCGGAGAAGTAGTCGGTAATGAGCTTATCTTGAAGGTCCTCTTCAGGAGTGAAGAACAGATCCATGATCTCCATGCAGGCTTTGTCCGATAGGTTGAACTTGTTGTCCGTATGGGCATCCTTGCCGCGATCGACCGTTGCGCGGCAGAGAGAGTAGTTTGGATCGCGCTTGTTGAGCCAGTAATAGTAGTCGAGCACGCTCACGTTAGGGTCTTCGATGGAAGGAATGTCGCGGTAAAGATCCCACATGACCTCGAAATGGTTGTCCATCTCTCGGCCCCCACGCATGGTGTAGCCGAGCGTTGAGTAATGCCACCCATCGCAACCGCCGCCCGCACGCGGGTCACGCTCGAGGATATGGATGCGCTCGCCAGGCATGCGCCCATCGCGCACCAGATAGCAAGCTGCGGTCAAGCCCGCAAGGCCTGAGCCGATGATATAGGCCGATTTGTTCTCAACACCTTCAGGTTTTAGAGGATGAGCGAAGGCTTCATAGTTCCCACTGGAGTAATACATGGCGTCCCTTCCTCGCGGCATATTCGTTTCCACGCATCAAGATCAACCTCCGAAGGGCGGATGGCAGGTCAAGATGCGCAGGCACATCTTCATGCCGCAATGATGGCACAGGGAAAACAGCTCAAAAAGGAGCCGATTGAGCTGTAACAATGGTGTTGGCAATTCGTGACCATGAAAACACGCTGCCCGAAAGCGCGCAGGAGAGAAGTGCGTCCGTTACGCGAGGCGCGTCCTTTTCGTAACAGGACAGGTGATATGGCCGCCACGATGCACGAAGTGGACAAGGAACCCTATTCCCGCAAGCGCGAGAGCGCATCCAAGCCCTGTGTAGAAGAAGGCGACGAACCATCCTGGCACGATGCCGAATGCCCGAAGCGAGATGCCGCCTCCCATCATGATAGCCATGATGAGATAGCCCTTCACATCGAAGAATCGCAGCACATGCATGCGGTCTTCGCCATAGCTGCGAATGCGATCAGCGTGCTTTCCAACAAGCTTGCTGAACATCGTATGGAACGCGAGGAATGCGACGGGGATTCCGACGACGAGCAACCAGAGCGGCGCATCGCCTTCAAGGCAGGCAAGCACCCCGAGCCGTGCAATGTTGAATCCTGCAAGGAACCATACTGCCGAAGCGATCAAGAGAAGATACTTTGCACGTACTCGAAACATAGCGCTCCTTGTCAACCTCATGTCCAGCGTCATGATACACCCAAGTTGAAAGAGGGAGCAAAGCCCTCTTCTCGAGCACTCTGCCATGTACAATGAAGAGAATACGATCATCGGGGTGAAAGAGAGTCTATGGACAAGAAACTGACCGTATGGCAAGCTGCATGCATCATCACAGGCTATGGCGTAGGCAGCGGCATCATGACTCTACCGTATCTTGTTGACCGATCAGGCCTTGTTCCAAGCCTGCTCATTTTGGGTGTGTCGTTCTTCTTCAGCTATTGCATGCATATGATGCTCGCGGAGATCGCGATCGGCAGCGGCAAAGGCTCGCAGATCATCTCTGTTTTCAGAACATATCTTTTCAGGGGTCCCCGTGGCAGCATCTTCGTAGGAGGTCTTTTCATCCTTACCGCGCTCGTGCTGGTCACCAACCTTGCTGCCTATGTTGCTGGCGGCGCCGAGATCTTCGAAGCTGCTGGATTCGATCCGCTTGTTGCCAAGATCCTCTTCTATGCCATAGCAGCAGCAGTGGTGTTCTTCGGTCTCAAGGTGCTCGGCGTGAGCGAAGCCGTTTCCATCACCGTCATCATGGTCATCATCGGCGTGCTTGCTTGCGCATCTCTCCTCAATTGGCACAATACGCTGCCATGGGGCATCATCGGCGCTCCCAATGAGCTCCTCGCGTTCTTCGGCATGGCGATGTTCTCGTTCGTCGCATTCTTCAGTGTGCCTCAGGCAGTCGAAGGGCTCGATCGTGATCCAGCCAAGGTTCGCAAAGCAGTCCTGCTTGGCTTGGGGTTAAACCTCGTCTTCATCCTCGTCATCACCTTTTGCGCGCTCGGAAGCTCTGCGCGCATCACTGAGCTAGGGATCATAGGCTGGTCGGAGGGCATTGGTCTTTGGGCTCAGATTCTCGGTTCGGCATTCACCGTACTCGCGATGCTCACAACCTACTGGTCGATATCCCTTGCTCTCTCCGACATCATCAAAGAGCAGACAAAGCTGCATCATCGGATCTGTTGGCTCATCGCAACGCTGCCATCGCTCATTCTCGTGCTGCTCAACCTGGGAGGGTTCCTCGAGATCATGCGTACCGCAGGCGGCCTCATCGCCATCCTGATGGCCATCATGGTCGTCCCTGCATTCCGTCGATGTCGAAAGGCGAATGGGCGCATCTTGCTTCCCGACCTCCTTGCCTCGACCCCGATGCAAGTGATCGTGCTGATCGCCTTCCTGCTCATGGCTGTAGGCAGCGCCGTCTCCCTCTAGCAGCATGAGAACAGTATTCACGAACGGGCACTTTCACACCCTTGAGCATGAGGGCGACATCCGCGCATCGCTCACGATCGAAGATGCGGTCATCGTTGCGCTCGATGAAGCTCCGAGCGCGAAGGATGCCGTGGTCGACTTGAATGGTGCGCACATCTATCCTGCGCTCATCGATGCGCATCTTCACATGATGGAAACGATCGCGCTGGCAAGCATGGGCGAAGCTTTGTGCGATTTCGTCGATGGCACCGTAGAGCCACATGACCTTCACGGTGTCGAGGCAAAGATCCGCGCTGTCGCAGAACAAAACCACGCGAAGGAAGGTTCGCTTCTCATCCTCACGAACTACGTTTCAGCCGCTATCGAGGAAGGACGGCTTCCGAATAGGCGCGAGCTCGACTCATGGGCATCGGGAGCTGACGTGTGGGTCCTCAATATCGATGGGCATTCTGGATCATGCTCATCTTCTCTGCTCGAGAAACTCGATCTGGAAGGTCTCGCCCCTGATGGCATATTCACAGGCCCAGCGCATGATGCGAACCTTGGCAAGTTCACCGCATGCCTTGCATCGCGCATCACTCCTCAAGCGCTGATGCGCGGAATCGCGCATTTCTGCAACGAATGCGCCTCGTTCGGCATCGGAACGGTTTGCGCCCTTGAAGGCAACGATGACATCGAGCGCGATCGGATGGGCGAGCTCGCAGCGTTCATCGCCCAGCGCCTTCCGATCGATGTGCGGCTGTTCCCTCAATACATGGATGAGACGAAGCTCGATCGCGTAAGGTCAAAGATGGCTGCTTCGCGCGTGGGTGGATGCATGAAATGGGAGATGGACGGCTCAGTTGGCTCGCGTACGGCCTCATTCTTCGAACCATACAAGGACGGGACACGCGCAGAGCCATACTTCAGAGCTGGTGAGCTTGAGCAGATCCTTCAGCGCTTCGCGCATGAAGGCTACCAGATGTCTGCACATGCGATCGGCGACCGAGCGATCGACCAGCTTGTCGATATTCTGGCCGCTCTGCCAGGAAGGCACCGAATAGATCATTTCGAGTTCCCTTCTGCGCACGCAGTAGAGAGCGTTTGCGCAATGAAGCCCTTCGTCACCGTGCAGCCTGGCTTCACCTGGATCGACGAGCGCTTTCTCCATGGATACGAACGCTTCTTGACCGATCAGCAGATCGCAAACCAAGTTCCGCTCTCCACGCTCATGCATGCAGGCGTGCCGCTCTGTGGGTCAAGCGATTCTCCTGTTCAATCGGTCGATCCGTTCTTGCAGATGAGGGGCATGAGGGAATTCCCCCTTGCCGACCAATCGCTCTCTGGCTACGAGGCTCTCAGAACATACACCGTCAATGGAGCGGAAATGCTCGAAGAGAAGAAAGGGCAGCTGCGCGAAGGGTACGAAGCCAGCTTCTTCTCCTGCGACATCGATCTTGAGACCTGCGCGCCCTCAGCGCTCGGAGGATTGCGCGTAACGGATATGTGGCTCCACGGAAAACCGTACAGACGCCTCTCAAGCAACATGCGTGCGCTCATGCGACTTCTCGTAACGCCTCCTCACAAGATCTGAATCATCTCCCTTCCCGTCGTATTCTCCCCCTGCCCCGATATACTGGATGCAAACTCGATCTGCCGAAAACCATCGCCCGCGGGGATGACGTCTGCCACCTCATCTACCATCGAGCACCCGCTACCACGCAGTCATCGCAACCTTCGGCTTGATCAAGGACGAAGCAGGCGAGGTGGCATAATCTTTCAAGCACACCGAGCGCAGCGTTGGATCATCATAGGTATTGAAGTAATAGGTTCCGCTCTGAGCGCTGAAGCAGTCGGAATACAGCGTCTCCTCATAGGATCCGTCAGCCATCTGAGCGCACCCTTCCACGAACGAAACGTTCCCAAGGGTATGGAACATGCGCATGACGTTATCCTGCTCCGTGGCCTTCACAGGGTGGAAGGCATTGATGAAAGCAGCTTTCACGAAGCGCGAAGTTGAATAGGTATCGCCTGGGATCCCGCGCATAGTTGCACCTGTGCCAAAAGGAGCCATGGTGTCCTTGCTCCAGGTGACCTCTCCTGCCCAGTGGCCCGAGCAGTTCATATAGTTGCGCAAGTTCTCCATGTGCCAGGGGAAAGGCGGCTGATTCGTGAGGACATCTACCGTGTCCTCATAAATATGCATCCCGTCAGCCTGATATTCGACGACGATGCTGCGCTTCGCATCCGCGATGTGCCAATGGAGCATTGCGACAGGCAGAGAGGGCGTTATGCCCTGCCCGACGATGGCCACGTCCGCCAACGCTGCTTCCACCTCATCCACGCTTGCGAAGTTCGCTGCCACCCAAACGGGAACCTCATAGGCTGCTACATTGGTCTTGCCATCAACAGCGCCTTTTCGAATTGGGCATATCCAGGAAAGTTCAAGCCGCCCACTGCAAGGCCAGCATCGTTCCCACAATTGAAGAAGAGCGGATAACCCTCGTATTCGATGCTCATGCCAACAGCTGCATGCTTGCTCTCATACGGCTCGCCAAAGGCCTGCGTGACCTTGAAGCCTTTTGGCATGATCACAGGGAACTGCCCATATCCCTCATTCCAGTCGAGATTACGACCCCAAAAAAGATTGCCGTCTTTATCGACGAAGCGGACTGCTGTGCACATGATTGCTCCTTGGCTCAAGGGTGGTCTTCAGCCGATTGTAGAAGCGGAGGAAAGAGAGGTTGGACCGAGCCCTAATCTGCCTCTCGACCGTTACCGAAACGCTATCGCTCAGCAATCAAGCTCATCAGCAAGCTGCTTGAGGAATAAGCCGACATCGGTGATGATGCCGATCGTTTGAAAACTGCCGCGATCGGAGAGCTTTGTCACCACGGCTGGGTTGATATCCACGCACACCGTTGTCACCGATGCAGGAAGCAAGTTGCCCGTAGCAATGGAGTGGAGCATGGTTGACATCATGAGGCAGGCGCCCGCTTGCTGGCACCATGTCCGCATTGCCGATTGAGCCTTCATGGTATCTGTGATCACATCAGGAAGCGGCCCGTCATCACGAATCGACCCAGCAAGCACATAAGGGGTGTTCGTCTCAACAAGCGCATGCATGAGCCCATCGGTCAAGACGCCCTGTTCGACCGCCTGCTTGATGCCACCACACGCACGGATGCGGTTGATCGCCCGCAGGTGATGCTCATGACCGCCAGGAACAGGAATGCCTGTCTGCATGTCAATGCCAAGGG
>CAJURO010000007.1:0-73505 GCA_910588985.1 uncultured Eggerthellaceae bacterium | reverse complement strand
GCCAAGGGATGTGCCGAAAAGAGCCGACTCTATATCATGCGTGGCAACCGCGTTCCCGCCAAAGAGCACGTTCACATAGCCTGCGCGTACAAGACGTTGCAGATGCTCAGCTGCACCCGTATGGATGACCGCCGGACCCACCACTGCGATGATCGCCTGACCTGATTCCCGCACCTCACGCAGTAGCGATGCAGCTTGACGAATGATCTGCGCCTTCGGCTTCTCGCTGCTTGCGGTGGAGTTCATGAATTCGAACTCCTCTTTTTCACGAAGACGCTCCTGGGAGGAAACACGAATGCCCACTTGCCCTACTGCGATAGGATCACCTGCGCGTACCTCTGAGATCGGCACGCCCCATGCGCGCTTCGCATCTATATCAACGCAGATGCCAAGATCCATCTCCGTCCCGAGCACGGGGTACCAGAACCCATCGATGCGCACGAGCGTCTCAAGGTTCGTAGTAGCGTAGAATCCTTCTGGGAACACCCCATCAGCAGGAGCAGGCTGTACGGTCACATTGCCTGGATGGGCTGGCACGACGCCTAATCCATGCAGCATACGCAGCATCTCTGTCAGATGATTGCCATCTCGCCCATAGACGCGCATGGTCATCGTAGAGGGATTCTCGTTCCCTCGGCCGATCTGGAATGAGAGCACCTCGAACTCACCTTCGAGCTCGACAATGCCTCCCATGATGCGCGAGAGGATGTTCGAATCGACCAAGTGACCCTCAGCCTCGATATCCTCATACACCCGTCGGTCATTCTTTGATGTCATGCCATTTCCTCCCTTATTCATCTTTCAACTGTATCATGTTTGAATGTGCGGAATGCTGCTCGACATCATTCCATGCGACAATGTGCCAAAAGCGACTGCCTTTGAGGAGACCATGGCTTCATCGACCTACAATGTGGTGCGCAACGATGCCCTTTGGCCCTGCGGGGACGTGGATCGAGCAGCCTTCATCGCTCGCGTGTGGGAAGAAGGCGCAGAAGCTTATCGCGATCTTCCGTGGCGCGGCATTGATGACGCATATGCCGTGCTCGTTTCCGAGGTCATGCTCCAGCAAACACAGGTCTCGCGGGTGGAGCGATACTGGACGCGCTTCCTTGAGGCCTTCCCCACGCTCCAAGCGCTCGCAGAGGGCAGCGTTTCTGATGTTCTGGCACTCTGGCAAGGCCTTGGCTATAACCGTCGCGCACTGGCGCTCAAACGCGCAGCAGTGGAGGTTACTGCCACAGGAGCAACCGAGTTGCCCGCTACATTCAACGAGCTCATCGCGCTTCCAGGGATCGGTCCCGCAACTGCTGCGGGCGTGCTTGCCTTCGCCCACCAAAAGCCTGCTGTCTACGTGGAAACGAATGTCCGCGCTGTCTTCTTGCACGAGCTCTTCCCCGATGCTTCAAAGGTGCCCGATGCAGACCTCATTCCCTATATCGCAGACACGGCAAGCCAAACTGACCCACGAGGTTGGTACTATGCGCTGCTTGACTTCGGAGCGCAGCTCAAGAAAAGCGGCCAGAATCCCTCACGCGCGAGCACGACCTATGCGCGCCAGTCAGCCTTTGAAGGGTCGCGGCGCCAAAAGCGTGCAGAGCTCGTGCGCATCGCGCTCAAGCATGCAAGGGGCATCACGCTTGACGAGGCGCATCGTGCGCTTGATGCGACCGAACTCTCAGAAGGACGCGAAGCAGTGGCTGACGAGCTCTTCGCCTCGCTCATTGCAGATCTAGAACGTGAAGGGTTCGTGAACGTGAACGACGGCATCATCATCGTGGCAGAGTGATGCGAACTCTTACTCAGAAGGTATGGCGCCTGTGCCAGCCTTCCAACCGCACACCATCACACCCACCGCCATCACGATCATGAGGACCAACGATACATCCCATGAACCTGTCATGTCGAAGATACATCCCATGCACGCTGGTCCGATAGCAGCAAGCAAATACCCGAATGTCTGCGATATGCTCGAGAGCCTTGCCGAATCAGCAGCGCATGACGTACGAGCGCTGAAATAGAACATGCACAAGCAAAAAGGAGCACCAAGGGCGAATCCTGTGAGCGCCACAGAGAAAACAGCCATGCCATCAGAGCTGACCGCGCAGAGCAAAACGATGCCCACCACGCTCAGCGCTCCCGCCAAAGCACCAAGAAGGCGTTGCCGACGCAACCTTTGCGCAAGAGGCGGTACGAAGATGGTGCAGAAGATGCCCATCACGGGAAACAGCGTCATGCAAAGCGCTCTGGCTCCCCTGCTGATCCCTCGTACTGCAAGGATGGACGGTATCCACGCCACCATGCAGTAGAACAGAACCGATTGCAGTGCAAACTGACCAGTGATCCACCACGTGAGCGGTGTCTTCATGATGCGCGCGGGGAGAAGATCAGAGAGGCGAAATGAAGGGCGACCCGCTTCTGCATGGCTCTTCCGATCGAGCTGAGCGCATTGCCCAATACCAGGCTTCTCGTTCTTCGCAAGATGGTTGCGATGATGCAGCCATGCCCAGAGGAGCGCACCTGCAACAGCAAGCGGGACAAGGAGCGCAAGGGTTGCCTGCCACGACATGCCACTCTCCACGATCACTGCGCTTAGACCCGCAGCCCCACCTGCAAAAATAGACATCGTCGTGGTATAGAGCGCTGTGAGCGCACCAATGGCTAACGGAAAACGATCCTTCACCACAGCTGGTAGCAGCACATTTCCAGCTGAGATGCCAAGGCCAAGCAACACCGTGCCCGTGATCAGTCCCACCCCAGAGAAAGAGGACCGCACGAAGATCCCAAGAGCGATCAACATGCACCCTATGGTCAAGACAAGATCTTTCCCGAATCGGTTAGCAATGATCCCCATGAAAAGCGAGGAGACAGCGAATGCCAAGAGAGGCAGTGTTGTGAGAAGTCCCATCGTTGCCGCTGAGAGCGCAAGATCATCCTGCACCACCATGCTGAGCGACCCCATCGCTGTGATCGGAGAGCGCAGCATGGCTGCTGTGCATATGATGGCGCAGACCGTCACCACGGCCCCTATCCGCTTCACTGCGTGAGGCCTTCGCTTTCTTCTGGTAACAGCGCGCTTTCGCCCGTAGCGTAATCGATCTCCACGCCTGGCTCGATGTTCCAGATGAAAACGTTGATGCTAATTGCCTCACCAGCATCCTCGATCGAGCGCGCTTCATAGTGAACGCCGCGTGCCACAAGCTCGTCATCTTCATAGATAGGCGTTGCGCGAACAAGCACATGATTGCCTGTGTTGCGAATATAAGAGAGGATGGACTGCTCATATCCCTGCATGGTCCCTTGGTTCATGAAGGTTGTGCCCGTGATGAGATTGCAGGGGTTCGCCCCCTCGCCGCTCAAGCTCCATGCGATCAGATGGCTTCGATTGAACAGGCTTTGCCCTGGAATATGATCATAGAAAGCCTGGTTCCATCCAGAAGGGTGCACCTCGCTGAGCGAGGGCCGCTTCTCCCCTTGAGGTGGGCGCGTCTCGTCGCTCACCATGGCGAATGCAACCGTGGCGCGGCCGAGCTCGTCAAGCGGGGCATATACGGCAGATGCATCGCGCGAAAGCTCCTCATTGGTGAATGAGGGAATGCCTCCATCGATCTCGACAGCTGCCACGCCTGTGAACTCAGGCAAAGGAATGATGGCAGGGGCGACTTCGAAACCCTGCGCAGAGTCAGATGCAGCAGAAGCTGCCACTTGCTCTGATGCTTCGCCACCATCTGTCTGCGGCGAAGCGCACCCCGCACAAGCAAACGCTAGGATGAGCGCAAAGACGCACATGAAACGCGTGATGAGCAACCGCCCACCCATCGCCTTCAAGCCCTCTGCCATACGCACTCTCTTCGCCTTCGCTCCCGATTCTCAATTCAGTCCTCTTAATGAGATTATGCCACGAAACGCTCTCGAGCGATCAAGTACGCTTCGCCATGTTGTGTCTCAACGCCCAAGCCAAGAGCGAGGGATCGGCACTAACGCACCAAGCGCGCAGGCAATGAGAAGAACGAATACGCCCTTCACAGGGAACACGAGCAACAGAAGGAGTGCTGCCATCACAGGCTGACGCATGACGGTGCCGATGAGCGTGCCGCACACCACGCAGAGCGCGAACACTGGATCGATGCCAGTGAGCGTCGCGCACCCATATCCGATAGAGATGCCAGCGAAGATGATCGGGAAGAAATGGCCGCCGCGCCATCCCAGATTCAAGCAGAACTGCGTAGCGAAAACCTTCACGAAACCTGTCACGACAAGCACACCTGCGCCGAACGCCGTCCACGTGGCCGCCAGCTCTTCGGTTTGCGCCTCACCAGCAAATAGCACGAACGGGAGCGCGGTCCCAAGAAGGCCAAGCACGATCCCTGCAAGCACGGGCTTCACGACAATATGCGACCCAAGTGCAGTAGATATCTTCCGCGCAAGCACTCCGAAGGGAAAGAACAACCAGCCAGCCGCCGCACCTATGATCGCCAACGGAAGCGCCCAGACAAGCTCCCTCCATCCAAACTGTATCTCTGAAAAATGCGGGAGGCCTCCTCCCGTACCAAAAAGGCTACCGAGCAGGAGCATCGCAACGAGCGCGCATGCTGCTGCAAGGATGTAGACCGCTACCTTAAGCCCCTTGGGTGAACCAAGCCGCACTTCGCTCGCAAAGCGCACTCCATCAGAATCATCGGCCGCACCTACGATAGGCACGGCAAGTCCGAATAGGGGCGTAGCGAAGATAGCTGAGATGACCGCAGCGCATCCCGCCTCGGCAAGCTCGCGCATCTCCGCTCCTACGAAGCGCAGCCGATCGCCCACCCAGGTGCACAGTCCTGCGATAACCCCCGTAAGCCCCGCCTCGGGACCGATAGAACCACCAAACAGAAGCGGCAGGAGCGCACCGAAGAATGACGCGCCTAGGTGGTCGTATTCATAGCGTCCCGTTTGCTTGACCTTCGCCATGACCTCGTTCATGTCCTCGGGATACGCACCGAAGCGCTTGGCGAACAGACCGATGAGCGCACCGCCTGCGGTGGAGAACGCGATCGGATAGAGCACGCTTGGCAGGCCAGCGCTCTCAAGGAGATTCGGCACGCGATGCCAGAGCACGTCGATGCCGATGTTCATGAGGAAGAAGAACGCCCATGCAAAAGCACCCGCAAATGCACCGAAGAGGATCGTGAACAGCGCGAAGAACACTCGGTTACGCATCCATTTCCTCCTCCTTCGCGCATTCTGTCGGCCGCTCTACTCCAAGCAGCGCTGTATGCACATAGTATAATCGCACCCATCATGGATAAGATGACGCATGCGTTCATACAAGGATAAGGAACAGATCCATGGATATACGAACATTCCGCATCGACGACATCAGCGAGATGCGCGCTCTCTGGAACGAGGTCGTCCTCGCCGGCAATGCCTTTCCCCAAACAGACCCTCTCCGTGATGACGCCGAAGCGCTCTCCTTCTTCCGACGTCAGACAAGGACAGCGGTTGCGGTCGTGCCTTCTGAAGCTGGAGACCGAGAGCGCGTTGTGGGCCTTTACATCCTGCATCCCAACAACATCGGACGCTGCGCACATATCGCTAACGCAAGCTACGCCGTCTTATCGGGAGAGAGAGGACGTGGCATTGGCCGCGCTCTTGTAGAGGACAGCATCGCTCATCTTGCTGATTGTGGCTTCACTGGCCTCCAATTCAATGCGGTCGTTGCCAGCAATGTAGGAGCGCTTGCGCTCTATGAGAAGCTTGGCTTCACACGCATCGGCTCCATTCCTGGCGGCTTTCAGAATAAGGATGGCCAGCTCGAGGACATGTTCATCTTCTACCATGCCGCCTCGTCTCCTCAAACCACTCCCGCCTTTGTGCAAGATGTGGCCGCGCCAACATTTGCACCAGATGCAGCACCTGTCCTTATCTGCAACGATCTTACGAAGCGGTATGGAGCTGTCACTGCGCTGGATGCCGTATCGCTTTCGCTTGCTCCTGGACGCATCGTCGGGCTCCTTGGGCCTAATGGCAGCGGCAAGACCACTCTCATCAAGCTCGCCGCAGGCCTTCTCCAACCAAGCAGCGGTCAGATGCTCATCCAAGGCATGCAGCCAAGCCCCGCCACCAAAGCGCTTGTCTCATACCTACCCGAACGCCCCTATTTCCCGCCATCGATGCGGGTGCAGCAAACGCTCGCTTTCTTCGCCGACTTCTATGCTGATTTCGATGTCGAGCTTGCGCACACGATGCTGAAAGACCTTGGCATCCCTGCGAACACGCCCATGGCCGCGCTCTCGAAGGGGACGAAGGAGAAGGTGCAGCTGATCCTTGTCATGGCACGCCACGCTGCGCTCTATCTGCTTGATGAACCGATCGGCGGCGTCGATCCCGCCACGCGTGATTACATCTTGAAGACCATCATCGGAGGCTATCGGCGCAACTCTACGCTGCTTATCTCCACGCATCTGGTTGCCGATGTAGAGCCCGTTCTTGACGAGGTCATCTTCCTCGGCCAAGGGCACATCTTCGCTCAGGGCCCCGTTGAGGCATTCAAAGCTCAGACGGGAACGAGCCTTGATGAGTACTTCAGGAGGACATTCGCATGCTAGGAAAACTGTTTGGATATGATTTCAAGGCTATCGGCCGTCCAGCCTGTCTGATCCATCTGATCGTGCTCGGCGTCACGCTGCTTGCCATGATCGCAGGATTTGCTGGCTATTGGATGAGCGAGCTTGATCCGACTTCAATGACCGAAGCATTGCAGGCTGTAGCTGCCCTTGGTGTTGTAAGTGGGTTCGTCGCGCTTGCATGCCTTGTTCCTGCCACCTTCATCGTGGTGATTCAGAGATTCTACGCGAATTTCTACACTGACCAGGGCTACCTCACCTTTACCCTGCCAACACATGCTTCCACCCTTCTTTGGTCGAAGATCCTCGCAGGTTCCCTCTGGTTGCTCATCTCGATCATCGTCGCAACGCAGGGAGCTCTGGTTCTCACGGTGAGCATGAATGGCCTCGTCGAAGGTTACGATTTCTATGACTCTGTACCCTACTGGATACTTAACGTGGAATCGTTGGGCATTGGAGGTGCGGGAGAGGTGCCCACGGTCATATTCGGCTCGCTCAGCAGCATCGCTTCGCTCGCCTCTCTTCTGCTCTTGGCCTATGCCGCCCTCACGCTTGGTGCTACCTGGGCGCGCCAACATAAAGTGGCTTGTGGCATTGCGCTCTTCATCGGGATCGGATGGGTCGCGAACATGATCACGGGCACCATAGATATTGCTTTGAGCCTCAACAGCATGTTCGGCTACGATTCCACCTCTTACTTCGATGGCTTCCGAACCACGGCCATCTACCTCACCCATATAACGAAGGATGTTGCGCTTGCCATTGGTTGCTTCTGCGTCACGCTCTACTGCATGAAGCATCATGTGAACTTGAATTAGAGCGAACGAGGAAATCCGCCTTGAAAAAGGCTCTGTTAACCCAAGCTGGATGTATTGCGCTTGAAGGTTGCCATATGATGATGAAAGCGAGGTAAGCCAAAGGAGCTGAGAGACTTATGCCTCGAAGCGACGACGCGGCGAGACTTTCACTCGTCATAGGCAACCTATTGTGCGCCCTATCTGGGTTAACAGAGCCTTAAAAGAAGAAGCCGAAATGCTCAGCGAGCGCTTCTCGCTTCTCATCCTCATCGGAAAGCTCGATGATCTGCTTCTGACCATGCTCACGAATGGTGAACACACCATCGCGATACGCCTTGTGCCCGTTCCTGGTCCGAAGATTCAAAAGGTCGTGGTCATGGAAAAGCGTTCCGGGGCGGAAGCATGAAAGGTTCATCGCAGCGAAGTCGATATCCTCTACCACGGCCGTGCAGATCTCGAGCTCGGTCTGGCGCCGTACGGGAAGAGCGTCATCATGCAAGTCCTGCTCAGCCTTGGTGATCCGATCGATCTTCCACCAGGCATGGTCAATTGGATCGACAAGGTAGGTCTCGCCAAGCACTTCGCGCTTTTCTCCAGGAGCAAGCCTGAGCGCACCTGCAGGCATCGGACCACCGAAGCCAACATCAGCTGAGAAAAGGCCCTCGTCGAATGCAACCAGGATACCGCGATGATTGATCGGCATCCTTCCTGCACGGCCGCGAACAGCACGGCTCAGTGCTGGTCGTGCCGCATAGCCAAGGGATATCAAGAGCTCTTGGAAGAGCTTGTTGAGCTCAAAGCAATACCCCCCATGGCCTTTGATGATGATCTTGTCGAAAAGATGCTCGCTATCCAGACATGGTGCATCAGAATCGATGTCCACTTTCATCGTACTGAAGGGAATGCTGGTCTGATGCGCGTAGATCAGCTCGTCAAGAGCCTCTATCGTTGGCCTCGGCGCAGTATCAAAACCGAGCTTGTCCAGGTATTCGCTCTGCTGTTCATGATCCAACACGGCATCCCCCCATGCTCGTAATATGCGGCTCTATATATTAGCACCTACAACGGTGTCATAAGCATCGCCCGTACCATCGATCACCATGTTCTGAAATCGCTCGGACATGAACGCGTTGCTGAAGTTCTCATCCACCCATTGCTCGAAGGCGTTCGCAGGCGGAATGCCCGCATCGCGCGCGGCTCGCCGATCGAAGCACATGATGGTCATGAAGATATCCAGGATCAGATAGATGGAGAGCAATGTCACGAAGACCACTTTGCGCTTTGTCGTGGGACGCCCCAAAGCCCAAAGCAGGTTCGGCATGATGAACTTGTACCACAGATAGCCAAGGATGCCCCAGAAGAACAGGAACGGAACAGCGACCCACTTCGTGATGGCTCCTGGCACGCCACCCGCAATGTAGTCCCAGGAAACTGCTCCCATGAATTCCTCCATCGCCCATCCTGTAACCTGCTCGAGCAATCCTCCGACAAGCATGGAAACGAGGAACACCACAAAGCCTTTCGCCCCAGCTTTGTGAAGCTGAAACGTCACGATCGTCAGCAATACTGCGCCCACGCCATAGAGCGGACTGAATGGCCCCCACACCAGCCCAACGCGGCTTTCGGTAACACCTGCCGTGATGAACATCCATGCCTCTTCGAGTACAAGGCCAAGAACCGACCCGATGAAGAAGATCATAACGATCTGATACCAGCCAAGCTTCAAATGATCGAGGAAGTCCTCGCGGATCATCTTTTCAGCTCGGTTCACCTCACGGATCTGCTTACGATTGAGGTGAATGACAGGACCCTGCTTGCCTCGGTCAAGCTTTTGCGCCGCCTTGAGCGCCTCGAGCTTCGCTACGGTCTCTTTGACCTCGTCTGAAACAAGGTCTTGCTCGCAAACCCCTTTGACGCGCTTGCCGCGACCGAGCCATGCCCAAAAAGAGCTGATGCACCAAAAGATGAAGACCACGAACAATACAGTAAGGACCAGGCTGAAGATCGATAAGAGCATCTCTTAGCATTTCCTTTCTCAGGTACGCATGCTGAGGGTCTGTCCTTTACAGGACCGCACCCTAGCTGGCTTCGATGACAGGCTTTAGGAGATATACGTCTCCAGAAGATCAAGCAGCTCTGCCCGCTTGAAGGGCTTCGTGATATGGGCAACCATGCCAACCTCGCGACTGCGACGTCTTCCCTCCTCGAACGCATCTGCCGTGAGCGCGAAGATCGGCAGATGTTGCAGGTCTTCTCTTTCCGAGCTTCGGATGACCTTCGTGGCCTCATCACCGCTCATATGCGCCATCCGCATGTCCATCAAGACCCCGTCATACCATCCAGGCTCTGCCGCAAAGATCATCTGAACTGCCACTTCGCCATCATTAGCTTCTTCAACCTCGAATCCGACTGAGGCCAGGATTGTCTGCACGATCTCGCGCGAGAGATCGTCATCATCCACTACGAGAACGCGCTTTCCCTTGAACCGATCCTTCTTCGAAGAATTCGCGTTTGCATCATCCTTGCGTTGCTTCGCATCATCGAAGGCTTTCGCTGCCAAGGCATGCGCACTCGTGCTTTCCTCTGCTTCCCTCTTCTCGCTTGCCTCCGCTCCACATTCGGAGGAGGCGTCCGAATCCGATGCGCTCGACGCCAGCTTGAGAGGAAGGCTCACGGTGAATTCGCTTCCTTGGCCAACCTTGCTCTTGACCTCGATGGAGCCGCCAAAGAGCTCGACAAGGTTCTTCGTGATCGGCATGCCCAATCCCGTTCCCTCAGTGAGATTCGGGTGCCCAAGGCCATCCCTTTCAAAGGGAACGAAGAGCTTTTCCAAGAATTCTGGCACCATGCCGCAGCCGGTATCGCTCACGATGAAGTCATAGCGCCCATAACCCTCTGGCACATGAGCGCCATATATCTCCTGCTGCTCATCGAACTCTTCCAAGCGAACGGTCACCGAACCGCCCGCTTCCGTGAACTTGAATGCATTCCCGATCAAATTGACCATGATCTGACCGAGATGCTGTCGATCCGCAAGAACGCAGCGTCGACGCAGATTATGCGTATCAACGTTGAACGAGATAGACTTGCGCATTGCCTCCCCCGAGAAAAGGGAGTTCATATCCTCGGCAAAGCTTAAGAGGTCGACCTCTTCCTCTGAAGTTTCGATGATGCCGCTCTCAATGCGGCTTACATCGAGAACATCATTGATCAAGCTCAGCAGATGACTGCTCGATTTCTTGATCTTCTCAAGGCAATCGACCATGACCTCATTATCATCAGCATGCTCAAGAGCAATGCCTGTAAAGCCTATGATGGAGTTCATCGGCGTGCGGAAATCATGTGACATATTCGTCAAGAATGTCGATTTAGCAGAGCTTGCATGTTGTGCTAGCTCAAGTGCGCGCTGAAGCGCATGCTTCTGGCGCAATTGCTCTTGGATCTCTTCATGGGTGTTGCGGATCGCAAGGACCGCTGTGCGCTCAGTGCCCTCAAGGCATATGATGCGTGCCTCAACGTATTGCTCTTCGCCATCGATAAGGCGCCGATACGTGAACGTCATCGCATCCTCCCCCGATGCGAAGAAGCTCATCAAGGTGTCGCGATTCATCATCTTGTCGACAAGCTCGCGATCCTCAGCAGAAACCACATGATCGAGGTACTCATTTCGCGCATCAATGCAATTCTCATCAACGATCGATTGGATGAAACCCTTGCCCACAATGTCCTCAGACTGGCTGTAGACTTCGATCTCGTTGTTATCGGTATCGATCACATACAAAGCGAAGTTCTCACGAGCCACCCCTTCGATGACGCGCATCTGGTGTGCACTGCGCTCCTCTGCTTCTCGGGCACGCGTGATGTCCTCGATCAGACAGAAGACGAAACGCTCCGACTGCGCTATGTTGCTTGCGCTGATGCGCAGCCACCTGCCGTCGAGCGAACGGCTCTCGAAGAGAATATCCTGATGCTCGTTATGCATCTTCTCGATCTGGGCCTTGATCTCCTGCGCACCCTGGGGCCCATAAAGCAGCTCAGCGAAGACAGTCACGGGAATATAGCCCTTCTTGAAGCCATAGCGCTCTCGCGTAGCCGAAGTGAGCATGATGTTGTACGTGCGAAAGTCGAGGAAGAAGAAGCCGACGGCAAGATCATCGTCCTTGTAGAGATCTTGATCGACCAGCGTGGTCACGTCTTGGATCGAAAAGGAGCAATATCCCTCAATGAGCGGCGTGACCGTAGCATGGAGGAATTTCTCGATGATGATAGCCACTGTTTCGAACTCGCAGGCGATGCCATCGAATGCTGCTTCGCTGAAATGGTTCAGCCAGCTGATATCGTCATCACCCCATTGCTTGTAAGCTTGGATGCCTAGAAGATCGTCCACTGTCTCATCGGTGAATGCCGCCATAGCGGGATTGAGATACTCATAGGAAAAGTCGTATGGCTTTCCTGCATCATCGACAAGAACACGAGCAATCCCAATGGCTTGGGGACTCTTGTCGAACAAGACCTTGCATGCATTGAGCAACCACTCCATCGCTTCCCTCCTCGCGCGTGACGCTCCACATGATATCGTGACGAACTCCCTGTGAAAAGTGCAAAAGCGCGGCCCGGCATGCAGGGACGGACATGAGGTCTTGTCCCCGATTGCCCCGCACAAAGCCTCCTTCTGTGCGCTATCATCCAACAAGGAGACATTCACAGAAAGCGAGCCTAGAGAACATGATCAAAGGACTTCTCTTCGATGCTGACGGAACCCTTATCGACACCTATGACATCATCCTCGAATCAATGCGCGCTACCGTGAATGAGCGCTTTGGCTATGACATCGCCGATGACGATCTCATGCAAGGAGTTGGCACGCCGCTCCTTGACCAGATGATGCGCTTCTGTGCAGATGAGACGAAGGCTGAGGAGATGGTAGCTGCTTATCGCGCGCACAATGATGCCATCCACGACGATCGCGTTCATGCTTTTCCTGGCACGCGAGCAGCGCTTGATCTGTTCGCAACGCACGGCTATAAGATGGGAGTCGTGACTTCCAAGCGTCATGAGCTGGCTGTGCTCGGTCTTGAGATCTGCGGACTTGCAGATTGCTTTGAGTTCGTCATTGGCTCAGATGATTGGCCAGAGCATAAGCCATCGCCGGGTCCCGTGGTGCACGGATGCGATCTTCTGGACCTTTCCCCTAAGGAGTGCCTCTATATTGGTGATAGCCCCTACGATATCCAAGCGGGAAGCGCTGCTGGCTGTACGACAGTAGCAGCGCTTTGGGGGATGTTCTCCACAGATGAGCTGATGAGAGAATCGCCTGACATCGCGTGCGAATCCTTGCATGTCCTTGCAAAGGTGATCGCCTAGCGCATGCTTTCTGCTCGATCCATGCGATCCTGGCATCAAAGAGCAGCAGGGCGCCTATGCTGGCGCCCTGCGTAACCGATCTTTGTTGAAATCGTCTATGCGACAGCGGACATGAAGATATCTCCCACCGATCGGTCGATCTCGGTCACATCAACCTCCATGCTCACAGCCTCGAACCCAGGAGCAACAATGCTGAGAGCATAGACATCTGGCTCGATCTGATCGAATTTGAAGTCTCCGAACTCATCAGTCTTCATCTCGAGAACAGCGCCATCACGCGCAGAGGAGATGCTGACCGTAGCACCGATGATGACCTCTCGTTCATCTGGATCAACAGCCGTACCCGCGATGAAGCGCTTCGGAAGGTTGAAATAGAACGCATGCGGTTGCGCTCCCTCAAGCCCTGGAAGGACCTCCGCACCTTCAGGGATGGCCCCCTCATCGGGAATGTCGATGAGCTTCAGCGCCGAGGTGGGGCAAACGTCCACGCAACGCGGTTCGGTCCAACCATTGTCGAGCAGATGCGCACAACCAGTGCACTTCTGGGCGATATTGAGCTCATCGTTGAAATAAATCGCATGCGAAGGGCATGCTGGAACACAGCTTCCGCACCCTTGGCACTTCTCTGGGCTGAGGATGAGGAACCCGTCGTCACGACGCTCGAATGCGCCATATGAGCATGCCGCAACACAAGGGGCATCAGTGCAGTGCGAGCACAGCACAGGCGTATATGCCACGCGAACCCAAGGCACCTGTCCCCGCGTCTTCTCCTCAACCTTGATCCAGAACGCGCCGATCTCTGGCTCCTTGGCCGCATAGGGGCGCCAATCATTGTCAACATGCTCGTCTTTGCAGGCAATCTGACAATTCCTACAACCGTTGCATATGCTGACATCTATAGTGAATGCCTTCATTTAACACGCCTCCTCGATGATTTTGCTATAGGCAACTTGTCCATATGCAGGATCGAAGGGTTTTGCAAATGCCTCAGGATACTGCTTGGCGAGTGCTTCAACATCTACTTTCTCCACAGCAACAAGGAACCCATTGGTTACCTCACCAGGCGCATTCGTTGACGTGGTCGCGTTAGGGCATATGAGATTGTTCGCGCCGCCACGATCAAGCCCTTCGCCATATCCCATGACGATGGAATCGACACGCGCGCCATGATCTTGATAGATAGCCCCTGGCATGATGCGCTCGGTGATGATGATGCCGCCGAGAACAGCACCGCGTTCGTTATAGAGCTTTGCAATGTCACCGTCAGCAAGACCATACTTCTCTGCATCCTTCGGATTGATCCAGATCGGCTCATACCCATAGCCATCGGGACCCACCACCTTGCATGTCTCGATCTCTCGCAACCATGGGATATCATCGCATTGAGCATGAACGCGCCAACGTGGGTGATTGCTCACGCACAGCAGCGGGTAGTCCTTCGCGCGATCGGAGCTCATGCGCTCATGATGCTCATCCGATTCCTCGATCCACTGCGGATAAGGACGACGCTCAGGATCGTCTGGCCAGATGGAGTCGATCGTTGTGGAGAATATCTCGATGAGACCTGATGGGCTCGCCATCTTGTGATTCTCAGGATCAGCACGGAACTCGCTCAGGTGCGGCGGATCGTTCTCCCAATCCTTGCGCGTTGGGAAAAGATGGAACTCGCGTTCCTTGAAGTCAGCGTAATCATAACGGGAAGTATCGATGCCGCTCTTTTCGAAAGCAAGCTGTACATCCTCTTCCTCGGTGCGACCCTTGGTGTATTTCTCATAGAGCCCCTCGTACTTACCGCCGTAAGCCTCGAGCTTCTTGCAAACCTCAGCAACAGCGCGATAGTCGCTCTTCGCTTCGCCGATGGGCTCGATCGAAGGCTCCTCGTAGTAGATGCCATACCACTGGCCATTCTGATGATCGACAGAGAAGTCGAGATCTTCGAACGTGGTCGTGACGGGCAGGATGATATCAGCGAGCAAGCAGTCGTTCTCAAGCCAAGGATGCTGCGCGACAATAAGCTCCATCTTCTCGCTACGAAGGGCATCTTGGTACAGGTTGCCCCCATTCCAGCATGTCTCCCAACAAGGCGTATCCGTCCAGATCATGTGGATGCCATCGCAGTCTTCCATGCCAACGGGCGGGAACTGGTACTGCCCAGCCTGGTCAGCAGTGGGGAGACAAGCCGTAACGCGGCTATACCACTTGATGGGAAGTTCCCCGAGAATGGCCTTCGGCGTAAGCGTCTTCGGAATGAAAGGCTCCTTTGGCGGCTGCATCATCCATCCATGCCATCCACCTGCAGATTCTGGTATGACCTCGCTCGGCGGCAATGGTGTATTGGTATCACCAAAGAGGTTCCACTCGATGAATTTGAACTGTGTTGCGCCTGGCTTGCCAAGACCCTGCATTGCCAACAAGCAGACCTCAAGGCGAGCAGGCTCATGTGAGAAGCAGCTGCGAATGTAGCCACCGCCATTGCAATGCGCGATAGAGACCGCATGTCGTGCCCAGTAGCGAGCAAGAGCCTTGATGCGATAATCGGGCACGCCGCATTTCTCAGCGGCCCACTCTGGTGTTTTCGCGATACCGTCGACCTTGCCCAGTACGTACTCTTCAAGATACTCATATCCAAGCGTATGCGTATCGAGGTACTCTTTGTCGAGGGTGCCTTCTGTGATCCATGTATACGCAATGGCTAGCTGCAGTGCGGCATCGGTGTTCGGTAATACGGGAATCCACTTGTCAGCGTGCACAGCGCCTGCATAGTTCACGTCAGGACAGATGAAGATCGACAGGATGCCGATCTCGTTGAACCAATAGCACAAACGGCTCGCCTGCTGCCCGCTCCAGCCCCACGGTGTGGTTTCGGGGTCAGCTCCCCAATAGAGCACGGCATCGCCATTTTCTGTAATGTCCTTGAAGGAATTGAGCTGGGAGGTGTTCTGCCCAACCGGATCCATGCCCCACATATGCTTAGCGCCCCAATACCAGCCTTCCCAGCTGTCGGGCTGGCGAGCTTGACAGGTATAGCCACCGATATGGTCGAACATCATCGTCATGCAACCATGGCCGCCAGCAACGGTCTTGGTCTGCCCATGCCCTTCACCGCAACACAAGATCGCAGCTGGCGTATAGTTCTCATGGATGCGCACGATCTCATCAGCGATCAGCTGAGCAGCTTCATCCCAAGAGATGCGTACATACTTGCTCTTACCGCGATTCTGCGGATTGCGCTCCCCCTTTGGATCCCAATCGACACGCTTCAAGGGATAAGGAACGCGATTCGGAGAGTAGGCGCGCTTCTTGTAGCCATAGGCGAACGGAGGCAGGAAGGTCTTGAATCCAGGGTCGAAAACATGATCGCCCTTCTTGAACTGCCAACCATTCAGGTCCTCGCGTGTGTACTGCTCGTCATAATGCAGCGGACGGATGCGCACTACCTTGCCATCCATCACATCAACGCGCCCCACGTTGGTGCCGCCTGCGAATCCCGAGAACGAGAAGTTCTGCACGACGGACTTGTCTTTGATCCTCACGATCAACCTCCTTGCGTCTCATTGCGCCGAAGCAGCGAACAGCTTCTTAACACGAAACTGAACGCCGCCCCGACCGTATGCCTGATATACCCATCTAAAAGCTCAGATCAGCGAAGCCTCTTCGCGAAGATGGTGCAGAGGATCGCGATGATGATCAGCGGGAAGAAGAGCATGTAAGATGCAGTACCCCAGCCCATTGCAACTTGCATGTACCCAAGAGCGATGCCACCGATGAAGCTGCCGATGTTTTGCATGAATGCAATGATCGCCATGCCCATGCCATTGTTCTTCGGTCCCATGATGTCAAGAGAGGACGCGAATACGTTAGTCGTAGCGAATGGGCCGAACAGTCCGCAAACGCCAACTGCGATATAGAGCTGCCACGTCTCGGTCCACGTGAAGAGGAAGATCGCAGAGATCGCAAAGGCGACATAGCCAACGACGATGACCCACTTACGTGTCTTCAAGGTATCAGACACCCAGCCGCCCAAGATGGCGCCAGGGATGCAGAGCATAGTGATCACGCTTGTAACGAATGCGCCTTCTGCGGGGTTGAAACCATGCACCTCGCCCAAATAGGTTGGGTAGAACGTATTGAGTGAGCCTTGCTGGCATACGTTGAAGATCAAGAATCCTACAGCGATGAGCCACATGGAAAGGGTAAGGATCGGCTTAACTGAGCCACCCTTGGCCTCTGCTTTCTTTGCAGCCCGCTCCTCATCTTCAAGCTCGCCAGGATCGAGGATCGGTTGATCAGGCTCCTTGTAAAAGATGACCCAGAGGACTAAGAACACGAGCGCATAGATAAGGCCAAACCACCAAGCCGCCTGCCAACCGCCGAATGCGTCAGCGAGTGGATTTGCGGCATTGAGCATGATGATATTCCCGATCGGAACCCACGGTGCCCAAATTCCAAGCGCAAGGCCACGCTTGTGGCGCGGGAACCACTTCGAAAGCGTAGCGGGAGTGGCGACAGCTACAAGACCCATGCCAACACCCTCGAGGAAGCGACCGAAGAGAAAGACTCCTAGATCGGTGGCGATCACGCCAACGAGCGTGCCAAGGATGGTGAATGCAAGGGACAATGTGATGCACATCTTCGCGCCGATCTTGCGCATGATGCCCGCAGCAGGGAATGCCAAGATGATGCCCATGATGGTATAGATCGACATCGTCCAACCAAATGTCGAGGGATCCATGCCGAAGAACTCCATCAACTGCGGCGCAAGCCCAGGGCATTTGAACATGTTAAGGGGTACAGCGACCGTGGCAAAGAGCGCCAGGATCAACAGTCCCCATGCCTTGCCTGGTACCTTGGCAAGGCTTTGTTGCGGCTGTACAGCCGTTTCGGTGCCTGTCATAGAATGTTTCCTCCTTCTTTCTTTTATCGTTACAGCAGCTTCTCTGCCGAATCGATCTCATTGGTTCGCGACGAGATGCCTGGAGCAAGAGGCATGGTCATGCAAAGGCGCCCTTGATTGAAGGGATGCTCAGGATCGCCCTCAACTTTGACCAGATCATCATCTTGGTCGGTGTAGAGAAGCACACCACAGCCTTCATGACAGCCCGAGCCCGACCATGCACAGGTCCTCGTTACCTTTAAGCCATCCTCCTCCCATTGGAAAGGCTTATCCCGCACGATCTCTGTGTATCCTTCCCTAATTTCTCTTAATTCCATAGGCTTCTCCTTCTCTTTAAAGGAACGAAGCTAGAATCCCGTAAAAACAAGCTGTTCGAAATAGGCTCGTTGTCTTTATTGCGTTAAGGGCGTAGGAAAGGTCGTATGAAAAAAGAGTCCGATCAAGCAGAAATAGCCTCGAAACGTCTCAAAATGCTAATATGTCCCGTACTACAAACCCAGTTCGATCGCCCTTTTTCAAAAGTCCTGAGAAGAAAGGAACTTATGGATTATGTTTTTTTCTCAGCTTGCTATGATGCTGATGAGCCCACTGTTTCACGCCTATGACGCCGCACGTGAGCATCAATAAAACGAGGATACTTTAGGGGAGATATCACATGAGCGGCATGAATGAACTGAATCCTGATGCCATGAACACGCCAACAAATGAAGGATCACCTTCTTCAACAGTAGGTGTTTTGCCCGTTGAGGGCAACCTCAAGAACTTGCTTTGGATCCTCGGGTATGCATTCTTCTGGGCATGGTTCATCATGGTTCTGTTCGGCAATGTAGTCTTTCTGCCTTATTCCCCCACCCTTATGGTTGAACCGCTCTTTCGCGCAGTTGCCTTTGTAGCGCTCGTCATCGCGTTTGCCGCTCTTCTGCTTGCGTCGCGCCACCTTGACGCACGACGACATATCAAGTATATGCTCATCATTGCACTTGTGCTCTCACCTTGGGTTCCCATTGCTTACCTTGCCGTGGTGCCACCTGAGGGAGAGGGCTTTTGGATGCTCATCGCCTCTTGGGCAGCGTTCGGCATTTCTTCGGCTCTTCTAAGCTGGACGAACATGCTGCATATCTCAATCCTTGATCCAAAATCCGTGCGGTCAGTCCTTGGAATAGCAGCCACGTTGGGCGCGATAATCTATCTTTTCATGTCCCAAATCGCACAAGCTGCTTCGCTCAGCGTGCTGCTCATACTGCCGATCCTTGCAAGCATCTGCCATGGCTTCGCACGTCCGCAGAATCCCACCAGTTTTGACCAGATGGATCACGAGCATGAGGGAACGCGCAGTGCTCTTTCAAACGCAGGATATGCTCTTGTAGCCTCGCTTCGCTATCAGCCAGGACAACCTTTCTTTGGCACTCTCTTCGGCATCTCGATTGCAACAGGCATCTCTGCGTTCATCCAAGAGCTTGGCGTATTTCCGTTCGAGCTAGGAATCTGTCTCTGCTTATCAGGTCCCGTCCTGCTCGTATTCGCCACTATGCCGAAAATGGTTCCTGTTGAGACGATCCAGTGGTTTCTCATGCCTGTTACAGCACTAAGCATTCTCCCCATCGTACTCGGCGTTCAATCCATCACCCTTATCTGCTGTGGCCTTCTTGGCTTTTGCTATACCTTCTATGCCCTTATCCATTCCCTCTCGCTTAACGAGCTCATGCACGAGAATCCTGCTGTACGCAACGAGATTGCTTCATCGGGCATGATTCTCATGTATATCGGAATGCTCGTGGGATGGTGTGTGAGCTATGCCTTCTTTGCCGCAGGCATGTATGAATCCGTTGCCTTTCGCGCAACGCTCATCCTTGTTGCCGTCGTCATGGTCTTCGCTATCTCCGTGATCGGGCGCCCTTCAAAACGTAACCCTGATACTCTCATCATACGCGAGCGACCCGAGAACTCGCAGAAGCTCTGGGAAGAATCCTGTCAGGATATCGCTCGAGAATGCAAGCTCTCGCCCCGCCAGACTGAGATCTTCATGTATCTCGCAAAAGGACGCAATGCTTCCTACATCGAAGAGAAGCTCGTTGTGTCCTACCACACAGTAAAGGCGCATATCTATCGAATCTACCAGAAGCTCGATGTGCACTCACAGCAAGATCTCATCAATGTTGTTGAAGAGCACATGAGCATTCCTCGCTAACATATCGATACAGTTGTTTTCCAATATGAATACTGTGCTTCATCGCAGGCTTCTTCATCAAGGTTAATACGAACGGATTACGCAACAAAAGCGTTTAGTACCTTGCGCTTCTATCCTGCATTACTCCTTTCAGCTTTCATACTAGAAGACCTGTGGCAAAGGCTTGTCATGGCAATTCAAACCTGACAGAGGAGGAGATATGGCAGGAGAGGCACGACTTCAGGAGAAGACGCCAGCTATGGCATGGGGGATGCTGGCTGTCATATACTTTGCGAGCTTCATGGCGCCCATCACGCAGTTCAAGGTACCACCGTTAGCGTCGTGGCTCATTCCAGAGTATGGCATCGATGCTGTCACGTTTGGATACTTGATGAGCGGCTTGTCGATCATTGGCGTCATCCTTGCATTCCCAGCAGCATTCATTTGCAGGCGATTTGGCCTGAAGAAGACCATGATCATCTCTGTTGCGGCTCTTGCACTTGGATCGCTTATCAGCGCGTTGGCGAACAGCGTTGCAGTTTTGATGATCGCTCGTATGGTCGAGGGTATCGGCATAGGCTTGATCGGCGTTGCGGCACCCTCATGCGTATCAGTGTGGTTCCCCGACAAAACAAGGGGCCTTGCACTGGGAATCTGGGCAACATGGGTGCCCGTCGGCGTTACCGTCATGTTCAACATTGCCCCTTCCATGGCCATGTCCTTTGGTTGGCATAGCGTGCTCTGGATCTGCTTTGCGCTCTGCGCGATCGCGCTCGTCGTGTTCGCGCTAGCATACCGTGTGCCATCGAAAGAGAAAGAAGATGCGCTTGCTGTGACGGGCAGCATGAGCGAGGCGTTCAAGCTCTTGAAGAACAACAGCATCTGGATCCTCGGCATCACGTTCTTCGTCTTCAACTTCTTGCAGCTTGGAGTCATCAACTCCTTCTATAACACCTTCCTTGAGACCGAGCGCGGGATGGACCCAGCAATAGCTGCAAGCCTCACAAGCGTGACCACCATCTTGAGTATCTTCACTGTTTCAGGTGCTGGCGTCATCAGCGACCGTACCAAGACTGGCCACAGACGCTATTGGCTTATGGCTTGTTATGCTCTGTTCATCGTTGCGTTCCTGCTAGCTTGGAACACAGGTGAAGGCGCCGATGCGACGATGTGGGGCTTCATCCTGGTCTGCGCGATCGCTGGGGGCCTTGGCGGCGGCATCACGCGTCCGATGGCTCCAATCATCATGGGCGATTCGCCTGCTGGCGCAGTCATGGGAATGGGCGTGCTCCAATTCTTCCAAAATCTGGGCGCTGCCGTCGGTGCGCCTCTCTTCGGACTCGGCATCGAAACGCTCGGCTGGAGTACTGCAAGCAACACCATCTTGATTCCGCTTTGTGTGATCGCATTCATCGCGTCATTCTTCTTGTCAACGAGGTTCCGTAAGGGCACTCCTCCTCTTGAGGAACAAGCGAAGTAGATGCGACATCGCTTTTCAACACGAGCTTGCCCCCACCCCGCACCAAAGGTGCGGGGTTTTTATTGCATGAACTCACGCTCTTCCTTGATCGAGCTTCATATCCCCTCTGAACAGGTGCTTTAGTACTCATGACCTACACATTTTGAGCGCTCAGCACACTCTCTCATGCTGACCCTCTCTCATATTAGTAACCTCAGCCGATTTCTGAGGCTTCTTTGAAATTGGATACTTGCCCCATCGCATTAAGCGCCACGGGAGATAAGGAGGATCTGCAACGGTAAGGGCGCAACCAAATGAAGAGAAGGAGATAAGCCGGTGGGCAAGACCGTCGATAAGACCGTACACAAGACACTGGGCTGGCTTGGTGTAGGCACGGACACCACTCCAGCGTCAATCGATGTGAAGGATGGGAAGATCGTCCGAATCAGACCATTTAAGTACTATGACAAGTACACCAAAGAGCAGGCGAACGCGTGGACACTGAAAGCCCGCGGAAAGGAATACTGCCCTGGTGAGCAGTCGTTCCTTTCGCCTTTGAGCTATGGCTACAAGAAACGCATCTACTCTGAGAACCGTGTAAAGTATCCTAGGAAGCGTGTTGATTGGGATCCGAATGGTGAGCGCAACCCGCAGAATCGCGGCAAGAGCAAGTATGAACGCATCTCCTGGGATGAGGCTTGCAAAATCATCGCTGACGAGATCCGCCGCATTCAGAAAGAATACGGCCCGACTGCGATCTTCATCCAGGGTGACGGCCATGGTGAGGAGAAGAACATCGGGGGCGGTCATGGCTGCTCCACTCGCCTTATGGACCTTTTGGGCGGCTTCACCCTCCAAGGGCGCCAGCCAGACAGCTGGGAGGGCTGGTATTGGGGTGCCAAGCACGCTTGGGGCATGGACCCCGTTGGCAAGCAGTCTTGGCAGCAGAACCTGATCAAGGATATTTCCGATCACTTTGATGCGGTTCTCTTCTGGGGCTGCGATGTCGAGACCACACCTTGGGGCTGGGGTGGCCAGACCGCAAGCCGCATCTGCAGCTTCTGGACCGAGATCGGCATCAACTCCATCTATATCTGTCCTGACCTGAACTATGCAGCTGCAGTTCATGCTGACAAGTGGATCCCTGTCCTTCCCAACACCGATGCTGCGCTCCAGCTGGCAATCGCCTATACCTGGATCAAAGAAGGCACCTATGACCAGGACTACATCGATACCCACTCCATCGGCTTCGACAACTTCAAGAACTACGTCATGGGTGGCGAGGACGGTGTTCCGAAGACCCCGAAATGGGCTGAGGAGAAGTGTGGTGTTCCCTCTTTCCAGATCAAGGCTCTTGCCCGTTACTGGGCGAAGAAGATCGTCTCGATCGCGCGCTGCAATGGCGGCGGTTACATTCGCAGCTGCTATGCGCATGAGCCTGCGCGCCTTGAGGTCTGCTTGCTCACCATGCAAGGCCTTGGCGCACCAGGAAAGAACCAGGTACAGATGATCGAGTGGGGCCTGTTCGGTCTCCCAGAGCTCAACCCAATGCCTCCTGCCGAGTACAACACGTTCATGGGCGGCGTCTTCACTGACCATACCCCAGGCACCTCCATGGAGACGTTCATCCCGCAAACCCTTGTTCCTGAAGCCATCATGAATCCGCCAGTAAAATGGTACGGGCATGTCGTCTCTGGCCTTCCGCGCGAGGACCAGTTCCTTCCCTTCCATTACCCAGAGGAAGGAAAATCACACATCCATATGTTCTGGACTGACACGCCTTGCTTGTCCACCTGCTGGAATGGTGGGTTCAAGCTGCAAGACGCCCTGCGCGATGAGTCGATCGAGTTCGTGCTCGTGAACCATCCTTGGATGGAGAACGACACGATGTTCGCCGACATCATCCTTCCGATCGCAACCAAGTTCGAGGAAGAGGACATCATCACCAGTACGCTCTGCGGCGTGCATGACATGATCCTTGATGAGAAGCCCGCGATCGAGCCGATCGGCGAGGCGAAGGGCGACTTCGATGCCATCTTGCGTATCGCTGATGAGTTCGGCATGCGTGAGCGCGTGAAGCGCTATGTCTGCGGCCTTTCCGACACAGAGCTCACCGATAGCGGCACCATGTTCTATGACCAGTCCGACAAGAACACCAACGAGGATGTCATCGGTGATGGCGAAGACATCGGCGGGATGAGCTCCATCACGAACGCCTCTCGAATGATCGCGGCAAGGACTATCCGTTCCTCATGATGTCAAACCATCCGCACTTCCGCGTTCATGCACAGCATGATGACATCACTTGGCTGCGCGAGATCGAAATGTGCAAGGTCACAGGACCTGATGGATACAAGTACGAACCTGTCTGGATCAACACGCAAGACGCCCGTGCGCGCGGCTTGAAGAATGGCGATATTGTTCGCATCTTCAATGAGCGAGGCAGCGTCCTTGGTGGTGTCGTCGTCACCGAACGCGTGATGCCACGCACCATCAGCCAGGACCATGGCGCTCGCTGCGAAACCATCACGCTAGGCACTGGCGGCCTTGACCGAGGTGGCGCTAACAACCTGATCTGCCCTTCCAACACCACATCGAAGAACGCTGTGGGCGAGGTGACCAACGGATTCCTCGTGAACATCGAGAAGGTGGATGTGTTCGAGCTGGCAAAGCAATTCCCCGAGGAATTCAATCGTGATTACTGCCCCGCAGATGGCATCCGCATCTCTGCGCGCATGGCAAAGGAGGACTAAGAGATGAGCAAGGTATTCCTTATTGACCCTTCCAAATGCAATGGATGCCACTGCTGCCAGATCGTCTGCAAGGACGAGCATTGCGATCAGCCATGGCTTCCCTACGCCGCAGCCCAGCCTGACACTGGCCAGTTCTGGCGCAAGGTCGAGGAGAAGGTTCGTGGCACCGTCCCGAAGGTCATGATCTCCTATCTTACCTATGGCTGCATGCATTGCGAGGAGTGCCGTCTCATGGTGGAGGCGCCTGGCGCTGTCTATAAGCGCGAAGATGGTCTCGTGCTTATAGACCCCGAAAAGTCCAAGGACATGAAAGAGCTCGTGGATGCATGCCCCTACAACGTCGTGTTCTGGAATGAGGAGCTTCAGATCCCACAGAAGTGCACGGGCTGCGCACACTTGCTCAATGATGGCTGAGAAGTTCCCCGTTGCGTTGATTCCTGCCCGACAGGCGCTTTGAGATTCGGTGATGAAGAGGACTTTGCCGAGGAGATCGCACAGGCAGAAGTCTTGCTGCCCGAAGCGGGAACATCGCCCTCTACGCAGCAGCGTAAAGAAGAGAAAGGAAAGACAACCTATGTGTTTTAGACCACCTGCTTTGGACAAGCAACCTGTTGATTGCCCGAAATGCGGCGCAAAGGTACCTGTCGGGGCAACCGCATGCCCTTCATGTGGTGCCACCGCTGATGCAGCTGCAGTGGTTCCTCCCGTGCAGTCTGGCGCCCCTGCCGTTCCTCCAGCAGTACCTGGCGCTCCCAAGCCCCCTTCTGTGCCTGCACCGCCAAGTGGGATAAACGTACCCAAGCCCCCAGCAACAAGCTGATCTTAGGCTGCCTATGCAGAAGTCTCTTCTGCATAGGCAGCGCTATTGTCATTACACATATTGGAACGATTGCTTGCTCAATGCATATAAAGCTCTCTTTAAGAATGATTCCTCGGCATCATATCAACCTCCCCCAAGGTAGTTTGGTGCACTCCTAAGCAACAAGACGAGCAACTCTCCCTTTTCCCTTGAACAACCCCCCTTCGTCTTGTTGAGCTAAGAGGGCTGGCTCCGTCAGCCCTCTTTTCTTTATCTCACAAGGCAAGCGAATGCTCGCACATTTCGAGGTACAATCTCTCTGTCCTTGACTGAGCTCGCTCCTTAAGGACAAGCAGCACGAGCGCGTCTTTGAGAAAATAGAGCTCTCTTCGCAATATGACAATGAGAGGGAGAAGCACGATGACTGCCAACGACAAGCCACCAAGCTGCCTTTTCGGTGTGGGACAACCCAACGATGCGTTCGCGCAATACTTCATCGGCAACTCATTTCTAAACTCCCTGACCGACCCTAAAGAGACGCAATTCATCGCGAATGTGACCTTTGAGCCTGCCTGTCGCAACAACTGGCACATCCATCATGCAAAGAGCGGCGGCGGCCAGATCCTTCTTTGCACAGATGGACGCGGATGGTGCCAATTCTGGGGTGAGGAGGCTCGTGAGCTGCATCCTGGAGACGTCGTCTTCATCCCTGCTGGCGTGAAGCACTGGCATGGAGCAGCACGCGATAGCTGGTTCTCCCACGTCGCCTTCGAAGCGCCTGGCGAGGACTGCTCCAATGAATGGCTCGAACCAGTGACGGATGAGCAATACGACGCTCTTCCGTAGTCGGATGCTGCAACGTATCGCGCATACGTAGATCGGCGACTAGGATAGCAGGGTGACCAATGAGCTTGTTCGAGGTAAAAGACCTGAGCATTTCCTATGATGCTCAAGCTGACGCTGAGCATCCCTCTCCTTGGCTCAATGGCATTTCCTTCACTCTTGACGCAGGATGCATATACGACCTCACAGGTCCCTCTGGCGCAGGCAAGTCGATGCTGCTTCGCGCTTGTGCGCGGATGATGGACATCAAGCAAGGGCATCTTCTTCTCAATGGCAAAGGCAGCCTCGAGTTCGGCTTTCAAGAATGGCGAAGACAGGTATGCCTCGTTCCACAGCACGCCTCGCTCGTTCCAGGCACCATCCGCGATAACCTCCTGCTTCCTTGGACGCTTAAGGTGAATCGAGATAAAGCGCAGCCAACCGATCAAGAGCTCAAGCATCTCCTTGAAGCTGCTTCCCTTGATGTTGCCCTCGATCACGATGCCGCACGTCTCTCGGGAGGCCAGGCTGCTCGCGTTGCGTTGCTCAGGACCTTCGCAACAAAACCGCCCGTCTTGCTACTCGATGAGGTAGATGCAGCTCTTGACGATGACTCTGCGCACGCGGTAGGCATATTGACGATGAGCATGGTCGAGCAAGGGTCAACATGCTTGCGCATTCGCCATAGACCGCCCGATGGACGAGCGTCAGGCATCTTCCGTCTCGCAGATGGTAAGCTCGAGCTCCTCAAAGGAGCCGAGAGGAGGCTCGCTTGAGCGGCGTCATCGACATCGGATTCGTCGAGCTCTTCGCTGCAAGCGCCCTTATGCTCGTTGCGGGCATCGTATCATGGCGGCTCTCGCTTGGTCAGGAAAAGAACATCGCCATATCGACGGTGCGTGCATTCGTGCAGCTGCTTGCGATGGGCTTCATTCTGATCTACCTCTTCCAATACCAGAGTTGGTGGCTCGTCCTGATCGTCCTTCTCATCATGACGCTCTGCGCAACCCAGATCGCCGTGAGTCGCGTGAAGCAAAGCGTGAAAGGGCTCTGGTTGCCTACCTTTGCGTCTCTGCTCTTGTCTGCTATAACGATCGCGTTCATCGTGGTCGAAGGTGTGATCCAGCCAGATCCGTGGTATAGCGCCCGTCAGCTCATCCCTATCGCTGGGATGGCGCTCGGCAACGCGATGTCTGCCACCGCTGTCGCAACCGACAGGCTTTTCGCTGATATGGATAGCCGCTCAAACGAGATGTTCACGCTGATCGCTCTTGGTGCAACACCTCGCGAAGCAGCATATCCTTCGATCAAAGCTGCCGTAGGCGCTGGCATCCTGCCAACGCTTGCGACGATGTGCGCTGCTGGCATCGTCCAGATACCAGGGATGATGAGCGGCCAGATCCTTGCAGGCGCTAACCCTGTGATAGCAGCAAAGTATCAGATCGTCGTGCTGCTCATGATGTCAGCAGCCACGACGATCGCCATCGTGGTCATCTGCTTCCTCACCTTCCGCAAGCGATTCTCAAAAGAGGGGTATTATTTGGATGTTGGGATCCGATCATGAGCAATGAAACGAGACCTATCTATGAATGATGTCATCATAAGCGCCGATAGCACTGCGGATCTTTCCGACGAGCTAAGAAGCCGCTATGAAGTGCACAGCTTTCCCTTCCACATCGAGTTTCGAGGCACCGACCATTTGGACAATGTGGACATAACTCCTCAGGAGCTCTTCGAAGGGTATTGGGAAGACAAATCCTTGCCAAAGACAGGCGCCTGCACCCCCGCACAGTACAAGAGCTATTTCGAGGAATTGACCAGCGGTGGTCATGAAGTGGTTCATTTCAATCTAGGAAGCGCCCTCTCTGCTGCCTATGAGAATGCCCTTCAAGCTGCAAACGAGCTCGAAGGCGTCTACGTCATCGATGGCAAGAGCCTCTCGAGCGGCGTTGGCCTTCAGGTCCTCGCTTCATGCCGCATGCGTGACGAAGGACTTGACGGTGCCTCCATCGCGAACGCTGCCCGCGACCTTCATGATCGCTCGCATGCTTCCTTCGTTGTCGACACCATGGAGTTCCTTGCAGCTGGTGGAAGATGCCCCTCGATCGTCGCGCATATAGGGAAGATGGTCGGTTGCCATCCAGGCATTCTCGTTGACAATCAAAGCGGCGCGATGAAGGTCGGGAAGCTCTACCGAGGAAAGATGAAGAAGGTGCTTGAGCGCTATGTTGATGACACGCTGGCAAAATACCCCGATGTCATCAAGGATGAGATATTCATCACCCACTCAGGAGTGTCAGACGAAACGGAAGCTGCTGTGCGAAGCATGCTTGAGGAACAAGGCTTCAAGGAGATCCACACCACCACTGCCAGCTGTACCATCTCAAGTCATTGCGGACCAGGCACCCTCGGCGTCCTCTTCATGACCGAAACCCCCAGCGCCTAGCATAAAGCGGGCCTTTCAGGGTGACCTCATTAACCAAACGAGATGCTTAAGGGATTGGGCTCTAATGAATGAAAGCTTCGCCGCGTCGTCGCTTCGAGCCAAGGTCTCTCAGCGACTTTGGCTTACCTCGCTTTCATCACAAAAGCCCAATCTGAAAACCATAACTCTCTGCTTGAATTAACGGGCACTCTAAAAGAAGCCCTCAGCTGCTATCAGCTGAGGGCTTCTTCATCGATGTGCTTCGTTCACGCAGTAGTAAGAGATCTAGCAAGAGCCTCTCAAGCTACTCTCGTGACGGCGTGTCATCGAAGGGCTCCGTAGAGTTGTCTTCGGTTTCCGTCACAACGATCGTTTCGTCATCAGCCTTGGCAACATAGACATAGCCTACCTCGCCATTCACAGGAAGCTTGCTATAGGCGACCATCTCTGCGATCTCAGCAGCCGTAGCGCTCTTCGGCATCGTCTCGAGCAGATACGCTGTGTCAGCACGGCGCGCCATAGCTTCGCGGAAGTCCTTCGTTCCCACAAAGACCTCTTGCTTGTATGGATTGACCTTCAGCCTCTTCGAGCGATAGATGATGTAAGAAAGGGCTGCGATGTTCGCAACGAGCGCAATGACAGAGACGACCGTGTTCACAGCAGGATTGTTCACAGACTGCACAGCGAAGACAGAGTCATTGACGAACATGGGGACCATCTGGCAGAACATGCACCACATTGACAGGGTGAATGCGCGGTTCTGGATCCAACCGCCCTTGTTCCAAATGAGACCCGCAATCGTAGGAGCAAGCAGCAGCGCGATACCGCAATACCAAGAATGAGTAGGAAGGCAATTGTAGGTATAGCAGAAGTTCCACAGATCGTAAGCGATGATGAACACCCAGGTCATATCAGGCCAAAGCATATCTTGGCGCTTCTTGGAGATGTAGATGCCAAACCATCCTGTCATGCAGGCGATGTTCAAAAGCCCCGCCACGCCATTGAAGACGTTATGCCAACCACCATAGAGCACAACACCCTCTGTGGACACCCAGGTGGTGCCCCATGCACGTATGGCGCTCTCGAAATCGCTGACAACAGCGATAAGGATGTTGATCGCAACGATGATGAAGGGGAACGCCTTGAACCAGTGCGAGCGTCCGATCTTGCCCCACGAATACTTGAGCATCATGAAGCCGATGCACCCAGCGGTCGCAGCATAGACCTTCGCATAATGGAACCAGCTGTTCATATCGGTATGGGTCGGATTGTTGAGAGCCCACTCAGCTCCCATGGCAGCTCCGATCTCAACCGCAAGGCAGTATATGGTCATGGCGCCACATACGCCGAAGAACATGAAGATGCCGCCTGCTTTGGTCCTGCGAGCAAGCTCATTCAGCAGGATCAGAGCAACGAGCACCATCGCAAGACCCGCCCATTGATAGATCGCATGCTCTCCATACACATTGAATAACACGTTTGCCTCCTAACTCTCATTCCTATCCAAATAGAGCGTCTGCGCGATCACGTCTGCAACGACAGCGTCGCTCGCTTCGGGATGAGTGCGCAGATACCCGATCACACCCAATATGAGAACGTAGAAGGTCTCATAGAGGTGTTCGATCCGTATGTCATGCAGCTTTGCGTAGTCTTGTACGGTAGTGTCGATGATGAAAGTGGCTGTATGGTGAGCCACGCGGTTCACGAAATCGAGATAGAGAGCAGCGTTCTCGTTCGATGTCAGCGCCTTATGAAGCGAATCCTCTTCGAAAAGCACAGCTCGTAAGAGCTTGATGACGCTATACAGCGCGTCATCGATCTGGCCGACCGAGCGTCCTTCGTTCCAATAGGACAATGCTTCGATATAGTCATCGATCATGTTATCGAGAACAGCAGATGTCACCGCATCCTTATCGGAAAAGTAGTGATAGAAGAGCGACCGCGTTACACCTACCCGAGAGGTTATGTCTTGCACCGACGTGCGCGAAAGGCCATTCTCCTCATAAAGCTCGCGCGCTACCGCGATGATCTCTTCGCGTCGTGTCTTCGAGCGTCCAGCACGCTTTGACCCTTTGGTCTTTTTGGTCTTCGCGCTCTGACCTTTGTCATTCTTCGGGTCAAGCTCTGGGGAAAGATCGGAGGTTTCGGGCATGTCTACTACATCTGACACTGTGCATGGCGCAGCCATCTTCTCTTGCTTTGCCTTCTTCGTCGACATGCTTCCTCCAACAGATATGCCCCTCATTTGGTTCACGTCGAAGATTATCGAGCCGTTGACACAGCGTCAATGAACACTATTGACGAAACGTCAATAACCTACCCTCTTGTAAGCGTTCTGTTAGAAAACCGAGTCGGCTCCCTTGCAGGGTTCGCTTACAATCGAAGCATTCGGATGAAAGGCGCTCTGATGACCAAGGGATCTGCTCAAGAAAGATACGTCATCGCCCTCGATCAGGGCACGACGTCTTCACGCGCAATGCTCATCGATCGGCACGGGAGCATCGTGGGGCGCATGCGACGCCCCTTTTCGCAGATCTATCCCCAGCCAGGCTGGGTAGAGCATGATCCAGCGGATATCCTCTCTTCGCAGCTTGGCGCACTTACAGAGCTTCTTCTGGCTTACGACATCGATGCTTCGCAGATCGACTCCATCGGCATCACCAACCAGCGCGAAACGACGCTCGTCTGGGATCGCGCAACGGGGCTTCCGCTCTACAATGCCATCGTCTGGCAATGCAGACGTACGGCACCTCTCATCGAGCACCTTTGCGAAGATCCGCAGATCACGCGAACCATCACCGGGAAGACTGGGCTCATCCCTGATCCCTATTTTTCGGCAAGCAAGATCGCCTGGATCCTTGATGCCGTACCAGGAGCACGCAAGAGAGCCGAAGCGGGCGAGCTCGCATTCGGCACTGTTGACAGCTGGCTTATCTGGAAGCTCACCTATGGTGCTGTCCATGCGACGGATATGACCAATGCAAGTCGCACCATGCTCTATAACATCCATACCTGCGAATGGGATCCTTGGCTGCTCGATCTGTTCAACATCCCTCTCTCCATGATGCCCGAGGTCAAACCATCTGCATCATGCTTTGGCCATACAGCAAATCCTGGTGTTGTGCAGGGAATTCCGATCTGCGGCGTTGCAGGAGACCAGCAAGCAGCCCTCTTCGGGCAACGTTGCTGGGAATCAGGAGATGCGAAGAACACGTACGGCACGGGATGCTTCTTGCTCATGAACACGGGAAGTGAAGCGTGCCAGAGCAGGCACGGGCTCATCACCACGATAGCTGCCAGCGCGCCTGAGACGCAGGGTGTGCGCTACGCGCTCGAGGGAAGCGTGTTCATGGCAGGTGCTCTTATGCAGTGGCTTCGCGATGAGCTCGGGATCCTCGAGGAGGTTGCAGACTCGAACGCCATAGCGCAGAGCGTGCCTGATACCGAGGGCGTCTATATCGTTCCTGCTTTCACGGGCATGGGTGCCCCTTGGTGGGATGCCGAAGCGCGCGGTGCGATCCATGGGCTCACGCGCGGAGCCTCACGAGCGCATATCGTTCGCGCGGCATTGGAATCTCTCGCCTATCAAACATGCGACCTCCTGGGCGCCATGGAAGAGGATGCCGATATGCGACTGCGCACGCTCAACGTCGATGGAGGTGCCTCAGAGAACGATTTTCTCATGCAGTTCCAATCTGACATACTCGATATTCCCATCCATCGGCCTTGTGATGCCGAAGCAACAGCGCTCGGAGTAGCGTATCTTGCTGGCCTCACAACTGGCTTTTGGAAGGATCTCGATGCGCTTCGCAGCCAGCCACGATGCGAGGAAGTCTTCAATCCCTCCAGCACCGCCGAATGGCGCAAGAAGCTCCTCACAGGATGGCATACAGCCGTCATGCGCACGCTTCCCTCACAGAAGCAAGCCCGATAAGGAGCGAAGAGACCCATGAAGAAGAGGAGCGCCGCAAAGAAGACCTTGATCGGGATCAGCTGTGCGATCGGAGCGATCGCGATAGCCTTGGTCGTCTACGTAGCCTACGTGATGTCAAGCTATTATCGCCTTGATGATCGCATCGTTTTGAGCGAGGAGCCTCCTCTCGACGGAAATGCACTCCCTCTTCTTGAGCTTGTCACCGATGAAAGCGCATCGGAAGTTCCTGCTTCCACTGAGCTCACCATCGTCGCTTCGAATGTGGGATTCGGAGCATATGGTCCTGATTTCGACTTCTTCATGGACGGAGGTGCAGGATCGGTCGCCCCAAACGCCGAATATGTTACGAAGAACATCAACGGCACAGCAGAGGCTATCGCTGCGCTTGACCCTGCCTTCATCCTCTTTCAAGAAGTCGATGTTGCGGGCACGCGCAGCTGCTTCGTTGACGAATACGAGCTCCTTCGAGAGGATTTCCCCGCTTTTGCATCGATGTTCATCCAGAATTACGACTCACCCTATCTTGCTTGGCCGCTTTATGCGCCCCACGGCGCGAATCGTGCAGGCCTTGCGACGCTCTCGCGGTTCCAGGTCGACGAGACTCTCCGACGGAGCCTTCCCATATCAGAAGGATTCAGCAAGTTCCTTGACCTTGATCGATGCTATGCCATAAGCCGCATTCCCATTGCCGATGGGTCGGAGCTCGTCATCTTCAACGTGCATCTCTCAGCCTATGGAGCAGATGAGAACATCATGCAAGGTCAGCGCGAGATGCTCTTCGAAGATATGCGTGCTGAGTTCGCTGCTGGCAATTACGTGATCGCAGGCGGCGATTTCAACCATGACATGATCGGCATCTCCAACGAGGTCTTTGGCAATACGACGAACACAGAAGCAAGTTGGGCCAAGCCCTTTGATTTCCAAAGCGTTCCCGACGGGTTCACCATCGCAACCCGTGCCGAGATCGACAACGGTACGTTCGACTCTGCTGCCACCTGCCGCGATGCAGGACGCCCCTATGATGGCACGAATGATCGGTGGGTGATGGACGCGTTCATCTATTCGAATAACATCACCTGCAAAGAGCAACGCACGCTCGATCTTGATTTCGCCTATTCTGACCACAATCCCATATACATGACGTTCACCCTTGGAGCAACCAACGATGGCAGCGAATAGAATGAAACAGAGAACGAGCCGCCATACCGAAAGACGGACGCTTCACCTTGAGCTTGCTTCCTCATCCGAGCTCAAGCGGCAGACCTTCTATGCGCTTGAAGATCCCAAGAAAGCGAATCCTTTCGCACGCTTCATCGGTCGATTCCTCTTCGTTCTGATCGTTGCGAATGCTATCGTCGTGTTCATCTCTTCCCAGCCTGGCCTCGATCCTATCGCAGCCAATGTGATCACTGTCTTCTACACCTTCTCAACGGTCTGCTTCTTTATGGAATACGTCGCGCGCGTTTGGATAGCTGACCTCGCATTCGGCAATTGCACGCGCGCCCGCGCTCGACTCAAGTACATCTTCTCGCCGCTTGGCATCATCGACCTGCTTTCCTTTGCACCCAATGTCATAGCGTGGTTCATGCCTATGACGCCAGCGATGCGCACGCTCATCAATGTGATCAGGCTTGTTCGCATCGTCAAGATATCACGCTACATGCGCGGCCTTCGCACCATCGGGCGCGTGCTCGAGAAGAGGCGGCATGAGATCGTTGCGTCATTCCTCGTGCTTGCGTTGCTCATCGTCGTTGCCAGCGTCGTCATGTATGAGCTCGAAAACCCCGCGCAACCTGATAAGTTCGACAGCCTTCTTTCGGGCGTGTATTGGGCAGTCACGACCATTACCGCTACAGGCTATGGAGACCTGGTGCCCATCACGCCAGCAGGGCGCATCGTTGGGTCGATCATCATGTTCCTCTCCGTTGCCCTCGTTGCTATTCCAGGAGGCATATTCTCAGCTGGCTTCGTTGCGGAATTCCAAAATGCCAATTACCGCAAGATCGAGCGCGACATCAAGAGCAGTTCCAAGAAGCATGAGGACCCTGAAGGCGCATCAAGCGAAGACCACCAAAGTAAGCCAGAAGAGCAACCTCAGCAAATTGCATCTGTGAGCTCCTCAAGCGAACCCGTGAACTCCCCAAGTGATAAAGATGTCTGACGCAGAGAACCCCTTTTCTGTCTATTCCCTTACATTTTCTCTTCACGATGGTTTCGCCGCCTTCGCATGAGAAGAGCCTCCCCCACCCTTGTCTTACAGTACTTCCAGAGAATGCGCATCTGGTGCGCACTGGCACAAGCTTAGGGTCTTCGAGACAAAAAGAGGAGCCCGCGACCACGGGTCCCGAAGAGCCGCAAAGCTGTGTGGACAAGACGAGAAAAGGGGGAGCACATGGATCGCTTGCACACTGATTCAACCTCTATCAGCCGCCGAGCGTTCATTGCGGCAAGCGGCGCAACCTTAGGTGCTACTGCTGTAGGATTGAATGCTGCGACAAGCACAAAAGCAGCAGAGGCGCTCACAGAGGCCGAGCCACTCGGAGGAAGCTGGGTCCGCACGACATGCTCGCCAAATTGCACAGGCGCGTGCGGCATGGAAGCGTGGGTGCAAGATGGGCAAGTTCGCATGATCCGTCAAGCTGCTGATTATCCCTATGAGCACTACAACCCACGCGGCTGCCTCAAAGGGCTCTCCATCAATACGCTCCTGCATGGTCCCGACCGCCTGACCAAGCCGCTCATTCGCAGCGAAGAAGGTGAGCAAGTGCCCACTGATTGGGATACCGCCTTGGATGCTGCTGCCGATAAGCTTTCTGCCATCATGGAGAAATATGGTCCCGAATCGATCGGTGTCATCTATCAAGTCCAGGGAACTGGCCATATCCAGAAAGGTGCGCTAGTACGCATCGCCAACACCTTTGGCTGGTCGATCATAGGCGGATACGAGCTCAACGGAGACCTTCCCATGTTCTGGCCTGAGACGTTCGGGTGTCAGAGCGAAGAGCTTGAATCCTATTGCTGGGAGGACTCCAAGCTCACGCTCATCTTCGGATCGAATATCTCGGTCACCCGCATGCCCGATGCTCATTTCCTTAGCTATTCTCAAGAAGCTGGTGGACGCGTCATATACTTCGATCCCAACTATTCCGCCTCTGCTGAGAAAGCTGATGAATGGGTTCGCATCGCGCCCGACTCTGATGGTGCTTTCGCCTTGGCGATGGCAAAGACCATCATCGATGAGGAGCTCTACGATGCGCATTTCATGCGAACCTATACGGACTCTCCTTTACTGATAAACACCACCACGGGAAAGCGTGTGCTCGCCGATGACGTTCAAGGGCTCTCAGCCGTACCGAACGTTCCCGACTATCGCGCAAGCTTCGTTGCCTTTGATGAGGCGAGCGGGACCCTGGCTGCCACCACTCCTCTTGAATTGCCTGATAACACCTATGCCCTCACAGGCACCTATCAGGTTCCCCTGAAAGATGGCACCACCATCGAAGCGAAACCTGGCTTCCAGCTCTTGATAGAGCGTCTCGCAGACTACACACCTGAAGCAGTCTCCGAGATCTGCGGGATAGACGCAGCCGTGATCGAACGCATCGCTCATGAGGCCGCTGAGACCAAGCCGATGCATATCATCTTCGGCGGAGGCACGCAGCAGTGGTACCACGGGGACCTCAAAGGACGCGCTTGTGCTCTTATTGCTTGCCTGACAGGTAATATCGGACAGCTCGGCGGCGGCATATCAACCTATGTGGGCCAGTACAAAACACGATTCAACACCGCCAGCTGGATGGTCCCCGAAGGCGCCATCAAGAACTCCTGTCCTTTCCATTACTGGGTCAACGGACCTACCCCACTCATGAAGGCGAAGTATCCGAAAGACGGGTTCAAAGCTATCGTGGTCGGCTGGGGCAATCCGCTCGAGCAGCACAACGTGGCGAATTGGCTGCGCGATGCTCTGGCTTCTGGACAGATCGAGTGCCTTGTCAGCATGGATTTCCAAAAGACGCTCACCGTGGCAGAGTCTACCGTGGCGTTTCCGTGTGCCAGCTGGTACGAGAAGACCGAGCTGACCACCACGCCGCTCCATCCCTATGTGCAGCTCCAACAGCGCATTGTCGATCCTCCGGGCGAAGCCCAAGAAGAGATCTGGGTCCTTACCGAACTTGCCAACCGCATCGACCCTTCCAAGGCCGATCTTTGGCCGCGGTTCGCCTCCGAGGATTCTGAGAAACGCGCAGACGAGATATTGACGCTTCTCCTTGAAAAAGGCGGACCGACCATCGATCATCTCACCGCGCAAGAGCTTCGCCAAGGTCCTGGCAAGCTTGCTCATGCGAATCCTGGAGAGAAGCGCATCCCGTTCTGGGAGCAGATCCACGAGCGCACGCCATTCCCGACAGTCTCTCGACCGAACCCTCTTGATGCAACGGCTAAGTTCGTGCGCTCTGGTCGCATCGAATTCTACCGAGACGAGGATATCTTCCTCGACCTCGGCGAGCAACTGCCCTGCTATAAACCGCCTTTCGAGGACACTGAATACAAGGATGACCCGAAGGCACGGGAGCTCTACCCTCTGGGATATACCACGCGCAATAGCGCTTTCCGCGTCCATGCGACCTACGTGAACAATCCCTTCATGCTGGAGCTGCAGGACAACACCCCTAAAGTTTGGCTGAACCCCAAGACGGCAGGCGAGCGAGGGCTGAAGACGGGGGACTGGGTAGAAGTGTACAACAGCCGCGGAAGCGTGCAGGGACAGCTCATCGAAGACCCTGGCGTCTATCCAACCCAGTGCATCTTCGACCAAGGTTGGTGGTCAGCTTATGACAACGGCTCAAGCTACAACTCGTTGATCTGGCCTTGGATCAACCCAACCAACGAGGCCTATTACATCGTGAGCGTCTGGGCTCCCAACATGGCTTGGAACGAAACTGCCTGCAACGTTCGCCTCAGCCATAACGGCGTTCCGCAAATCGTCAATGAGACTGGCAAGAGCGTCCTTGGCAACGGGAGCGGAAACGTAGACCCGATCGAGTATGGGAAGGAGGCCTGATCATGAGGTATGCGATGGCAATCGATCTGAGCCGCTGTATCGGATGTCGCACCTGCGCGGTGATCTGCAAAGACTATAATGCCCAACCCCAAGGCATCTGGTGGAACCGCGTTTTCACAAGTGGAACACCAGAGTATGACGTTGCTGTTGAAGTCGGCGATCAGCTTCGGATGGAGTTCGTCCCGATCAGCTGCCAGCACTGCACCAACGCTCCTTGCGAAGTGGCCTGCCCAACCCAAGCTACCTACAAAGACGAAGCCACAGGCACCGTATTGATCGATTACGATCGCTGCATCGGATGCCGCATGTGCGCAAGCGCCTGTCCCTACGGGGTACGCCAATTCAATTGGGGCAAACCTGCCAAGATGGTCGGCCTTGATGACAGCACCTATGAATATGGATATCCGAAGGACTATCGCGATGGAGAGCACCTCGTCTATACGCCCAATCGCCCTGAAGGGGTTATGGAAAAGTGCACGTTCTGTGCCCAGAACACCGCTCAGGGCCTCGATCCTGCCTGTTGCACTGCCTGCCCTGGCAATGCGCGCATCTTCGGCGATATGGATGACCCTGACTCCCCCATCAGAAAGTATCTTGAGGATAAGAACCCCTTCACTCTCGGGGATCGCTATCAGACGGAGCCCAATGTCTACTACCTCGCCTCGCATGATGTCGATCAGGTGAATCCCATAGACCCTTCTGCTGAGGGAAAGGAGGCCCAAAATGACTAAGGCAACACGCATCGTGGGCTTCATCGGCATCGCCTTGCTCATCCTTGGCCTCATTGGATGGGGATTGCAACTGAGCGGCGGTCTTTTAGCAGGCTCAGGCATGACCGATATCTTCCTTTGGGGCCTCATGATAGCCATGTTCGCGTTCATGGTAGGCTTTGGCGCTGGCTCTCAGCTGATCGCCAGCCTCATCTACCTGACAGGACGCGAGGATCTGCGGCCCATCGCCCGAATCGGCGCAGCCTGCGGGCTTGCTTGCGTGGGAGGAGCTGGCGTTGCCATTCTTGCCGACCTTGGTGCTCTCCGCAACATCCTTGCTATGATCATCGGCCTGAACCTGCGTTCGCCTCTCGCGTGGGATATGATCGCTATCAGCATCTTCATCGTCCTCTCCATCATCCAACTCGTAATGATGGCTCGCGATGCTGCGTCCACCAAAACATGGGTCCTCTTGGCTGGTGTTGCAGCCGTTGTTCTTCAAGTGGTGGAGGGGCTTCTCTTCTCCACTCAGACGGCTCATAGCTGGTGGGCTACCCCCATCATGCCTATCGATTTCCTTGCTGTCGCCTTCGTCAGCGGAAGCGCGCTCATGCTGCTCATCGCATGCGTGACCAAGCAGCCTTCTGCTTCCATCGCGTGGCTCGGGCGCGTCTGCGCCATTGTCATTGCCATTCATCTTGCATTGGCTCTTGTCGATCTCGGCATGCTCGCTTTAGAGAACACCCCTGAATCTGCTGGCGTCCTTTCGATCATTGGAGAGAACGGCCTCTTGTATGCAAGCGAGCTCATCTTGCCTGCTGCTGCCATGGTCATCCTGTTCAGCATCGGACGTAAAGGCGAGTTCACCCCGTGCATTACAGCAGCCATCCTTGTTGTGGTCGGCATCTTCGCCCATCGCCTCATGCTGCTCTATCCTGCCTATAATGCGCCATCGCTCTATCTCACGCTTTCGGGGACCGATCTCGTCACTGGCCCTTATCCCATCTCTACAGGACGTTACCTCGACTGGGATACCACCTTTGCGCTGAGCACGCCTTACCTGCCAGCAGGCGCAGAATGGCTTTCGGCTCTCCTGCCCATTGGTGTTGCCATCGTCGCTGCATTCATCATCCTTTGGGCGATGAAGAAGATCGCGAAGGCAGCTGCTTGATGCGAAAAGAGGCACATTGAGCGAGTCTCTCCCGAGAGGCGCCCCTAAGAGCCTCAAGCAGATCGAATGTAACATGAGGAAAAGGGTCACGTTTCAGTGGCCCTTTTCCGTGCGGTGACCCTTCCTCCTCCTTTCGAGAGCATGCTGATCTTGAATATCATACATATGTTCGTATCTGTGATATCATCTCCTCATGACCACCGAGGAGCGAACATACTGCTGCATCGACCTCAAGAGCTTCTATGCCAGCGTCGAGTGCACCGACCGAGGTCTTGATCCCTACAAGACGAACTTGGTCGTGGCCGATCCTGACCGCACCGAGAAGACCATCTGCCTTGCTGTCTCCCCCGCCCTGAAGAAGCTCGGCGTCCCAGGTCGTTGCCGATTGTTCGAAGTCCCGAAAGGCATCTCCTTCATCACAGCAAAGCCACGCATGAGCCGATATATGGAGGTCTCGGCTCAGATCGTCGGGCTCTACCTTGATTTCGTCAGCTCAGAGGACCTTCATGTCTACTCTATCGATGAATGCTTCATCGACCTCACGCCTTATATCCACCTTTATCGCAAGACTCCCAAAGAGCTCGTCGCCATGCTGATGGATGCCGTCTTCCAGGAAACAGGGATCACTGCCACCGCTGGCATCGGCCCTAATCTCTTCTTAGCGAAGGTAGCTCTTGATATCACCGCAAAGCATGTAGATGACAACATCGGGATCCTCGATGAGGAGAGCTTCCGTGAGCTCATCTGGCCCCATCGCCCCATAACCGACATCTGGCAAATCGGCAGGGGCATCGCACGAAGGCTTGAGAGTCATGGCATCTACGATATGGGCGGCGTAGCCCGAGCGAACATCGACATGCTCTATCGAGAATTCGGTGCCAATGCTGAATATCTCATCGATCATTCCTGGGGACTGGAGCCCTGCACTATTGCAGATATCCACGCATACGAACCCAAAGCAACCTCTTTCGGCAATGGCCAAGTGCTCCCCTGCGATTATTCCTTTGAGGAAGGGCGCATGGTTCTGCGCGAAATGGTGGATGAGACCGTGTTGGAATTGATAGATCGGCGGGTTGTCACCGATCACGTGCATCTCTACGTGGGCTATAAGAAGGACTCCGAAGGAACAGGACACGCGAGCGCAAGCCGAAAGCTCGCCTCCTACACTAACTCCTTCGAGAAGCTCCTACCCTTCCTTGATGACCTCTATTGCGAGATCGTCGATCCCACCCAGCCGATCCGCCGTGTGAATTTGGCATTTGGCGAACTCTTGCCTGAAGATCAAGTGACCGCCGATCTCTTCTCAGATGCCCAAGCCAGCAGAACTGAGCGTCGTCGACAGGAAGCGCTCCTTGCCATCAAGCATCGCTTCGGCAAAGGATCTGTCATGAAAGGGACGTCCCTTAAGGATAAAGCGCGCGGACGTGAGAGAGCGCATCTGGTAGGAGGACACCATGAATGAGCCAGAACCGTACAGCAAGAACGAAGCCTATGAGTATCTGATCGGCCAGGCGAAGGAAAATGCTCATCCCGAGCGGTATATCCTCGGCAAGCCACACCCTGACCGCGCGAAGCAGTTCAAGCCGTTCGCTGCCCTACGCGGTTATGAAGAGCTTGTAGCAAAGAGCATGGAGGAGCGAAACGCACTCAAAGATTTCTCCAAGCTGGAAGAAGGCTGCTAAAAAGGAAGCTCTGTTAATCGAAGTTGGAGAACTTGCTGTTTATGGTTGTCATGTGGTGGATGAAAGCGAGGTAAGCCAAAGGAGCTGAGAGACTTATGTCTCGAAGCGATGACGCGGCGAGCCTTTCACCACTATATGACAACCTTTCATATATCCATTCTGGGTTAACAGAGCTAAAAGAAAGGCTCCCGAAGGAGCCATTCTTTCGTGCTTGAAAGAGTCGGAGCAGATCAAAGCGCTCCAATGTTGTCCTGTACGGCTTCGATGCGCTCACCACCAGGGCCACGGAAGAACATGATCTTCAGCTTGGCACCACCGTCTCCGTATACCGTGAACACATCATCGTCAGCCGCGCCGAGGGGTCGGTCGAACGGACAGAGAGCATCGAAGGGTCCTGCCTCTATGGCAATGCCCTTCTCGTTGAGCCGCGAGACGATCTCATCCATATCCTGGACGCGGACTGCGAAGTGGTTGAGGCACTTCTGCGCTGCCTCGATGGTGGATTTGTCCTCCTGCTCAAGAAGCTCGATGATCACACCGTCATCGCTCTTGACCCAAGCCATCTTAAGAGGCTTGTCGCCTTCCATGGTCTCGGTCGAGAACAGATGCCTGAATCCAAGCACATCGGTGTAGAAGCCAATTGATTCGTCGATGTTGTTGCAATAAGCACCAATATGATGGGGAGCTATCTTCATAGTCATCCCTCCTTCGCTCTTGAAGAGTGGATGCGACCCCTCGGGGGAAGGGATCGCATCCGTGGATCAAGGGGATCCGTTTTAATCTTACGCCTTGTACATGGCAATCGTGCCCGCGTTGAGATCCTTATCCTTCGTCGAGATGAAATCAACGACATGACGCGGCATGTATCCGTCGTAGGTCACATCGATCGAGTAGTCAGATGGCTCGATCTGCCAGAACCAGAAATCACCGAATTCGTCCGTCTTCTGAGTGTAGGTCTTACCACTCGCAAGATCGGTGATGGTAACCTCTGCCCCGATCAGAACCTCTTCGTCCTCAAGGTCTGCAACCTCACCAGCGAGGAAGCGCTTAGGGATGTTCAGATAATGCACGCGTGGCTTGGTGTCAAGATTCGGCTTGAGATCTTCCGCCTTCGCAAGCATGTCCTTGAGATCCTCTTCTTCGCCGAAGATAAGAGCATCATGAGCGCATGCATCAACGCAGCGCGGTATGGTCCAGCCATCATCGAGAAGATGAGCGCAACCTGTGCACTTCTGAGGAATGGAAAGCTCTTCGTTCCAATAGACCACACCATACGGGCACGCATCCTTGATCGCTGTCTGGCCCTTTGCCTTGACGGGATCGATAACGACCAAGCCATCGTCACGACGATAGACAGCACCATCCTTTGCAGCCTTCATGCAAGGAGCGTCCTCGCAATGCTGGCAGAAGATCGGCGTGTAGGCAACGCGAACCTTAGGGGTCTGGCCACGCTCTTCTTCCTCTACCTTCATCCAGAACTGACCGGTATCAGGCTGAGGCGCCGCATAGGGCATCCAGTCGTTATCACAATGCTCGTCCTTGCACACGAGCTGGCAGTTATGGCAACCGATGCAGCGATCGAGATCAACAATAAAGGTCTTCATATCTCCTATGCCCCTTCCACGATCTTGTCGAGAGCGATCTGACCAGTTTCGGCCTCATAGGCATGATCGAATGCCTCAGGATACTGCTTAGCAAGCTCGAACACATCCACCTTCTCGAGATTCACGAGGAAGCTGTTGGTGACCTCACCAGGAGCATTCTTAGAGGTGGTGTTCGACGGACAGATCAAATTGTTCGCGCCAGCGCGATCGAATTCGCCAAGGACGATGTTGTCAACACGAACACCATGATCCTGGTAGATCGCATGCGGGATGACACGCTCAGAGAGACGCACGCCACCAAGGACCGCGCCACGTTCGTTGTACATCTTCACGATGTCGCCGTCCTCAACGCCAAGCACGACAGCATCCTTCGGGTTGACCCAAATAGGCTCATACATGTAGCCATCAGGGCCTTGAACTTTGCAGGTCTCGATCTCGCGACACCAGGTGTTGTCGTCGTTCTGAGCATGAACGCGCCAACGCGGATGATTCGTGATGAGCAGGAACGGGTACTCTTGAGCACGCGGATGCAGCAAGCTCTCGGAGTGGGATTCGCCATAAGGCACGAAGTGCGGTACGGGCGGGCGCTCCTCGTCATCGGGGAAGAACTGATCGAGCAAGGTGGACTTGAATTCGATGAGCCCTGTTGGAGTGATCAGTGGGTTGCCCTCGGGATCATCATAGAACGGGCGCATGCCACGAGGATCGTTCTCCCAATCCTCTGCAGTCGGGACGACATAGTATCCCTTCTCCATGAACTCCTCATAAGAGACCATGTCCTGAACGCCAGAGTTGTCGAAGCCCTTCCTGATGAGCTCGTCCTCGGTACCTCCGACGTATGCTTCATACAAGCCGAGCTTCTTGGCAACTTCGCCAACGGCTTCGAAGTCAGAGAGGGACTCGCCCACATGAGGGATAGCCTGCTCCTCATGGATGAGCATGTTGTATTGGCCGCTGAAGAGGTCAGCAGAGATATCGCGAACTTCAAGCTTGGTGGTCGTCGGCAGGATGATGTCGGCGAACAGGCAGTCATTCTCAAGCCATGGATGCTGGGCAAGGATGAACTCAAGGTTGGGATGCTGCAGAGCGCGCTGCATCTCGAAGCCACCATTCCAGCATGTCTGCCAGCAGGGGCTGTCGGTCCAGATCATGTGAAGCTCATAGTCGCCTTCATGCGGGAAGTCCCACTCAACAACCTGGTCTTCAGCTGGAAGGCCAGCGATGACGTGACCGCCACGCCATTTCACAGGCGGGTTCATGATGGCCTCAGGGATGAGGGTCTTCGGGATGAAGTTCACTGGATAGGTGAGCATGGCCCAACCGTTGTAGATAGAGGAAAGATCGGGCTGACATGCTGAACGAGGCAGTGGGTAGATCTCATCGATTCCGAACAGGCCCCAGTCCATGAAGTTGATCTGGCCAGCGCCTGGCTTGCCAAGCCCTTGCATAGCAAGCAGTGCAACCTCCAAGCGAGCAGGCTCGCTTGAATACGCAGCACGGATCAGGCCACCACCAGCACAGTGTGCGATCGAAACAGAATGCGTTGCCCAGTAGCGAGCAAGAGCCTTGATCTGGCGCTCAGGGATGCCCGTGATGGGAGCTGCCCACTTCGGTGTCTTCGGCACGCCGTCCTCGACACCAAGGATGTAATCCTTGAAATCGTCGAAGCCAACGGAGTGCGTGGCGATATAGTCCTTGTCGTAGGTATCTTCCTTGATCCACACATAAGCCAGAGCGCAATGCAGGGCCGCATCGGTGTTCGGCAGGATGGGGATCCACTTGCCCTCATGGGCAGCGCCCGTGTAGTTGAGGTCAGGTGAGATGAAGATGGACTTCAGGCCGACATCATGAAGCCAACGAACAAGACGTCCTGGCTGCATGCCGCCCCAGCCCCACGGAGTGGTCTCAGGGTCAGCGCCCCAATAGAGAACCGCGTCCCCGTTCTCGGCGATATCCTGGAAGAGATTCTGCACATGACCCTGCTTGCCAACAGGATCCATGCCCCAGATGTGCTTAGCACCCCATGTCCAGCCTTCCCAGCTGTCAGGCTGGCGAGCCTGAAGCGTATAGCCACCCATGAGGTCAAGAAGCTTGCCAGGGCACCCATGAGCAGCATGGATGATCTTGGACTCACCATGACCATCAACCTGTGCAAGCACAGCCAGGGGGCCATATTCCTTATGAATGCGCTTAAGCTCGGAGGCGATGATATCTGTTGCCTCATCCCAAGAGATGCGGCGGTACTTCGAGATACCACGCGTCTCTGGGTGGCGTTCGCCATTCGGATCCCAGTCCACGCGGATCAGCGGATAAGGAACGCGATTCTTCGAATACACGCGCTTCTTGTAAGCGTACTGCAACGGGGTGGGCATCGTCTTGTCCTTGGGCTCGAGCACAGCCCCGTTCACCTCGATGCGCCAAGGGCGCATATCCTTGATGTCATAAGCGTCATCATAGTGCATAGGACGGATACGAAGGATCTTTCCATCCTTAACGTCGACAGCCGCCGAATTCGAACCGAGTCCGAAGCCGCACAAGCCAAGTGACTTATATACTGTCTTCACATCGTTTGACATCCTGACTCCTTCTCTTACGTACTAGTTCCCTCATACAATCACGCCACAAAGACTTGCAATCCTCCCTCTCTTGAAGTACATTCCGTTATTAACCCCACGTACAATCCACTTCTTGCCAAGTCGAAGCTTGATTCGACAGTAATATGTTGTAAAGGCTCTGACAATCGCATGTGGTGACTGATTTTCGCTTCGAGGGGAATCTCAACCTTCCTATCAGGTCTATGGTTGAGAGTATGAGGCGAGTAATGGTCAAAGCGTTGAACTGGGATTATGTGTAGGCCTTCGCCGATGAGGGCAGCGCAAGCCAGCACGAGGGGAGAGATGAGGATGCACGAAGCGACGACCATGGAACAAGAAAGATCGCCGCGACACTTTAGCCCAACGATCGGATTGGCTGGGTTCGGTGTGCTGCTCGGATGGCACTTTCTCATCCTGTATTTCTCGTTCCCAACGACCGCTGATGTCTTCCCAAGCGAATTCGCCCTTATCAGGCAGATCGTCTTGAATCTGTCGCTCTGCATCTTCTTCGGTCTTTTCGGATACCTTATGTCCAATCTGCCCCAGCGTGACAGCATTCCCTCGCATACCCTCTCCTTCTCCGCAATGGGCGTAGGTACCGTTGGCAGCATCGCCCTTGTCGCGGGCTCTGCGCTCGGGGTCATTTGGTCGGTGCTCGCAGTCGTTTTGATCGGAGCCTCTGAAGCTATCCTCATGCTGTTCTGGCTTCGCTTCTATACCGAGACCGCAGAGAACTATTCTGGCAAGAACCTCGGCCTATCCGCTGTGCTTGCATCGCTCATCTGCTTCTTCACTTATCACCTGACCGTCGAAGTCTCTGCTATCGTCTTGATCGCGCTACCCCTCGCTTCTGGAACCCTTCTTGTTTGCACAACGCGGGATATTCCGCTCAGGAAGAATGATCCGCTCGGCCTTGGCTCAGGCATTCCCGACTGGGATTCTGCTCGAAAGCCGTACTGGAAGACCACAGCGCAGCTGATGACCATGTCGCTCTTCTTCGGAGCAGTGCAAGGATGCAGCTCACCAGAGCGCACCTTGATGCCAGCTGCTGACCCCATCACGATCTTAGGAGCGGGCCTTGCTGGCATCGTTCTTCTTGTCATCTATGCACGAGCGCGCGCTTTGCCTAATCTCGGCATGGTCATCAGCGTCTCTCTTATGATGTATGTTGCAGGCATCATGCTCCTGTCGTTCTACGAGCCCATCCTCGCACAGCTTGCCGCATTCCTCATCATGACGGGCTTCATTTTCTACTTCATCCTTACGCTCATCTTCATCATCGATCTTTGCCGTACGTTCAACCTCAATGCCACGATCGCCTTCGGAAAGAACCAGGCTTTCGAGTACTCCATGTTCGCGGTCGGCATCATCGCAGGCCAGGCACTTTGGGCGCAATTTGGAGATACGCATATCCTTCCCTTTGCCATTTCATGTCTGAGCGTGTTCGCGCTCTTCGCCATCACAGTCTTTCTGACCACAGACCGCCCTCCTTGGGAAGCCGCATACTACAAGCCAAAGCACCCTGTTGCAGAAGAGATCGAAGCGGAAGCCGCGGAGGTCATCGATGCCGAAGATGTGATCCATGTGCTCAGCGTCCGATATGCGCTGACCCCGCGTGAGATCGAGGTTTTCGAGCTCCTTTCGCGTGGACGCAATGCCGAGTTCATACAGAAGGCCCTTGTCATCTCGAACCATACCGTGAAGACACACATCTACAACATATATAAGAAGATGGATGTTCACTCGCTCCAAGACTTGCTTGATATCCTTGACGCCGAGGAGGAGCGCAACCGAGAAAATCAACCTTCAGGTACGACGATTGAGATCGTGAATGAACCTTAGGAAGAGCTATCTCAGGTTTTGCACGCGATGTTTCTTCAAGTCCTTATCTACTACTATGGGAATTGCCAAGTCACAATAAAAGAGCATTGAGCATTCGCCACATGTCAATGCAACATCCGTTACCTACCCCAGGTCTGTAAACCTTATGAAATTAAGGGGTAGATATGTCTACAACTGATACGCAATTCCCCATGAGTAGAAGATGGATGATCTTCTGTTCCGTATTCTTCCTGGGAATTCTGACGTCGTTCGGAATGTTCAAAGCTCCCACTATGTTCACGACCGAATTCACCACCGAGCTCGGCTTCACCGAATCGAACATTGGCTGGGTCATGTCGATGTTCACGCTCATCGGTGCTGTCCTCGCATTCCCAGCAGGTGGCATCTTCGCGAAACTTGGCGCTAAGAAGAGCCTCGTCATCACCGCGATCAGCTTGATCGTCGGTGCTGCAGGTGGTGCGCTGGCAACGAATGCGACCATGATGCTGGTCACGCGCTTCATCGAGGGCATCGGCATGGGTCTGATCTCGGTCGTGGGACCGGCGGCCGTCGCATCGATCATCCCCGCTCGCAAGCAAGGTCTCGCAATGGGCATCTGGAGCGTCTGGTTCCCAGCCGGCGTTGTGCTGGCCATGAACGTGACGCCTATGGTCTATGCCCTTGGTGGCACCTGGCGCGCGAACTGGTGGCTCTCTGCTATCCTTGCTGCTGTCGCTCTCGTCTTCGTGCTGGCTGTCTATGCCACGCCTCCACAAGAAGGTGCACCACAGGAGAGCGCTGAGGCTGGCACTGCTCCAATGATGCTGAAGCCTGACTTCTTCAGCATCGTGATGATCGCCTTGGCATTCGGTTGTTGGAATGTGTTCAACGCTGGTGCCATCGGCGGCTTCTATCCGTCATATCTCGCTGATGTCCACAGCCTGGACACCCAGCTCTCAGGCACGATCTCGAGCATCACGAACATCCTTGTCCTTGCACTTGGCCCCATCTCGGGCATCGTGGCTGATAAGTTCAACATCCATAAAGGCTTCATCGTCTTCGGCATGTTCGGTGCCGCCATCCTGCTCACCTTCGCATTCGGTGACAGCATGCCACTCGTTTGGGTCTTCGTCATTGCCATGAGCTTCTGCTCAGCATGCTGCTCGACTGGCGTCTTCTCGAGCGTGCCGCTCTATGCGAAGGATCCTTCGAAGGTCGGCCTTGGCATGGCCATCGTTGCCTTCTTCCAGAACCTCGGTGGTTGCATCGGCTCTGCGGCGTTTGGCAGCTTAGCTGTTTCTCTGGGCTGGAACATGGCTTCCTTAGCATTCTGCGTCCCCATCGCTATCGTTGGTGGCATCTGTGCCGTGCTTATCAAGTCCCTGAAACCGAAAGGCGAGAAGAAGATCGAAGCTTAACGATCTGCTCTCCACTCACTGCTTGAGTGTGCATGAGAGGCGCTTCCCTTGAGGAGGCGCCTCTTCTCGTTATTTCAAAACTGACCGATCAATCATTCCTTCCGCTCTCCACAGCTCATCCATGTATCCCACCAAAAACTCAAAGAAGGCATCAGCCATGGGGGCATCTCGTTCAGGCAGGCAGCGCTTCACGGACAACGTGCGAGCGAAACCCTTTTCCTCGAGCGTGCACCATCTTGCTCCGCTCCCCACAAGGCTCCCCCAACTGATGCGTGGCCAGAATCCTACCCCAAGCCCAAGCGAGATGATCTTCTTGACGATAGCAGGGTCATCACTATCGAATCCAACACGCGCAACGAAGCCCTGAGATGCGCAAGCTCTATCACAGGCTTCACGGAAGCTACGCGAACCAGCGAGGCTGATGAAGCGCTGGTCTACAAGCTCCCTCAAGCTGATCGTTTCCGCAAAGGAGCTCTCAAGAGGCACCGCCACCCCGATCTGCTCGCTGAACCGCACCTCCTCGCCTGCTGCAACCTCACAGCCCCTTCTCCTCATGGAATCTCCAAGAAGCTCAGAGGGCACCATGGCTATCCTCACATCCGCACACCCCTCTTCAAGCGAGCGCGTTATCTCAAAGGTCGCCTCTGGATGCTCGGAAGCGAAAGCCGCGAGAGCATCCACCACAACGCTCGTAGCCGCTGATATGCCAACGCGGACGAGAGCCTTCCGACCCTCCGACAGAACGCGTATCTCCTTTGAAGCTGCATCAAGAGCTGAAAGAGCCTGGGAAGCTCTTTCAGCGAACAGTCGCCCTTCGGAAGTGATCCTGATGTTGCGCCCTGTCCGCTCGAAAAGTTGAACGCCGAGCTCATCTTCAAGCTTGTGAATCGACTGGGAGAGCGCAGGCTGCACGATATTGAGGCGCTGTGCGCTCTTTGTCATATGCTGAGTCTGAGCAACATCGCAAAAGTACCTAAGCTGGGCAAGATCCATTCCTCATCCCTTCGCTTCGCATTTCGTTCTATTCATCGTTCATAGTGATGAATATATCAAAACTCATTATTAGACTTTATAGGACTCATGACTAAACTGTAACCAATGGTTTGGATTTGAAGGTCAGTTGGACAGCGAATGCCCACTGCCCAATAAAGAGAAAGGCAATCTCATGGCGGAGCTCCTCGAAGCTTTCATGCTGATATGCTTCGGCCTTTCATGGCCCATCAATGCTTACAAGAGCTATCAGGCGCGGACGGCTGTAGGAACCAGTTGGCAATTCATGAGCCTTATCACCTTAGGGTATATCGCAGGCATCGCTGCAAAGCTTCTTTCAGATACGATATCTTGGGTGCTCGTCGTGTACATCATCAACGTCATCTGTCTGGGATTCAACTGGGCAATCTATGCCCGCAACCGCAGCCTTGATGCTGCCAGCCAAAGACCTCTTCCGCTCGACCCAACAGCAGCCTGATGCGCTGATGCCATCAAGCCAATCCCCCTCTTCACTGACACCCTCCCAAGATCCCGAGAGCAGCCTTGAAAAGGCTCTATGGAATCAAGATGTTTTCAGGATGGCCTCAGGTGACCGCATCCTCAACGCTCGTGCTATCATGCCTCCGTAAAAGAACCAAGGCTTATAGCCAAAGCGTATGAAGGACAGTGCCGTGCTAGAACTAAAGGACATCGTATTCGAGGTACCGCTGGAAGCGGACCCATCGCGCAAGAAGCGCATCATCAACAACTTGTCTCTCACGGTCGATGATGACCGATTCATCGTCATCACAGGACCAAATGGCGGAGGCAAATCAACGCTTGCAAAGCTCATCATGGGTATCGAACAGCCAACCTCAGGCAAGATATTCTTCGATGGCGAAGACATCACCAATGCCTCGATCACCGACCGCGCACAGCTCGGGATTGGATATGGCTTCCAACAACCAGCTCGTTTCAAGGGCATGACGGTGAAGAAGCTGCTCGATATCTCGGCAGGACATAAGCTCCCGATGCTTGCCTGCAACGAATATCTGACAAAGGTTGGCCTCTGCTCTGCCACCTATCTCACACGTGAAGTGGACAAGAGCCTTTCAGGCGGTGAGATGAAGCGCATCGAGATCGCCACCATCCTTGCGCGTGACCCAAAGCTTGCCATCTATGACGAACCTGAAGCAGGTATCGACCTGTGGAGCTTTGATAGGCTGACTGAAACGTTCCGAGATATCCATGAAGCGAAGAACGGCCGCTCCATCGTCATCATCTCGCATCAAGAGCGCATCATCTCGCTTGCAGATGAGGTGGTCGTGCTTCGTGATGGGCAGATCGACGAGACGGGCGCTCCAGCCGAGATCATGCCTCGCCTTGGGTTTGTGACCAAAGGCATGCCTGGCTGCCAGCTTTCCACGCCTACCGAGCTTCACCTCACTGACATTGCCACTACTTGTTAGCAAAGAAGGTTGATACTATGAGCACTCAATCTGAGATCACGCCGATCGACGAAGAGCTCCTTGCCGCCATCGCCAATATTCATGGCATGCCAAAAGGGGCTTTCAATATCCGCAAGGATGGGAAACTCGTAGAGCGGCATTCCTCTGCGAACATCGAGATCGCCACCAAGACCGATCATCCTGGCATTGACATCCACATCGCACCAGGAACCAAAGGCGAGACGGTCTTCATCCCTGTGATCGTCACCCAATCGGGCCTGAAAGATGTCGTATACAACACGTTCTACATCGGAGAGGACTGCGATGTCACCATCATCGCGGGCTGCGGCATCCACAATTCCAGCCATGCTGCCGCCGAGCATGATGGCATCCATACGTTCTACTGCGGCAAGAACTCGCATGTCTCCTACATCGAGAAGCACTATGGCGAAGGCGAAGGCACGGGCGAGCGCATCTTGAACCCTGTGACGAACGTGATCATGGAAGAGGGATCGAGCTGCGAGATGGAGATGATCCAGCTGCGCGGCGTTACCTCCACGATCAGGGACACTAATGCTGAGCTAGGCGCAGGAGCCAAGCTCGTGCTGACCGAGAAGCTCATGACGCATGATGCGCAAACCGCAACATCCAACATGAAAGTAGAGCTCAAGGGCGAAGATTCCAGCGTCCAGGTCATCTCGCGCTCGGTCGCGCAAGACGACTCGATCCAGATATTCAATCCGCTTGTGATCGGTGAAACCGCCTGCCGTGGGCACGTACAGTGCGATGCCATCATCATGGGGAACGCAAAGGTGAAAGCCATCCCTGGCATCGAAGCCGCCAGCGAAGATGCCCAGCTTGTACATGAAGCAGCTATCGGCAAGATCGCTGGTGAGCAGATCGTGAAGCTGATGACGTTGGGACTTACCGAGGAAGAAGCAGAAGAGGAGATCCTTGAGGACTTCCTCAGCTAGATCGCTTCACGAGTCAGGTCATCTCCGTGACGCGGCGGGTCGAAGCTCGCCGCGTTCGCATTTATTACCCCAAGAATCTATCAGCTCTCCGTTGCGATACACGCAGATGATCTCGCAATGATTGGCGCACTTGCCGCACTCGATCTCCCGTGTGATGAATTCGAAGGACTGCACAGCATCCATGTCCAGCACCCCTGTTGCAAACGGTCCTTCCTCAGCCTTAACTGCCCCTTTATCGGCAGCAAGCAATGCTGCGCCGAAGGCACCCATCAAATGCCCGTCTGGATCCACGAGCACATCCATGCCAAGCAGCTTCTCGAATGCGCTCACTACGCCTCTATTCTTCGAAACGCCGCCTTGGAAGACTACGGGTGCTACGATCTTCTTGCCCTTGCCCACATTGTTGATGTAATTCGACGCCACCGCATGACAGAGGCCTGCGATGATGTCTTCGCGAGCATACCCTACCTGGATCTTATGCACGAGGTCTGACTCTGCGAACACCGTGCAACGCGCTGCAATGTTCGCAGGCTTCTTGGAGGTAAGAGCGATCTCGCCGAATTCCTCCACCTCCACACCAAGACGCGCTGCTTGGCTCGAAAGGAAAGAGCCCGTACCAGCTGCGCAAAGCGTATTCATGGCATAATCTGTGGCAATGCCGCCATCCAGGCAGATGATCTTGGAATCCTGACCGCCTATCTCGAGGATCGTGCGCACATCGGGGTGGATGAACGTCGTTCCAACCGCATGTGCTGTGATCTCGTTCTTCACCACCGACGCGCCGATCATTGCTCCGATGAGCCGACGAGCGCTTCCCGTCGTTCCTGCTCCACGAATGGCAATATCGTGCCTTGCCTGCGAAGAGAGCTCCGCCAGCACATGCTTGACCGCGGATACTGGATCACCTTCGGTCCAGAGATACGATCGAGCGAGGATCTCTCCTTTTGGCGAGATCAGCACGCCCTTGGTGGAAATGGAACCAATGTCGATTCCTAGATATGCATCATTCAACACTTCGCTCATCGGGTCTTCGTCCTCTTCATTGCCAACATGTCATAGAACGCTTCAAGGCGCGTCATGAGACCTGTGTCGCTCGTCTCCGTGTCGTATGTCAGATACAGCACGGGAATGTGGTGATCCTCGCTCATGCGTTGGAGCGCAGGGATGCAATCGATCTCAGGCGTGCATCCTGCGCTCTTTGCATGGATGATCCCATCGAACCCATCTTCCATGTATCGTTTTGCCGCCGCAAGCGTCATGGTAGATGTTGGACCCATGTCGTAGGTCACATACTCAGCAATGCCACGACGCATGTTCTCCTCGTTATAGTGCGTATAACGATTGGTGAAGTTGAGCATACGATGCACCTCAACGCCCATGCCCATCAACTTCTCATCAAGGTCAAGGTTAGAGTTCTCATCGATAGCCGTATAGAGCTCGCCCACGATGCCGATGCGGATAGGCCGCTCGGGCTTCACACGCTCAACACCGCGCATGTCGGCCTTGAACTGCGTGAATACCGCATCGATCTCCTTCGCGTTGGTGCACACCGAGAAGCTGTCCATCATCTTCTCCCATACGCGCTTCGTGCTCCCCCGCTCTACCTCGAAGCCTCCTTCGGCCATATAGATATCGCGCGCCTTGTCCAGCGAGGACATCATATGCCCAACAGCCAGCAACTGCTTGATCCCGTAGGGTATATCGATATCAGGGTTCACCAACTTGATGACCTCTTTGCCCCACCCAAAGTATCCCTGCTCGATGCCATGCGAGAAATTGAGCATCGTGAAGTCGTATCCCATATCGCGCAGTATCTTCTCTTGCATCTCTCCATAGTAACCAAGCCTACAAGGGCCACCCGACTGCACGATGATGTCCGCGCCCATTTCGAGCGCTTCGATCCAGTCTCCCATCATATGCTTGAATGGAGCACATACATCATCGGTCGAAGCTTGGATGCCCATCTCGGCCGTACGCTTGGTTGATTTCGGCAATTCCAGGTACTCACAATCAAACACCTGCTCTACAAGGTATTTGAACGCAGGCGCATAATAGGCGTAACGGAAGATGGCGATCTTCGTGCTCTTATGCCTGTTCTCTTTGCGTTCCGCTCTTGAACGTCCACGCATCTCAGCTTTGTGCTTAGCCTTGAGAACTTGGCGAATGGATGTATCAGCCATGAAGATAGCCCCCTTTCGCCTGATATCCCAAGATATCCATGAAGCTTTCGACCCGCGTTTGCACGCCAGCGTTCCCGCTTTGCGCATCGAGCGTAAGGCGAAGCATAGGCAGATCATCGATGCTTCGAATGAGCGCATCGGCAAAAAGAGAATCAGGGCCGCATGGGAAGGCGCTCATGATGATGACGCCTGCGATCTTGTCTTTAAGCTCAAGGATGGATCCAACAAGCTCACGATTGATCTCCCATGGCAATGTATCCGAAAAATCGAAGCTCCGCTTATACGTGCGATCATGATCCGTTTCATCAGCGAAAAGAGCAAAGCCTCCTGCCTCCTCGATAGCGCCCAGAACATCTCCTGAGATGAACGCATCGTGCGAGACATAAGGATGCGCCACAACAAGAATAGGAACAGGAACGTTTTCCTTTTCCGCTCCGCTTGGGTCTGTCTGTGCCAATGCGCGATATCGATCGATCAGCTCCACCGCTTCTGCCTGGGCCTTCGCGTGCGCTGCATCGAATGCTTTTTGCGCGCGAGTCGCACGACGATACGCTCGCACTGCCTCATGCGGCGTTGACCCCAGCTTACGTGCAAGCTCGAGGTAAGCCTCGCGCACCTTCTTCGGCTTGGCAATGTTGCCAACAAAGATGGATAGCACATCGCATCCAGCACCCCCGAGCGCATCTCGGAATGTGTTCTGCACCAGATCGGGCAAGGATTGATATTTCGTGCAAAACCCACAACGATGATCGTCAGAGGCGAACGCAGGTACGAAGAGCGCATCGCATGAGCCTATCAAGGCGCTCACATGCCCACAATATACCTTCGATGCCAGGCAGCACTCATCAATGGAAGCAGCCTCTCCTGCCTCCACGATAGCTCTATCAGTATCAGGGCTGACGACCACCGTCAGCCCGAGCTCTTCGAAGAAGGTCTTCCAAAGCACCCCGTAGCGGTAGTACAACAGCGCCTTCGGAAGACCGATGGTGTGTATCTCCCTTTGCATGCACGTCCTTCCTTATGTTGAGCCCTGTTGATCCATATTGGATGCACAAAGGATTGTCATATAGTGATGAAAGCCTCGCCGCGTCGTCGCTTCGAGACATAAGTCTCTCAGCGCCTTTGGCTTACCTCGCTTTCATCTACCATATGACAATCATAAGCTGAAAGTTATTCATCCCTCACGCTCATCGGCCTGGAGACGTCGGCCACCCTTCGCACGAACCTCGTCGAAATCGACCACCCAAATCTCAGTGATATCGAACTCGCGCTCGATTGCGCCCCCGATCTCATCTTTGAACTGAGGAAGGTATTTCATGCAAAGAGCGACCAAGACCTTCCTCAAGATAAGAGAATCCTCCACGCGGCTGATACGACCTTGCGCGACAACAGATGCGAAGCGCGTTGTGAAGAAGGTTTCTTCATAGCATGGCTCAACCTCTGTCGCCACTGCGATGCTCACACGTGGGTCGCGCTCGAAGTCATCGATCTTGTGCCCTGCTCTCTTGCCGGTATGGAAGAACATGCGCCCATCCATCATGACATATGACAAAGGGATGCCATAAGGCGTCCCATCCGCATCAACCGTGGAAACAACGCAGTATTCCCCTGCTTCGAGGATCTTGTCAGCCTCCGCGCGATCAAGCTCACGTTCAGCCATTTGCATCGGATACGGCTTCGTCATCCGCTCTCCTTTCAAACCAGGAAGCTCGTCTAAGCGAACAATGCCACCGTCTCGGTCATTTCTTCTCATATGCTATCATGCATTGCGGTCTATTTCTTCCTGCATTCTGAATAGAGGCCTTTGCAATCAAGCAAAATCCTTTTTATAAATTATTCTTGACTAAGAATAATTTAATGATATACTTCTTCATGTTCCACAGGAGAAATCCTTCGGACTCCTCTCTTTATCATATGCGGCTGGATCCCCACCAGCCGCATATCCTTCTCCTGCTTCGATGGCATCGCTATGATTTCATAGCCAATAAAGCAGGATAAAAGCTTGTATTACTTGGATGCCTTTTATTAATGACGACAGGCGTTGCTCGGATCCATGCGAGGGACCTGACCCTTTGCAAAAAGCTCTATGACATCCCCAACTTTTGGAGTCGTGGTATCCGAATACACCGTGATGCCCGCATTCGTGAAGCGTGTGAAGGGAGGCATCCCCATGCCAGCAGTGAGGATGCCGTCCACATCCATGCCGATGACGTGCTCGATGACCCCTCCGCATCCTTCTGCGTCATGGTCGACATTCTTAGCCGCCTCAACACCAGTTACGTTCATATCGTCATCGAACGTGACGATCGTGAAATACGGAGCGTGTCCGAAATGACCGCTCCGCATGCTTTCCATCTTCGCGTCTGTCTCACTTGGTACTGCGATCTTCATGATGGTTCTTCCTTTCTCTTGTTTGCCTCCATCTTACATGACCGCTCATGAAAACGCATTGTTTTGCATGCTCTTGCATGATGCTTCAGTCCTATCCACAGAAGAAACGCACGAACACCAGGGATTCGGCATTGCTCATCCGTTTGCCCGCAGCATGTAAATTGCAAAAGCCTATACTTTGTGCATGGAAAACACGAAGGAAGTGATCAGCGTGCAAACACACACTACCGATATCGACATTCTCCTCTCAGACGGCATAAAGGCAACACCGCCTTCGTTCGTTCGCAGCATCTTGAAAGCAGCCTCCGACCCGAACGTGACTTCATTCGCGGGCGGCCTTCCCAACCCCATCTCCTTCCCTCAGGAAGATCTCATGGAATCCATGCGGCGCGTCGTGGAAAAGCAAGGTGCGAACGCATTCCAATACTCTGTCACCGCAGGCATTCCTGAGCTGCGTCGCTGGATCGCCGATCGCTATAATCACCGCTTCGGCACCGACTACACTGAAGAGGATGTGCTGATCACCACAGGCTCTCAGCAGATCCTTGACCTGCTTGGCAAGACGCTGCTCGACAAGGGTGATGGCGTCATCGTTGAAAAGCCGACCTATCTTGCCGCCATCCAAGCATTCGCCATGCAGCAGCCAGTTTTCCATCAGGTTGAGCTCACCGACGAAGGCTTGAACATCGACAAGCTGAACGAAGCGCTCGATAAGGGCGCGAAGATGATCTACATGATCCCGAATTTCCAGAACCCTACAGGGCTCACTTATTCAGCAAGGGGGCGCGAGCTTGTACGCGAAGCGCTCAAGGATCGCAACATCGTCGTTGTTGAGGACGACCCTTATGGAGAGCTTCGCTTCGAAGGCGACTCTCTCCCCTATATTGGCGGTACCGCACTCCCGCACGGCGTGATCATGGGATCGTTCTCCAAAACCGTCACCCCTGGCATGCGCGTCGGCTACTTGCTCACCAAGGATCACGAGCTTCTGCGCAACCTCTCTATTGCAAAAGAGGCCGCTGATCTCCATACGAACGTATTCGCCCAGTATGTGATCGTCGATTACCTTGAGCATCATGACCTCGATGAGCACCTTGTGAAGATTCGCGATCTCTACCGCACGCAGGCAAAGGCCATGACCGATGCTATGGAGGAATTCTTCCCCGAAAGCGTGCAGTTCACTAAGCCTGAAGGCGGCATGTTCCTTTGGGTCACGCTCCCTGAAGGCATACGGTCCATGGACCTCTTTCCGAAAGCGCTTGAGCAAAACATTGCCTTCGTCCCTGGCGATCCGTTCTATCCCGAGCCTGGGGCATATAGCACGATGCGCCTGAACTTCACCAATGCTGACGAGGAGACGATCCGAGACGGCATCAAGCGCCTTGCCGATGTGTTGGCAAGCGAGCTGAAGGGCTAGGCCTCACGCTAGCTTCTTTGCGAAGCACTCTGAGCTAACGGATCTCTGCCCACACGAAAGCGTCGCCCATTCAGGGCGGCGCTTTCTCCATGAGCTGTCACAACAGCGTGACATCTTTTGAATGCGGCACAGAAGCTGTCCCGTACTGCACCTACAAGCTTGACACGGGATTAAAGCTGTTCCAGAACGGCCATACGATCGGCTCGGTCTCAAGGACCTTCTTCTGCTCATCGGTCATGTACTTCTTGTTGATCGCAACCTCATACACGAAGTTATCGAACCACCAATCATCGCAAACAAAGTAACCGTTGTTGCCTGTCTTCTTGCCATCGTTCTCGGTCCCCCAAGAATTCTCGATCTTCCACTTCGACGGTTTCCCATCCTTGTCAAAATCGACTCCTGCGATCACCATCGCATGAGTTGGGAGGCTGTCCTTCATGTCGTAGCGCTGCGCCTTGTCCATATGGAGGTCGATGTCGAACATCGCATCAAGGTCATAGAGATCCTTCGCCATGACCCCAGCCATGCGATCGCAATGCTGTAGCACGTCAGAGCCGAACCAAATGGGCTCGCCTGCTTTGAGCTGAGCGATGACCAATGCCTTCAGATCGTCCATCGCAACATTGAGGTAGAGATTCGGTCGCTCGGGGATCTGATCAGAGTCCTCGATGGCATACATGCGGTCATATGGCCTATCGTCACCAGGGACATTGATAACGCCGATGTAATCGTCAAGGTCGATTCCCACATACTTCTTGTAGAACTCAAGCGGCGTGATATCGAAATCGGCATGGTAGACGCCCTTGGCATCCTCGTATTGGAAATCGAACTTCTCGGGGGGTTCGCCGAAGCAAACAGCCAAGATGCGATAGACCGCATCAAGCATTTCGAGCTGCGTTGCGGTCGTATCCTTGCCTTCTCGCGCCATCGAGCGAAGGGTGATGGCATCCTTGCGCAGCAGGTTCGAGAGCACTGTGTTGAGCTCGGCGGTGTTGTTTGTGCAATGCGTCTCCGCCATTGCCTGATGCGGCACGACACCGTATTTCTTCACCAAAGCACAGACCATATCCCAGTCACCGCCATCCTGCATTGGTGCTGAGATCAACCAATCAACCTCGCGGTCGTCCAGATCCTTATCGGCAGTCTTGACGATGTGATCCATGAACCATGCTGCACGCTCGAGCTTGTTGTAGAACGCAAGATATGCTTGCGACAGCTCGAATGTGCCCTTTGGCAGGTCGAGCTCCTTCTCGATGTGGAAGCGCAACGTGTTCAAGCACGCGAACATCCAGCAACGGCCCGACATCTTCTGGTTCGCCACTGCTTCCTTGTCTACATCGATGGCGAATGCGAAATTCGCAGGAGAAAGGCTCTTCAGCACATCGACATCTTCAGCAGATTGAAGGATGCCGTTCTTGGTGACCGCCTTTTGGGCGATATGCTGCGCCTTCGCCTTCTTGTATGACTCCGACATTCCATGAATCTGTTCTTTTGTGAGTTTCATAAGGATCGCTCCTCTCATCTAGTCTTTTCTATTCCCGTTTCCTTATATGTAAAGGGAGGTTTCAGAAGATGATCCCTCCCGTATGGGCAGAATCGGATGCCTTTGCATCTCGTTAGTCGAACAATGTCCATGGCTGGGTAGGACGGTCGTAAAGGTAGCCATCCATCCATTTCCAGAGAGGATGCTGCTCCATGAAGTCATGAGCGTTGAACTCCACGCCATCAGCTCGCCCATAACGACCCCACATCTTCATGTTCCTCACATCATCAGGGCCTGCCGCCTTTGCGTCGCACGATCCCGCAGGATAGAACGGCACGTTCCATACTGCATCAGGATCATCGGCGTAATACTGCGGATCGACATCATAGTGCGAGCAAATGTCACGGCTTGATGGGCAGTCATAACCGAGATATACGTCATACGTGTCGGCAAGCATCTTCTTCACGACCTCAAGGTCGATCTTTCCGTAGTACTGATCGACCAACTCCATCCACCGCTGACGGCGCGCTCCCGTCTGCTGACGCGGGTCATTGAAACCATTGTCCTTGCATTCAAGGTTGCGGATGCGTGGATCGAACACCGCGTTGCATCCAAAGAACGTACCATCCTTCGTGCGCTCAAGCGAGGTGAATTCCAGCCCCTGTTCGAAGCGAGCTATCTCACCTGTGTTGTGATCAGCTATGAGCCATGCGTTCGCATAACCACCGTTGTTTCCCTTGTTCAATCGATCGACAAACTCATCGATCGTCTTGGAAAACTGCACTGCATCACGGATGCGCACCCACTCAGGCATGCCAGTCTCATCATATCGATCGAATCCTGCAAGCGTTGTCTCAGTGATATTCAAGCCTGCCTCGGTAACATAGAAGTCAGTCATGGAAGAGAGCATGCACGGAGCAGAGGCTTGCATGATGAAGGCGAATCCCTCGTCAGGCTCCACGCGCTTGCAAACATTGAAATACTGACCACTCCAGAATTCATCAAAGCTCTCATGCCCCAGATAGGGTTTGCCATCGACCGTAGCGGATCCTGTCGCTGCAATAGCAGAGCAGTGCTCTTTGCGTGGCGTCTTCATGAGCGGCCTGCTCATGATCTTCCCTGCATTCTGAGGCCACCAGTAGCCCGTAATCTCCATCCAGTCATTCCATGCGATCAGGTCATCCAATGTTGAGGGAACGCCCGCTGCGCTCAAACCATCTGCCATGCCTGTAAGCTCTTGGCAGACATGCTCAGGAAGCATGTCCTTGTGGAGTCTAATGGACTGCTGCGCAAACCAGCTGTACTCCATGCCGAATGTCTGAAGCGTCATGTACTCATAGACCCTTCGTGCATCCTTGTACTCGTCAGCAAGAAGGTACCCTTCCTGGAATCCACATGCGTAAGGACTCCCCTTCACCTTGATATGCTGCCACCCATTGACCTCATTGTGCTGTGCAGCATCGATGAAGCTCTGTTGTTCTGCGGTTATCATTCGAAACCCCTCGCTTCCTAATCCTTGTTACGCAATCCATAGAACTCTTTGAGGTCCTTGGACATCGCTTCGAGCGTAGGAAGGTCCTCATATGCCATATGCCCGTTCTCGTGCACCTTGTACGTGATGCGCTCCTTCAAATACTCTGGCAAGAACATCTTTGACATGGAGTGCTTCACATTCCAATACGGGGTTGCCGCATCATGAATGCCGCCGAAGAACAACACGCGACACTTTGGATTGCGGCGAAGCGCTGTGGCCATGTCGTATGCGGTGTTGGGGCACACTGGGCTTCCCATCGTGCCAGGCGCTTGATGCGTCCAGTTCCAGCTCGCATTCACCTTGAAGGAAAGAAGGATATTGATAGGCGATCCCTTGAATCCAGTCTCTTGAACGAGTTTCATCCAAGCTGACTGATCGGGCGTCATGATGGCATCACCTGAAGGGTCTTCGCCTGCAAAGAACTCATTGTCACCCTGAACGTCCATATATGCGCCTTCAGTGAAACGCGTGTCATAGCGCCCGATGAACAAGCCCTCATCGGCCAAGAGCAGCTTGCGGAACGTATCAAGCTCGATACGCAGGTGCTTCTTCTGGATGATGTCAGCATCGATGCCGATGAGCTCTGACATCTCCTTTGCCAGCGCACTCTCCTCTGCAGCAGAGATGGTATCGCTCTTGATGAGCGCAGCGCCGTACTTCTCATCCACGAACGCCCATGCCTTATCGAACCATTTGAACTGATCCTTGCCCTTGCCCGCTTTGCCAAAGTAGTTTGCCGTAGCTGCATAGACAGGAAGCATGCCCATGTAATAGAGGTCATTACCAGGAAGCGTTGGCGCATAGTCGAGGATCGTCGACTGCTCGATGACACCCGTCACAGCAATGCCGCGCTCACCAAGAACGCGCATGAGCACCGAGTTGCGCATAGTGCCATACGATTCACCATAGAGATAGAGCGGTGTGTTCCAGCGCTCATGCGTGGTCAGCCACTGAGCGATGCCGCGCATGAATGCGTCTGCATCACCATCCACCCCCCAGACCTTCTTCGCATCGTAATCCTTTGCGATCTTCGAATACCCTGTACCCATAGCATCCAAATAAACAAGATCGGTCTCAGGGAGAAGCGAATAGGGATTGTCGACTGGCTGCGTAGGGCAAGGCAGCTGCTCTTGACTTGAGATCGGCACGTGACGCGGACCAAGGCCACCGATGTTGACCATGGCCGACGATCCGCCAGGGCCGCCATTCCAGCAGAAGGTGACAGGGCGATCGGTCTTGTCCTGAGCGTCGCTCACATAGGATAGCGCGAACATATGCCCGATAAGGGTTCCGTCGTCTTCGTGAAGAGGCAGCAGTTCTGCAGTCGCAGTGTACTTGATGGACTGACGTCCTTTCCTCCAGGTGTAATCACGGTTCGATGGCTCAGGAACGGCCGATTCGGCTGCAGGTGCTTTATCGGGCTCGTTCAAAGTCACGGTAAATGATGATGCTTTTGTTTCTGACATGATGCTTCTCCTTGATCGATGTTTCTATGTGATACGGATTAACCGAGATTGATCTGCCGCTTCATCACCTTGGTCAGGACGAGGTAGTAAACGATGCCGATCAGGATGAAAATGACGCCAACGATAAGCGCTACATCGCCCACAGAGAGCATGATGGCAAAGCAGATAAGGGCACCAAAAGCGGGGAAGATCAAATGCATGAACAGGGCCTTCGCGCCTGTACGCTCTTTCAGCTGGAACCAGCAGAAGACGATGACGGAGAGATTAAGCAGCGTGTAGGTGGACAAGGCGCCGAAGTTCGAGATCTTCACGACTGTGTTCATGTTGATGCCACTGAATTGGAAGATGAGCGTCAGGACGATGGACAGACCGATGATGAAGAGAACCGCATTCAATGGGGAGTTGGTGCGCTTGTCCATCTTCGCCATGAACTTTGGAAGGCATCCGCCCTTCGCCATGGTGAACATGACGAACGCGATGGAGTTCTGCTGCGCGATCGCGGTGAACACGCCTTGCGCGAGCGCCACGCCCACCGCGCAAACGATCATGAGCCAAGGCCCAGCGGCCATCTTGGCTACCGCATAGAAGGCATTGTCCGTATTGCCTGCAAAAGCAGCACCAGATGGATCGATGCAGGTGGCGATGAAGCACTGCAGAACGTAAAGCACGCAGAGCAGAATGGCCATCACCATCATAGCGCGTGATGGGCCATGCTGGGGATCCTTCGCCTCCTGAGTGAGCGTGGCGATGGCTCCAAAGCCCACATAGGACATGACCGCCAGCGAAACAGCCGACATCGTGCCGCCAAATTCGAACTTCGATGGATTGAACAGGTTGGTTGACGAGAAGCTGGCGCTCTCAGGATGCTGCACCACAAACACGATGCCGCAGACCACGAACAACGCCAGGATCACAAGCTGCGCGACAAGCGCGAGCTTGTTCACCATCATCGCCGTCTTCATGCCAATGAGCGACACGATGGCAACGATGGCAAGGAATCCGAAGCAAAGCGCCAGGATGGGCACATCGGGCAGCATGCTGTGAATAGCGATAGCTGCGATGAGATAGACCATGGCAGGGCTCACCAGATACTGCAAGAGCATCAACCATCCCGCAATGAACCCAGGCATCTTGCCGAAGACATGGCTCACATAGGTAAAGATCGATCCCGATGACGGGAAATGTTGGATCATGATGCCGAAAGAGAACACCGAGAACAGGACGGCGACGAAGCCGATCAAGAACGCCAGCGTTGGCATGCCGCCAGAATCAGCGAAAACGCCACCGTAGACAGCCATAGGTGAGATGGGAACCATGGTGATGAGTCCCCAGACCACCATATCTTTTACGGTCAACGTTGCCTTGAACGTGTCCCCGCTCTTTTGCGTCGTTGCAACGGTGGGCTTTGTCACGGTCTTCCCATTGTTCTCTGGCATCGATGTACGTGCATCAGTGGCAGAGTCAGTGACGCTGCCCTGACCATTCGAAGGAGCAGGAGGGGCCTGCAGTGCATGAGCAGTTGATGACCTCTGCTGCACCTCCGTTGTTGTCTTTGTCGTTGTATCGCTCATGGTCGCACCTCTCATTCGCTCAGGGTCGCATCGATGCGCCGATGCGACCCTGTTCACGAAACCTTACTTGTCAGCTCCTTGCGCATCCGTTGCATCCGATGTGCTTCCAGATGCCGCAGGGGCGTCAGCCTTCGGAGCATCTGCCTTCGAGGGCGTCGATGAGGTCTCGCTCACCGCATCGTGCGCTTGTTGCGCGGCTGCAGTAGCCTCTTTGACCTTCCGCTCGGCGGCAAGCAGACCGCTATCCGCCTCCACTTGATCCTCATAGGCTTGCGCCTCGATGGCATACTTCTTAGCTGCCGCTTCAGCAGCCTTCTCCTTTGCCAAAGCTTCATGCTCAGCCTTTGTCGCAGCTTGTGCATCAGCTGTTACATCGGCTGGGATCTTCACGGCCTCAACCTGAGCTGACGGCGCAGGTGGCACATTCGGAGAGAGCTGTACCTGAACGGTCTCTTCGGCCCGACGCTTCGCTTCGGGATCCTTGATGCCCACGCTCGCTGCAGTGCCAATCCCAGCCTTCTTCGAGATGATGGTCGGTTGGCTCATTGGGATAGCCACAGCGGTGTTCGCAACGCCATTTGTCTTCACAGGATGATTCAAGGCAGCTGGGTCATCACCCGCCTCGATGGACGGCGAGGACGGATGATGCTTGCCAGGGATGTACTCGTCAGGCAGCACGATCTGCTCGTTGGGGCTCCACAGCTTCTTGATGGGCATGCCCATAGGATTCTGGTCTTCGCTCATCATCTCTGACGGAACATTGGAGAGCACCTTGGCAGGCTTCTTCAGCCCTTCGATCTGCCACGTGAACGGAGCGAAGACGTTGTTCTCGTCAACCCAGTTGTGACGCTTGGAAGCCTGGTAGACACCGAAGCAGATTCCAAAGGTGACCACGATTATCGCGAGGATCACGACCACGTAGGTGACAGGGCTTCCAACCTCTTCTGCAACCTGTGCAGGAGGGATGATGGCCAGCACGATGCCGAATACGCATGCCAGAAGACCGATCCCTGCAACCAACCATGCACCTACATTGCCGCCAGGCACTTTGAAGAGGCGCGGACGATTAGGTTGGTCGTGGCGCAGTTTCAAGAATGACACGAACATCAGCACGTAGTACATCATGTACAGGATGGTGATGGCCTGGGTGATCAGAACGACGAAGCCCTCGATGTTCGGGATCAGGAAGCACAGGAAAGCGATGAGCGTCATGAACGTCATCTGGAGATACATAAGACGGCTCGGCATGCCGTGCTTGTTGGAATTCTGAAGGATCTTGGGCAGGAAGCCAGAACGTCCTGCCTGTCCGAGCATGAAAGACGGACCTGCCATGTTGGTGACCAAGGATGCCATTGAGGCCCCGAGGCCAACCCAAACGAAGGCGACGTAGATCCAGGGGCAGTTAAAGGTAGCGCCCAGGATCTTATAGGTCTGATACAAGCCATAGACCAGGTTCATGTCTTGCTTCGGCGTTACGATGGCGATGCAGACGGTGCCAGCTATGAAGATGATCAGCGTTAATATCATCGCGATGAAGATCGAGAGCGGGAACTCCTTCTGCGGCTTCTTCAATTGCTTGATGTGCGCTGCATTCATATCGATGCCCGCGAAGCTGAAGAAGACGCCTGCGGCCAGAGCCAGATTGGTCAAGCTGAACCCGCTGCTGAAAGGATTGAACGCCTCTGGGGTTGGGGTCACGTTAGACACGTTGCCCTGTGCGAGCCAAACCACCGTGAAGACGACGATGAAGGCCAGGGGGATGAACGTGCCGATGATGACGCCGTACTTCGTCAGGCGCGCGAACGCCTTGACGCCGTGGGTGGATATCCACGTAAGCCCCCAGTAATAGGCCAACCATGCCAATATGATGAAGAATTGGTTCGATGGGTTGTTCATGAACTTGACAGCCCAATCCCAATCGGGGGTATAGAACCCGATGGTGGCTGACGCAGACGCAACACCCATGCCAAAGTTGATCGAGGTTTGGAACCACAGGATCAAGAGGCACGTGAACGCCAGTCCTGGACCGAGCGCCTCACCTACCCATCTGAAGATGCCTCCTCGCTGACCCCAGCCTGAGGCGAGCTCTGCTGCTACCAGGCCAGTCGGAAGGAAGAACACCAATGCGCCGATGATGAAGAGCGTGACAGAAGAAAGGCCATAGTAGGCTTGCTGGACATCATTGGCAACGCTGCCGATGATGGTCACGTTCATCATCACCAAGGCCATCAAGCTAATATAGGTACCACTTGATGGTTTGGCTGCTGCTTTTGTTTGCGCCTTAGGAGACGCTGCTGTGTTCGAACTCATGACTTCACCCCTTTCTGAACGTATGTCAACCGCACTCGGTGCATGGAGCTGGAGTACGACCCGCTTCGTTATGAACCACGAATAGCGCAAGGGGCAAAGCGCGAGCCTCTCAGACACCACTTACAATAATTCTTTCGGGAATCCTGCTCGCAGGTGGGAGGCAACCGTCAATTCTGCGTCACCATCAAGGGAACAAAGCGTCAAAATGCAACCGTCCTGTCATAAGAGGACGGCTCGCAGGAGCATATCTACCATGCCTAAAGCTGTGACAGGGAGCTATCTCGTGCCGAGCGCGATTCACTCGTGAAGCGTGCTTGCAGCTTCTCCCTCATCGATCGCCTGATTGCAGAGAGCGTCTATCCTTGCAGCTGTTTCCTCAGGACTCAGGTTGCCCAAGAGAAGCTCGTGGATGCATGTGTAGAAGATCTCGCGCACCGCACGGGTATCAGGATTGCTCCCCGTGAAATCAACAACGTTCTCCCTGTTGTTCAGGAAAAGGTCGAACGCCTGGATGTCCTTGCCATAGCGCTCCGACACCGGGATCGACGCAGGAAGCGTTCCCGCGCTGTAGTCGAGCAGGTCTTCTTCGCCATACACGAAGGAAAGGAAATCCTTCGCCACTTGGACCCGTATCGGATCTCCGTTATCGAGCACCTCGAAGCCAGAGACGAACGTGGTGGCGCATCCATCCTCATCAGGTCCAGGGAAATTCACAAGCCCGATCGTATCTCCGTAGCGTCCGATGGAGGCATTGTTCACCATATAGATAGCAAGCTGCCCCTGCCGAAAAAGGCTCGAACAATCCTCGATCTCCAGATTCTCGCTATGCGGAGGGAACCAACCGCGATCCACTCCCTCCTGGATCCACCGAAGCGCCTCAATGCCCTCAGGCGTGGAAAGCGCAAAGTGCCCATCGTCATCGAAGAAGCGAGAGCCCGATGACCTTAAGAGCGTCATGATATGCGTATCGCCTTGGGAGCTTGCTGCGTACATCATCATCGGATAGCAGCTCTCTGGAAGCTTTTCCGCAAGGGTATCAAGGATCTCGGCCCATTCGTCCTTCGTCCAGGATTGGATGGTTCCCTCTTGAATGAAGCGCTCAAGCCCTGCCTGGGTGAAAAGCTCCTTGTTATACGCAAGGATGTTCTGACGCGCGAGGTAGGGCATCATGTACACGCGCCCATCGATCGTGCTCATATCCCAAAGATAGTCGAACACATCGCTGCGAATATCATCGGTGATCACATCATCGAGAGGAACAACGCGTCCCGTGTGGATATATGTCGACATGTTGAAGTAATCACCATAGACGATGTCAGGGGAATGAACAGTGTCGAATGCCTCTGCGATAGCGGCATCATACTGATTCTGCTCGAAGACCTCGACCTCTACATCAACAGGAACCTTCTCATAGCTCTCTTCGAAAGCATCTGCCATCTTTTCGATCACCTGGTCAACTTGGGTGATGGAATCATCAAAGACCACATCGTGGCCCGTCCTAGGCACCTTGATCAAAAGATGGAGCTGCTCTTCCGAACCGTTTGAAGCAGCCGAGCATCCAACAAGGGTCGAAAGGGCCAAGATGCAGGCAAGGCTCAAGAGCACAGCCCTGCGTACCCAAGAATCAGGTGCCATTCGCTTCCCTCGTTCCCTCATCAAAGCCCCCTCTTCACTGCCTCAAGCTTCTTCAGCATATCTGGCACATCAAGAGGCTTTGCCAGAAAATCGTCCATGCCATTCTCGAGGGCGCGCTGGCGATCCTCGGCAAACGTCGAAGCAGTGCACGCGAATATCCGCACGCTCTTCGCATCTTCCCTGTCGAGTTCGCGGATCTTCTTGGCAGCTTCGTACCCATCCATCACAGGCATCTGGGCATCCATAAGAACAGCCATGAACTCGCCTGGTTCGGAAGCAGCGAACGCAGCCACTGCTTCCTTGCCATCGACAGCGATCTTCACCTCGTATCCTTCGTTGCTCAGTATCGCTGAGATGATGTCGGAATTGAGCTCGTTGTCCTCTGCAACAAGGATATGGAGAGACTGAGCCTTCGCTTCTTCACTCGGCCTTGCCCCCTCCGATGCTTCATTCAAGGACGCTTGCGCCTTGTCTGTGTCCCCTTCAGCAGCCTTTCCTTGCACGTCGGGCAATAAGGCTGCTGGAGTATCCCCCTCTAGAGCGGGGCCCACGCTGCTCTCTGATGTCGGCACCACGCTCGAAGCATTAGCAAGCGGCAGCTTCACTCTCAGCGTGAAGCATGAGCCTTTGCCGAGCTCGCTCTCCACCGTGAGAGAGCCTCCCATCTGGGTGGCCAGCATGTTGCTGATCGCCATGCCAAGGCCCGTCCCCTTCTGAGAATCGCTGCTCGAATTGCGTTCTTGGGTGAACACATCGAAGATATGCTGCTGGAACTCCTTCGTCATGCCGCAGCCAGTATCAGAAATAGAGATGGTCGTATGCACCTCATGCGTTGTCGAGAGCAGTCGCTGATCGGCATTCAAGGTGATGATCCCGCCCTCAGGCGTGAACTTCACCGCATTCGAGAGGATGTTCATGAGGATCTGGCTCAAGCGCACCTCGTCCCCCACAAGATGCGGATACCGTACGCCGCCTGTGTGCACCTCAAAGATGATGTCGCGCTCCCGTATTGCCTCTCGCTGCATCTCGCACACGTTGTCTATAACGCCATTCAGATCGAATGGCTCTTGGGCGAGCTCCACCTTCCCCGCCCTCAGCTTCGACACATCAAGGATGTCGTTCACCAAAGAGAGCAGATACTGGGCAGCTTTGCCGAGCTTCTGAACATAGCCCTTCATGGCTTCTCGATTGTCCAAGCTGCCTGCCATGAGGTGGTTGATGCCGATGATGCCATTGAGGGGCGTGCGTATCTCATGGCTCATGTTGGAAAGGAATTCAGCACGCGCGGCTGCCTCGGCATTCGCCAGCACAGAGCGCTTCATGAAACGATATATCAAAGCCATCATGACGAGAAGCGCAATGGTTACCACAACGAGCATCACGGTGGTCATGACGATGAAGGGAGCGAAGCGTTGGTTGAATACATGGACGGGAACAGCCATGATGAATGACCAGGTCGTTCCCTCTACTGGCGCGAAGCTCAGGACCAAATGCTCGCCATCTGCAGTCGTGCAATTGATCGTGAAGCTCTCACCCTCGGTGATGTTGCGACGCACGTCCTCGAGGGTAACGCCACCTTCGATGGTCCCAGCGCGCAGCATGTCGTAGAAGTTATTGCGCCCTGCAAGGTCCGTTGCGGGAGAGGCGCTCACGATGTAGTAGCCCTGATTGTTAACGACGCTTGATATTCCTTGCGAGTCAAAGCTCTCAATGAGCAGCTGGTCTCGAATGAGCGAGAGATCGCCGCGGCCGAGCAGAGCAACGAAATCATGCTCACCAATAGCCATGTTGGACAAGCGGATCCCATAGATAAGGGACTCCTTGGTAGTTTCGAGCTTGCCATTGGCATCATCGTAGAGCATGACGAAATGGTCTCGACCGTCGGCCATCATCTCGTCGTAGGCATGCTCATCGGGGTCGAAGCGCACATACGAGCTGCTGTAGAGATAGCCCTCAGAGTCAAGAAGATAGATCGCGTTGAACAGAGCAGAGGAAGCAGCTTCCAAATTCATCTGCTCTTGTGCTTCCTGGATGGTCTCTACATCATAGACGGCCATGCGCTTCGCGACGGACTCAAGACGAGCATAGGAATTGTCCAGTGCCCCTTCTATGGATTCGACATCGTGACGAGATATCTCGTCAACAGAGCTCATGAGATTGCCAGCAACAGTCTGAGACAGCAGGTTCATGTAGATGCATACTGCTGCGATCATGATGATGATCGCTATGCCGAAAATCGGGATGTAACGCTTCTTATTCAATGACCCTCGATTTACGCCCTCTGTGTTCCCCTGCTCTCATAGTACGCCAAAGTCCGCCGCAGCAAAGCCACAGCGGACAGCAATCCGTAAATAACGCAATTTCGGCGAAGATACCTACCGAGATCAAGCCTGCGGAGGCACTTGGCCATCAGCTGATGGAGATGAGATCGTGGTTGGTGCGGCACCTTCTTCCTGAGGCGCTGAAATGCTTCCACCCTGCGGTACAGGAGCAGCAGATTGCTCAGGAGCGGAGGGAACGGGGGCTACGGGCGCCACAGCAGGCTGAGGTGCCGATGCAACAGCTGCTGGCTGAGGAGCGGGAGCTATCGGTGGTTGAGCAGGAGGCTGTGGTGCCCCATACGAATACGTCGCCTGGACTTCTCCATAACCTTGTTGGCCACCGAGGGAATAGTAGTTCTTGTCCTTATAGGCAAACACTGCGATGATGATGAGCAGGACCGCGGAGGGAATGCCGCAGCCAAGAAATGCAAGAACCGCTCCAGCAATGCTCCATCCGAACGCAACGCCAAGCTTGGACGGATCCTTCGCAGCGCGAAGCCCCATGATGCCTGCTACCAGCGTCACCCCACAGCAGATGAGCGCGAACGCGCAAGCAAAGCCCCCGATGCTCGTAAGGATGAGCAGAACCTCTGCGTTATCCATGCCATAGTAATAATCATATCCATGGGTATACCCATGATGGTGCGCGGAGTCTAAGTAATCGATCGGCATCGAGCCCAGCGCACTCCCCAAAGCTCCGATCACGAGAGCGCCGATCAGCGTTCCAAGGATCCCAATTCCCGCAAGCACGATGACGGCAATGCTCAAGCCTTTGATGTATCTCTCATGGGTTACTTGCATGTCATTCCCTCTTTCCTTCGAACAGAGCTTGCTCTCTTGTAATTGTAAATCACATGAACCTGTCAATAGCCACCAGAAGAGAGCTCTTCACGATATATGCTTGACATACGAGATCTCTGTGATTATAGTGTGCATATAGAGTATATACACTATGAAGAGCGCCTGATGCGGAGACGTCTGGATCAAGCGGTCAGAAACAAGAGAATACCTTGGAAATAGTACTTTCGAACGCAAGCGACAAGCCCATCTATGCGCAGATCGCGTCACAGATCCAAGACGCGATCCTCGCAGGTGAGCTTGGAGAAGGGGAGCCGCTCCCCTCGATCCGTGCTCTCGCTAATGACCTTCGTATCAGCGTGATCACCACGAAACGAGCTTACTCCGACCTTGAAGATGCTGGCTTCATCGATACGGTGCAAGGAAAGGGAAGCTTCGTTGCTGGCGGAAATCGCGAGCTTCTTCGCGAGAACCGCCTTCGACATGTCGAAGAGTTGTTGGAGCAAGCAGTACGGGAAGCAGCTGCAGCAGGAATCGGCTCGGATGAGCTCCATGAGATGCTCGGACTCCTTGTCGAAGGCAGCTGAGAGCGTTCAAGAAATACGAGAAGGAAGCATACATGGCATACGTGATCGAATGCTCAGGATTGGTGAAGCGATATCCTGGCTTCACCCTGGGCCCTCTCGACATCAATATAGAAACGGGCACCATCACAGGACTTGTTGGCTCTAACGGCGCTGGGAAGACAACGTTCATCAAGCTCCTGCTTGGACTCACCTCTTTTGATAGTGGCCAGATATCCCTCTTTGGAAATACCATCGACTGCCCAGAGAATCTCTCTGCTTCGGTTAAGCGCCGCATTGGCGTTGTCTTCGATACCTGCCCCTTCCCAACCTCGACTCGCGTCGATGACGCAATGCGGGTTGGTCGCGCAGCTTATCGTAGTTGGGATGACAAGCTCTTCAAGGACCTCGCAAGCTCTTTCAAGCTCGACCCAAAGAAAGAGATCCAGAAGCTCTCGCGAGGCATGGGGATGAAGCTCTCCATTGCCTTCGCGCTGGCTCATCACCCCGATCTGCTCATCCTTGATGAGGCAACAGCAGGACTCGACCCTCTTGCCCGAGATGAGGTTCTTGACATCCTTCGCTCATTCATGCTCGATGGCGAGCACACCATCCTCATGTCAACGCACATCACCTCCGACCTGGAGAAGATTGCCGATACTGTCATCTGCATCGATGACGGCCAGATCTGCTTCAGCGCCCAGAAGGATGCGATCTGCAATGAAGCGGGCATCGCGCGCTGTCGTACCGATCAAGTGGAAGCCATCGCGGCGAATTGGGAAGAAGCACCTACCGACCTTCATGTGATGAAGCATGCCTATGGGACCGATCTCCTCGTTCCCGATCGCTTTGCCTTCAAGAAGGTGTTCCCCGATATTCCCATCGATCGGATCACTATCGATGAGTACATGAACCTGATCCTTAAAGGAGAGACCCTATGAACGCTATGGTCCGCTCAGATCTCATCATCATGAGACGCTCCCTGATCCAGCTTTTCGGCATCTGCCTTATCGTTTGCGTGTTCATTGCCATCGGCATGGAAAGTCTCATTGCAGGCATTGCAGCGGTTGTCGCCATGGTGCCCATGATGTATATGTTCTCCATTGTTGCCTATGATGAGGCAAACGGCTGGGAGCGCTTTCGTCTCACCTTGCCGATCAGCCGTCATCAAGTGGTGCTCGGGCGTTATGCGAGCATCCTCATCGTATTTGCCCTCTGCGATGTCTTGGCTCTTGCGACCGCCTGGGTCCTCTCTCTTATACTCTCGGCCATTCCGAACTCTCCGCTTGCGGAGAGCGGCCAAGGAGGCTTCGACCCGCTCTTTTACCTTGCTGGGATACTCATGGTGTCAGCTGTCATGATCGTAGTGGCTGCAATCTCCACTCCCCTCTTCCTTCGCTTTGGCATCACCAAGGGGTCTCGCTTGATCCCGCTGCTCGTCCTTGCCGTCCTTGTTATCGGCATCTTCCTCACTGATAATCTTGAGGGGGTTGACCTTGCCAGCATCCCCATCCTCGGCATCCTTCTCACGGGAGGGGCAGGGGATGCAGGAGCTATGCTTTGCATGAGCGCCGTGGTCTTGGGCATCTCTCTCCTTCTCCTCGCTCTCAGCGCCCTCATCGCTCTCAGGCTTTACGAGCATCGCGGATTCTAATCAAATCAAACGCTGCGTTACAGATGAGAGAGCGTGCTCGCACTCTTCGCCTCCTTCCGTAGAATCGAAGCTGAACAGATTGAAGGCGAAAGGAAACGGAGCAAGGTCATGGAGCTTACCGATGTCATCAAGGATCGCTATTCCTGCCGAAGGTTCACCACAGAGCAGCTCACCGAAGAGGAGCTGAACTCTATCCTTGAAGCAGGGCGCCTCGCACCATCGGCGATCAATCGTCAACCCTGGCGCTTTCTTGTGCTGGAAGGTGATGACCTGGATCGAGTGGATGAATGCACTCGCTGCCGCTACGGAGCACAAACCGCCATCCTGGTCTGCTTCGATCGAGAGGAATCAGCGAAGAACCCTGACGTCACCCCCGATTACGGATGGATCGATTGCGGCCTCGCCCTCATGCAAATGGCGCTTCAAGCCGAGGACCTGGGCCTTGGTTCCTGCATTGTTGGCGCCTATGACCCCGCGGTGGCAACCGAGGTGTTCGCCATTCCTGACAACATCGTCACCTACCAATTCTTGATGCTTGGCCATAAGGATGCTGACCCAGCGCCGCGCCACTTCGAGCGGCGTCCTTTGGAAGAGATCGTTCTGCGTGGCACGTTCGATTGACGAGCGATTTGGTGATGGCTGCTAGAGTGAGTAGAAGGGACGTGGCAGGGTCAGGCGGTCATCGCACCATCGATACGATGGAAGGTGAC
>CAJURO010000006.1 GCA_910588985.1 uncultured Eggerthellaceae bacterium | reverse complement strand
CGAAGAAGCCTCGGGCTTGCAGCCTAGCGGCACGGAAAAGTGTCCGCATCCCCAAGCCATGCTTCATTCACCTTCTCATGATCATTGGCATTGCCATCACCGTTGGCTACACGTTCTTCGTTTCTCGCCGCATTCGCAAGCACTCGGTTCGTTTGGAGGCAGCTGCATCCAAGGTCACGGGTAGCCGCTTGGACCCTTCTTCGGTGCCTGTGTCGATGCCGTCTCCTCAGCCGATGAACACGCCTGCTGGCGTGGAACGCTGATCTCGCAGGGGCAGCGCATATGGCACGGGCGAGCACGCTGGTTTTCCTTTCGTTGACCATTCTGGCATTCGTCCTTCTCGGGCTTTGGTATGCGCTTGGCTTCAAAGCGGTCGATCCCCCTCTTGATGTTGTTGTAACCGTGATATGGCTTCTCGTTATCCTTGCGTGCTGCTTCCTTCTTGTTCGCGAGGAAGCGCGTCGGCGTCGTGCCGTGCGGACGCTCTATCTGGTGGATAGCAAGATCATCAATGCTGAGCGAGGCGTTGTGTCGTTCGAGGGTTCGAACAACGTCACGGGAGCGCTTGTCGAGATCCTTGATTCGTTAACGTATTCCATGGGAAAGCCAGTGGTTGAGCTTGATGATGATCTTGCCGAGCGCGTTAAGTACGTGGTGAAGAGCGATCGGTTCGAGAAGAGCGGCAAGACGTGGGAAGGGGAAGTCGTCATGGTGGCGACGCACCAGGTGAAGCCCTTCTCTTCGCGTAGCGAGCTTGCAAGGATCATCATTCCGCCGCGCCGCCCGAAGCGCCTTTGATCTCATTGATCTGATCGGGTTGAATTCGTTTTAGATTGCCCTGTGGTGAGTGAAAGTCTTGCCGCGTCGTCGCTTCGAGCCAAGGTCTCTCAGCTCCTTTGGCATTGCTGAGCGTTACCGAGAAGTTGCTTTTATGTAAATATGCTGTTTTTTTTCGCAAATGGAGCCCAAAAAGTCCCCTTTGAACTGCGCTATTCCGTATAGTTCAACTTGTGTGCAAAATGTGTGTACGCGCGCGTATAGGCAGGATTGCCAAAACACGAGCGGACATGTCGCGTTCAGGCTCAGCGAGGCCAAGGAAATGCGATGTGCCCTGCCTTGTTCGCTCTCCTCTCTTTTCGCGGCGTCGAATGCTGGGAACGCAACACAAATGCTGAACAGAACGAATAAGAGCACACATGCTTGATTGCCTGTACTCGAGGCGGCAAAGCACAAGGAGAAGTGCGCCTCGAATGCGGGCATGTGTCATGTTCAGCACGGTTGCGGCACACACTACGCAACCACATGGGCAGCTCTGACGTGAGGAATCAGGGCAGCACATGGACCCGTAAGGAGGAAGGCCGTTATGAGTACGACCGATTGGCGCCATTCGATCCATGGCAAGATCATTTCCATCATCCTCACATTCGCATTGGCGTTCAGCTTCATTCCGCTCTCGGCGTATGCCGACGAGCCAGAAGCGAACGATGCGCCAGCGAATGCTGTGCCCGCTGAAAGTGCGGACAGCGCAAACGAGGATGCTACGCAGCCGAACGAGGGAAAGGCTGATGCGGCCGACACGTCCGCATCCACTGATCCTGTACCTGCTGACGAGAGCGAAGCTCCTTCAGCGTCTGAAACGGCTGCCTCCGAGAGTGAAGAGGCTTCTGCTGCTGACGTGCAGCTCAGCCAAGATGTCGCGCTCGACTACGTGGGCTATGCCTCTGTTGGCAACGTCATCGTCAAGGTGACCGCACCTGCTGGCGTGGTCGAGGTCGGCACGCAAGCGCGGGCGACCAAGGTCGACAACGAAGCTGTCATCGAAGCGGTCGAAGGTGCTATGGCATCCGAGAGCAAGGAGCTTGCTGATTCGATCGCGCTCGATGTTGAGCTTGTGAATGCCGAAGGCGCTGTCGTCCAGCCTAAGGGCAACGTGAACGTCAGCTTCTTCGATGCAGCGGTTGAGGGCGACGAGTTCGCTGTTTACCACGTCTCTGATGACGCGCGCCAGGTGCAGAAGGTCAACACCCTTCAAGCTGATTCCGACGTGCAATCCTTCAACGTGAACCACTTCTCCATTTACGTTGTTGGCAGCTCGAAGGCTCCGACGTTCGTGACCTACCGCTTCTTCGTTCCATCCTCTGCTGATAGCTCAGTCTATCCTGACTCTGCTAACCCTTCCTATACGCAGACGGTTCAAAAGGGCGACGCCCTTCTTGCGGTTCCCACGCCAAGCTATCCAGGTCAGACCCTGGCGGGCTGGAGCACCTATCCTGATCCCTACAATCTGAGCGATTGCATCTCCTCGGCAGAGCTCTTCAGCACGGTGGGCGACCTTGAGCCTAACCAGTACATCATCGACTACTATGCGGTCTATACGCAGGCAGTCAATGTGAGCTTCTATGGCGCAGCCAGTGAGGGCGCCCCTGTTATTCATGTGGCAACTGGCTTCAATGGCGAAGCTATCGACACCACGGCCGCTGCGAAGCTCGTCGCCCTCGCTGATGGCGAAGGCGTGGCAGGCTGGTCTGAGATACTAGGTGGTGCTGATAAGACCAATGGTGGTCTGTATCCGATCTCCTCCAACGAGAACGTGTCGCTCTATCCGATCGTCGAGACAGGCTCTGTTGTCACCTTTGATTTGAATACTACTGACACAAGCGCTGCTTATGTGGAGCCGCGTTTCGTTCCCGAGGGCAAGAGCTACAACGACGTTTTCGGCTCCGAGCTTCCTTCAACCTCCCGCACGGGCTATAGCTTTGCTGGCTGGCTGACTGATGACAATGCTGATCCTGCTGAGCTGCTTGACGCTCCTCTTTCAGGGAATGCTACGCTCAAGGCTCAGTGGACGCCTGGCATGGTGTCGGTGAAGGTCGTTGCCTATGCAGAGACGGCCGAGAGCTCATTCGATGCTCCAGATGACCAGAAGGTCTATGAGCGCCTGATCCCTAGGAATCCGACCGATTACAATGCGTGGGCAACCTTTGAGACAGGCTCGACCCTTGATGTGGCTTCGAACGCTTCGATGCTCTTGGGGAGCTATCAATACGAGAGCCAGAACTATACGGTGAACACGAACAAGTCGACCAAGACGGCCTATGTCGAGGCTGATGGGTCCACGCTCGTGACCATCTATCTTGATCGCGCACGCAAGACGGTCAAGCTCTATACCAAGTCTACAGATGGCTCGGACGACCAAAAGATATTCGCAGGAGAACCCTCTAAGACGATCAACTACATCTATGGTCAGCAAATCGGAGGCCAGATCCCCGAATCCGTTGATGGCAAACCGTATAAATGGATGTCGTCAACCCGAAGCGCTGAAGGCACCTATGTGGTGAATGAGTGGTCTCAGGTAGTCGACAAGAACGCTCTTGATTCATGGTCATTCAATGGTGAAGGGGGCGAGATCGTTCTTTGTGGGCTGCCTATTGAGAAGCAGACAGGAACCATCTTCTACTATAAGTGGAATGCCAACACGGCCACCTATGCGTTCGACCATAAGGCGCCCATCTATGAAGGCGTTACGTTGAGCACCTTCCAAGGTGCGGGAAACCTTTCGCTTGAGCGTTTCGCCACCGTTGAGGCTGATGTTGATCACAGTGGAACCGATCAAGACATCACCACGCTTATCACAGATTGGGATTACAGCGTGGATACGAGCATTCCCATCACCAACTCAGGGAACGTCTATGTGCTCTACCAAGACCTCAACGATCTCGGTTTCCAGGATCAAAGCTATCCGTTCAGCTTCATCATCCCAGGCGCCAATGGCGGCGGGACGGACCTTGTGTTCCGTTCTGACTACCTGGAGCCGGGCACGCCTCTGAGCTCATATGCGAATGTGTTGAATGTGCCTGAGATGCGAGAGGGTTACCTCTTCAAAGGCTGGTATCTTGATCCAGTCTATAGTGAGAGCGCTGAACCCTACGTGCTTTCAGACAAGAAAATGCCCGACCATGCGCTGACGCTCTTCGGTTTCTATGTTCCCCAAGAGCCGATGCTCTCTGTTGCAACGGATGCGGTGAACGTTGAGAACGCGAAAGACTTCCCAACGGCCGATCGTTCGCTCAATTTCGGACAACGCATCACGGCAGCTCAGCTGCCGACCGTGAAGGCGGGCGACACCATTGTGAGCCAAGGCACCGACGAGACTATCACCATCCCCGATGGCTATGCGTGGTATGGATGGTGCGCGGCTGATGGCGGCACGTTCGCCAAGTTCGACTTCTCTACTCCCATTGAGCGCAACATCACGATCGTGCCTTACTGCACAGCTACCACTCCATATAAGGTCGAATACTACGTGAACGACGAGTTGGCTACGACTGATACCGTGCAGTACAACGCGCTGGCGACCGCTCCTGTCCTTCCCTTCATTGGCGAAGGAACTGACTTCGTATGCTGGAACGTTGAGAAGAACGGCGTGACCTATCATTACTATCCTGGTGCTGTTACCGATCAGATCGGCCTCATCCAAACGGATGGCACGGTCAAGATGATCGCGTCGTTCAAGGAAGAGCTGCCGCAGGTCCAGATTGTCTACCATTCAGCTGATGAGGCAACATATCGGATGGGTGACTCGATCGAGGCGAACAGCGAGACGACCATCCTCGATTACATGTTCCAGGATGTTCCTACAGGCAGGGCGTTCATTGGTTGGGCAACCGACAAGAACGCGACGTCAGCACAGTTCGTTCCTGGTGATACTGTTGTCGTGACGCTTGATCACCTTGAGGTCGTTGAGACCGAGGACGGTCTTGTTCAGGCGGCGAACAGCCTGTATCCCGTGTTCGGCTACACCATCACGTACGACCTTGATGGCGGTGCTTACTATGAGACGGATGCGGATGGCTTCACCCAAGAGATCTTCCCGAACCCTGCAAGCTATACCACCATTGCTAAGGACATCACCTTGGTGCAACCAACGAAGCGCGGATACGAGTTCGCAGGGTGGACAACCGATGGCGTAACCGAGCCTGTGCTTGACATGGTCATCAAGGCGGACACGACGGGCAGCCTGAATTTCAAGGCGAACTGGAAGATAAAGGACAACTTCTATTACACCATTCGCTATGTCAGCAATAGCGACACGATGATCAACATCATCGAGCCCATCACGAGCGACGATTTGGGTACGAACTTTGGCCCCTACCAGTATGGCGAGGAGGTCGAGCTTCCTCGTTACTACGTTGATAAGATGAAGATACCGGGATACACGTTCTTCCCGATGTCCGATACGCTTACCATCGATGATGCCGACAACGTGTTCATTCTCACCTGTCATCCCCAGGTGTACGGGATCACGTATAACCTTGATGGTGGCGGATTCCCGCAGGAGAGCACGGGGGATGGAGATACGGGCGATGGCGGCATGGGCGATGGCACCACGCCACCCGCACTGGATCAGGCGGGCAATCCCGAGTCCTATTCGGTCAAGTCTACCCTAGAGCAGCTGACGCTTCAGAACCCGACGCGTCCTGGCTCTGATTTCTTGGGATGGACCGTCAATCGTTACACGGACTATATATATGGTGAAGATGGCTCTACAAGCCGTGACTATGAACCGGTTGGTTGGGCGTATGATCCCAACGCTGTGGTGATCAACAACGGGGTCGATAACTTGGCTGACCTCTTCATCGTGGCGAAGTGGCAAGAGCATGACCCTGTCACCATCACGTACAAAGCTATCGGCGGTGGATCGGTCAAGAGCCTTGCTGCTGGGTCAGAGGCTTCAGGCGAGCAGGTCTCTGAAACAGTGAAGCCTTATTCAGGAGAGCCGACAGGCGCCCTTGCGCTTGCTTCTTCCAACACACGATTCGTTGGTTGGTTCGCAGCTGACCTTGATGCTGCTCCTGAAGATGGAGCATATGACCAGGGCGATGACATCACGAGTGGGTATGACTATCCCAAAGAACTGACTCCTGAGATCGTCGATCGCTACGGGCGTGTTGACAATGGTGCTTTTGGCAACGTTACGTTCACGGCGGTGTTTGCTTCAAGCGCGTATGGTGACACGTATGTCGTGACCTATCGTACCCAGACATCCAATACTTCTCCCATGGGCACTATCGCCTTTGAAAGTGGCGACGGCACGATCTACGAGGCCAATCAGTATGACAGGGCCATTCACTCAAATGGCACTGATGGCGTCAACGCTCGCAAGGCAGTCGTGCTGCCAGGCTTCAAGGGCGTTGATGGCTGGTACGTGGACGGCAACAAGGTTGCAGATGGCGCCGACCTGAGCACTGATGTCATCAAGCAGAACATTCGCTCCTATCAGCAAGGCGATACGACCTTCTATACGGATACGGTGTTCGAGGCCCGCTTCATCGAGGACGATCCCATCACGTACGAGTTCTTTGGCTCTGAGGGCGGCTCGGTAAGCGAGAGCAGCATTGTTGTTAACCCGTTCTCAGGCATGAGCGGCGGCTCTTCGGTCTTCGTGAATGCGCTGCCGCAGACAGGCTATGTGTGCGACGGCTGGTATACCGACCCAAGTTTCTCAGCCGAGAGCAAGGTTTCAGACTTCGAGCTGTTGACAGTTGAGCCGACGCTCACCGATCTTCCCGATTACGGGATCTATGCTCGATCGGTCTATCAACCAGCAGGTCCGTTCTATGCCAAGTTCAGGCCTGATACCGAGAACTCCTATGAGGTTAAGTTCGCAATCGAAGGCGATTCCAAGCAAGGCGGCGTTGCGCTGGCTGTTGCAGGTGAAGAGCCCGTCTATCGGGCATTCGCTACGCAGCGCTATCTCCACTTCATGAATGGCGAAGATGTGGTCGGTGCAACAGCTCAGGCAAATGCGGGCTATGCGTTCGACGGATGGTACAGCAAAGGTGAGCTTGTCGCTACAAGTGCTTCTCTTGATGCCGCGACCGTGCAAGGCAAGCTCGTATCTGATCCTGAGACGGGCACATATGGAGATATCCTCTTCACGGCTCGATTCAAAGAAGCCGAGCCCGTTGCCTATACCTATAAAGTAGAGAACGAAGGCCACGGTCAGATTCGCCTTAGCGATATGGTAGGTGCCGAGGTTGTTGACTCGGTGCGTCCTGTTACGGGCGTGCCAAGCAAAGCGGTAGCGGTCCCCGCCAAGGGCTATGCGTTCGAAGGTTGGTATGACGCCGATGGGAAGAAGATCGGCGATAAGGAGAGCTTCACGCCTGAGCGCGTAGATGGTCTCTATGTGGGTGGAACCTATACGGCGAAGTTCAAGGTGGATGCGACCCAGCAGTACACCATCACGTACACCGCACAAGACGGTGGTCAGGTTGCTCTTGGGACAGATGATGTCTTTGCCGCTAATGTGAACGAGAGCCTCCAAGTGCTCAATGCGGCTGATATCAAAGGTGCGCGGGCTCAGGCAAACGATGGAATGCTGTTCGCAGGCTGGTATGTGGGCGAAACTCGGATAACCGATGAGGTAACAACGCAGCTCGATCAGAGCATGATCTTTCGCCACCTCAATACGATCGAGGGCGCATATGCGAACACGACGTTCACTGCTCATTTTGTGAAGGCCCCCGACAAGACAACGCAATACACCATTAAGTATGTTGAATATGTCAATGGTAAAGAGGAACCGGTCGCTTCATCAGCAACGTTCAACGGAACTGTTGGTCAAGAAGTTACGGCCATGATCTCTTCTTTCAATGGGTATAAGGCGGCTTCTGATCAGACTCTCACGCTGACCCTCAAAGAGGACGCAACGGAGAACATCATCACGGTCGTATACGAGCGCCGTACTGACATGTCCTATGTTGTGAACTACTTCCTGGAAGGCACGACTGATACAGTTGCGGATCAAAAGACTGTGAGCGGTCAAACGTTCAAGTCCGAGGCAACTGAGCAGGCTATCGACGTTCCTGGTTACAACAAGGTTGAGCCGACTTCGGCAACCATCACTGTCGGACAGGATGGCAACAAGTTCGTAGAGCAGAACGTCATCAGCTTCTACTACACGAAGCGTGCTGACTTGAAGTACACCGTGAACTACTATCTTGCGGATTCTGATAATGAGACCGTCGCTGAGAGCGTGACGTTCGAGAAGCAGACCTATCTTGATTCAGTGACCGTTGACGCTCCTGAGATCCCTGGATATGAGACACTGACGGGCGATGCAGCTAGCCAGACCATCACCATCGGCAAGAATGGCGAAGAGTTCGCCGAGAACATCGACGTCAACTTCTATTACACCAAGCGCTCGAACCTCACCTATACCGTGAACTACATTGCGGAGGGCGCGGGCGAGAACGGCACAGACAAGGTTCTGGGTTCCAAGACAGAGACGAAGAAGACGTACAAGGATGAGGTCACTGAGAGCGCTCAAAATTTCGAGGGCTACAACAAGGTTGATCCTACCGAGCAAACCTTCAAGGTTGGCGTTGGTGAGAACAATGCCTTCATCGCGGATCAGACGATCAACTTCTATTACACGATTCGTACTGACCTCAACTACACCGTGAAGTACGTGGATGCGGATGGCAACAATGTCGCCGACCCGAAGATTGTTGCTGGTCAGACATTCCAGACTGAAGTGACTGAGGAGCCTATCGCCGTTGAGGGCTACACCTGTGATGCTCAGCCGTACACCTTCACCATTGAAGTGAGCAACGATGATGTGGTGTTCACCTACACCAAGAGAGGCGACCTCTCTTACACGGTGAACTACCTTGAGCAGGGTACGAACAAGCCGCTTGCAACTGCGAAGGTTGCGAAAGATCAGACCTTCGGTGCAAACGTTACCGAGTCGGCCATCGACATCGATGGTTACAACAAGGTTGACCCGACTGAGGCAAGCATCACGATCGCCGAGACAGAGAATGTCTTCAACTTCTACTACACCGCTCGGACTGATCTCTCCTACACCGTGAAATACATGTGTGGCGATACTGAGATCGTTCCTGCCGAAACCGTGAACAACCAGACCTTCGGCACAACGGTAAAGGTTACTCCGAAGGCCATCGGGGGCTATGTGGCCCCGGCGGCTCAGAACGTTACGATCACCACAGGTGAGAACGCGGTCACCTTCACCTATGCGAAGTGCAACGATCTTTCCTACACGGTGAACTACTACCTGGAGAACACGACTGACAAAGTCGCTGACTCCAAGACAGTGAACAATCAAACGTTCCAAGCTGAGGTAACCGAGCAGGCTATCGATGTTGCTGGTTACAACAAGGTTGATCCAACCGAGGCTAAGATCACCATCGGTGTCGAGAACAACACCATCAACTTCTACTACGCGAAGCGCACCGATCTGAGCTACACGGTCCGCTATGTGGCTGCTGACAACAACGGCGCATTCATGAACGCCGACCGCACCACGCGCGAAGTCGCTGATGTGACGGTTTCTGATCAGACGTTCCAAGCTGTTGTCGATGCAGCGGCACAGCGCATCAGCATCGATGGTTACCAGTTCGTGTCTGCATCACCTGAGAAGATCACCATCGGTGCAAACGATGCTGACAATGTGATCACATTCACGTATGCCAAGCTCACCAACCTTACCTACACGGTGAAGTACGTTGATGCAAACGGCAACGCCATGCCAGGCTATCCCAGCGTGACTGAGTACGCTGCCTTCGCCGAATCGAAGAGCGCAACCGCGCCTACGATCGAGGGCTACAACGTGGACGCAGTGACGAAGTTCATCGACATCACGGCGAACTCGGCAGCCAATATCATCTCATTCGTCTATACGCCGCGTACCGATCTGAGCTATATCGTGAAGACTTCCTCCGATGACGGCTCGCTTGAGCCGACGGAGAAGACGATCGGCAACCAGACCTTCGGCGACACTGTCACGGTGATGCCTGAGGCTGTTGATGGCTACACGGTCAGCCCAGAAAGTGCGACCATCATTATCGGCACAACGCCTGAGACTGTTAAGTTCACCTACACGAAGCGCGCCGATCTTGGCTACACGGTGAACTACCTTGAGCGTGGCGCTGGCGAAAATGGCGCCGACAAGGTGCTTCGCGAAGCGAAGAAAGCAACCGGCCAGATATTCGGGAACACTGTTACCTATGGCAATGAGATCCAAGGCATTGACATCACAGGATATGTGTTCAACGAGGCAGAGCCCGAGTCCTTCGCCATCAGCACTAATTCAAGCGCGAACGTGATGAATCTGTACTATGTGCTGCGCTCGGATCTTGACCTGACGATCAACTATCTGAACAAGAGCACGAATGCTCCTATCAAGGAAGCAAAATCACTTGAGAATCTGACATATGGCTCAACCGTGAGCGCTGCAGATCACAAAGTTGATATCGAAGGCTACAATTTCGACTCTGTGAGCGCGGATGAGGTGACCATTGGTTTGGGCAAGAACGAGCTCACGTTCTACTACACGCCTCGCACGGACATCTCATACACCGTCCGCTACCTGCTCGTTGGTACGACTACGCCTGTCAAGGCTGAAGAGACTGTCACGAACAAGACCTTTGGAGAGACCGTCCAGGTCAGCGCACCTCAGATCAGCGGGTACACGCTCGTGAGCTCGTCGCCCATCAAGGCCGAGCTGAAGGCAAGCGGCAACGTGTTCACGTTCGAGTATGAGCCTGTTTCTGGCCTGACCTACACGGTGCAGTACCTGAATGGCTCAACGGTGGTTGAAAGCAAGGTCGTCACGGGTGGTGAGAATGGCTTCACCTATGGCGAGACTGTCTCAGTGAACGCTGAGCTGCCAAGAGGCTATGCTCTTGCTGAGGGCGAAAGCGCAACCCAGACCTATACGGTGGGTGCATCGAACGATACGAACATCGTGACATTCAGGGTAGCTCCGATCACGGGTCTGTCTTATACCGTGAAGTACCTCAACGCTGATGGCACGCCTATCCCTGGCGTTTCCGATAAGGTTGTTTCAGGGCAGACCTTCGGCGACAAGGTCACCGAGAGCGCCATCGACATCACGGGCTACGACAAGCCAGCGGTGTCTTCGCAAGAGATCACCATCGACATCGAGGACAACGTCATCACCTTCTACTACACCAAGGTGACAGGACTTTCCTATACCGTGAAGTACGTTGTTGATGGCACAGGTGAGGAGCTTGGCTCCAAGGTGGTCGAGAACAAGACCTTTGGTGATAAAGTAGCCGAGGTTGCTGAGATGTTCGCAGGCTACACGGCCACGAAGAATACGATCGATGTCACCGTTGGCGTGAGCACTCCTGACGTCATCTTCACCTATACGCCGAACACAGACATCGTCTACGCTGTGCGCTATGTCGTGAAGAAGGGCGAAGGCGAGAGCGCCATCGCTGACGAGAAGGTTGTTGAGGGCCAGACGATGGCTTCAACGGTGACCGAGACTGCGAAGGCAGTTCCAGGTTATACGGTTAGTGGTCAAGCGACCCAGACACTCAAGCTGGCGGCAGAGGACAACGTCATCACGTTCATCTATACGCCGAACACTGACATCGTCTATACCGTGCGTTACCTTGATCGCGCAACCGATGCAGCAGTAGCAACGGAGAAGGTCGTTGAGGGTCAGACTATGGCCATGCCAGCGACCGAGCATGCGATCGAGGTTTCGGGATACAAGCTCGATTCCGCAGAAGCGCAAACGATCACGCTGGCAGCCTCTGACAATGTGATCACGTTCTACTATGTTGTGCGCACCGACCTTGAGTGCACCGTGCATTACGAAGATGTGAATGGCGCGGAGATCCATGAGCCCACGACCATTGGCGGTCAGACATTCGGCGCTCAGGTAGAGGTCACGCCATTGGATATCGACGGTTATGTGACACCTGCTGCTCAGACCATCACGATCGAGGCAGAGAACAACACGGTCACATTCGTCTATGAGGTGCAGATCATCACGGGCAATCAGTCCTATACGGTGCATCACGTCTTCACGAACGGCGAGGCTGCCGCAGATGATGCAACCTTCGATGGATTCACAGCGGGCGATGAGGTTGTGGTCAATGCGCTGCAGATCCCAGGCTTCGCTGCTGATCAGGCTCAAAAGACCATCACTATCCAAGATGGCGTGAACGAAGTCGTCTTCCGCTACCGTGCCGACTTCTCCGACCTGGTCGTGCGCGGATTCACGGGCACCTACGATGCGACCGATCATGGTGTGTATGTTGAAGGTACACTCCTTGATAACGACACGGTCCGCTTCTCTGTTGGTGGCGCAGGGTCGAACAATACGTTCCGCAATGCGGGCACCTATACCGTTGATGTGACCGTCACGCGTATCGGCCAGAGCGTCACGCGTACGGGTGTCGTTCAGATCGACAAAGCGCCGCTCACCATTGCGACGAACTCTGCAGTCAAGCAGTTCGATGGTCAGCCGCTCACCGCAGGTGGCACCATGACTGGTCTTGTTGGTGGCGAAACAGTCACGTTCAACATCACAGGTTCGCAAACGTGGTGGGGTTCAAGCAACAATACCTATGAGCTCATCTGGAACGGCACAGCCAATCCATCGAACTACTTCATTTACAAGGAGGGCATCGGAACGCTGTCCGTACGCCTGCTGCCGATCGAGCCGGGCGAGACGCCAACCGATCCCGTCGAGGTGAATCGTCCTATCAACCAGCCGACATTCGAGGGCGAGGATCCAGTTCCGCCTACGGAAGGCATCTTCTCTGGCGCTGATGTGAACAATGCCCAGGCTGCAGGTGCTGGTGCTGCACAGAATGCTCCAACCCAGGCACAGGTGACCATTCCTGTTGAAGAGATCACCGATGATGAGGCACCGCTTGCTAATGCAACAGGCGAGTTCCTGCCTGGCTCTGAGGGCCTTGTGATCGGAGATTTGGACAGCAAGGCAACGGCGATCTCCATGCTGACGATATCGGGCATCGTGCTGACAGCGCTCTACACCACATTCGCCGTGATGCGTCGCAGGAGGTTCATGAAGGACCAATCAGGTTTGGATGACTTGCTGTAGAGGCGAGAACACACCAGAGAATAGCTCTTGATTGACCTTGAGCTGAAAAGAGAACGGGGTTGGAGGCGATTGCTTCTAACCCCGTTCCTCTGTCTGTGTGCTACCATTGAACGAGCTTCAATGAGCTGGTGCTGAGAGGCTTCAGCTCCCCGATGAGAAGGCAAATTCGGATGAAAAGATCCAACGTACTCGTATATGCACTGCTTTTGGCTTGTTCGATCGCATTGATGTGCATTTGGTACCTGTTCGGATTCGACGCCCTCAACCCAACCCCGTATTATTTGATCATCGTCCTCTGGTGGGTCGTCATTGTGATCTGCGCTGTCATTCTCGTTCGTTCTGAGATGGCGCGGCGCAGAGCTCTTCGCACGGTATATGTGTCTCGTTCGCGACTGTTCAATATCGAGACGGGACTCGTGAACCTTCGAGGTAGCGAGCAATATGTGCCCTCTATCCAAGGCATCCTCAATCGCCTTCGTTATGGGTTCAACAGCAAGTCAGCTCCCAACATTGGCGAAATGGGCTTCGTGTATGTTGTTCATACGGCACATTTCTCAAACGGCGGTGCCGTATGGCGTGGGGATGTGAAGAATGTGAACAGCAAGCGCGTCACTCCGTTCTCTTCTCGCGAGGAGCTTGCACGCATCCTCACGTTTTAGCTAGATTGCCAAGGCATTTGCATCAGCGAACAAATCTGAGAGCGCTTGTATGTTAGCTGTCATATCGGTTAGCGTTGATGCATATCGTGGGCATCTCTTGTGCTAATTCGCCAAGGTCTTCTTGTGCAGGCGGTCGAAGACGGTATAGAGGATCTGGAATGCAACGAAGTCAACAACGGCGCCAACTGCGAGGATCCAGATCATCTCAGGCGTGAGAGGGCTGATTTCGAAGAGACTGCCCAGAAGCGTTGATCCAAGGACGATCCCTGCTATGACTACGAAAAGGAGCGCCCAGCGAATCGGCGTGAACGGGATCGAGAGCCTGATGATGAGCAGCACTCCGACAAATGCAGTAAGGAGCACGCACACCGTGGAACTCTGCTCATAGCTCAGACCGAGGATGGTCTGCGAAACAAGGTTGACGGCAATGAGCGTAACGACGATGCAGATTGCTCCTGGGATGGAGTGCACCACGCTGTTGAAGAGGAAGTGCCCGCGCACGCGGTCGTGATTCGGCTCGAGGGCCAGGACGAACGAAGGCAATCCGATAGTGAACGCCGAGATGAGCGTAACTTGGATCGGCACGAATGGGTACTGCCATGGCAAGAAGATGAACAGCAGCGCTGCGGTGATCGAGAAGAGCGTCTTCACCAGGAAGAGCGAGGCAGAGCGCTGAAGGTTGTTGATGGAGCGCCTACCCTCTGCCACCACTTTGGGCATGCTAGCGAAGTCGTTGTCTACGAGAACCAGTTGCGCTACGTTGCGCGCAGCGTCGCTGCCGCTTGCCATAGCGACGCTGCAATCGCTTGCTTTAAGCGCGAGCACATCGTTCACGCCATCTCCCGTCATGGCAACCGTGTGTCCTGCTGCTTGAAGCGCCAGGACGAACGCCTTCTTCTGCTCAGGTCTGACGCGACCGAATACACTGTACTCTTCGATAGCCTTTGCGATCTCCTCATCAGTCGCGAGCGTCGATGCGTCAACGAAGCGATCTGCGTTGGGCACGCCGACCTTCTGCGCGATCCCTGAAACCGTGTGAGGATCGTCGCCAGAGATGACCTTCAGGGTGACGCCCTGTTCGATGAAGTACGCGATCGTCTGCGCCGCGGTGGTGCGGATCTCATCTTGTATGCAGATGAACCCTGCTGGCACAGGCGTGCCTTCGACATCTCCTGCTTCGGTGAACCCATCAACGCGAGCGAGGAGCAACACGCGTGCATCCTCAGCAAGGTCATCCAGTTGTGAGTGGAGCTCCTCAAGGGCGGTAGGATTCGAGGCAAGAACGAACTGAGTCGCCCCCATGACATAGCATGCTCCATTTGCGAACTGCGCGCCCGACCATTTCTTCTCAGATGAGAACGGAATCGAACGAGTGGCTTCAAGGAGTTCGGTCTGTACGGGAGCGTCGGCGTCAGATGTGGTTTCCCGCGCGAGTCGATGGAGCAAGCCTTTTCGCGAAGCGCTCGACTCCTCGTTCGCTGCCGCCATTCCGAAGTAACGTTGGATAGCAAGGGCAGTTTCGTTGGGGTCTTCGTCAGCAGCCGCAATGGATGCGAAAGCAGCTTCGATTTGAGAAAGCGACTCGGCCGACCCCTTCGCCACCTCGATGCTGCTCACCTTCATGTTCCCCGTTGTGATGGTACCCGTCTTGTCCAAGCAGAGCGTGTCGACGCGGGCGAGCGTTTCGATGCAATAGAGCTGCTGGACCAGCACGTTGCTTTGCGCAAGGCGGATGACGGAGACAGCCAGCACGGTGGAGGTCAACAGGATGAGCCCTTCAGGGATCATGCCCACCATAGCCGAGACGGTTGAGAGGATGGTGGAGTTGAGCTCAGTGTGGCGCAGGAAGTAGCCGCTGGCGAAAAGGAGCGCGCCAACAGGGAACATGAAGATGCTCACGTATTTGATGATCTTGTTGAGCGAGGTCATGATCTCGGAATTGATGGCCTTATGCTCTTTCGCCTCGTTCGTGATCTTGGCAGCGTAGTTGTCATTGCCAACATGGATGATGCGTGCCCACACGACGCCTGATTCCACGAAAGAGCCGCTCATGAGCTCTTCGCCAGGTTGCTTGCGCACGGGCTTGCTCTCGCCCGTCAACAGGCTTTCATTCATGAGGCAGTCGCCCTCGACGACAACCGCATCAGCAGGGATCTGGTCGCCGCGACCCAGGCGCACGACGTCATCGAGCACAAGTTGATCGACGGGAAGTTCGCGCTCTTCGCCATCGCGCAGGGTGGTCACGCTCGAGGCAGAGACAATGGCAAGCTTGTCAGTGACTTGCTTGGAGCGGATCTCCTGGACGATGCCGATGCATACGTTGATGACGATCACGAGCATGAAGAGGGCGTTTTGGTACGAGCCTGTGAAGAAGACGAAGATGGCAAGGATGACGTTGATGAGGTTGAAGAGCGTGCAGATGTTGTCGCGGAAGATCTCCTTGATCGAGCGCGTCTTCACGCTGGCATCAACGTTCGATTGTCCTGAAGCGATGCGCTCTTTCACCTCGGCACTGGTGAGGCCAATAAGCGCGGGATGGTTGTCAGAAGCAAGAGGCTCACCCGCTTTGTCGGGGGGCGCTTGCACTTCTCTTTCCGCTGTATTGTCTGTGGTCATCGTGTCCGTTCTTGCTGTTTCATGATGGCTGCGATATGCGTGAGACTTATTATAGGGAATGAGCCTTTACGCTTGCATTTCAGTTTTGTAAGCAAATGAATACGACGCGATGTTCTCTCGTTCGTGAATATGAGAGAATGCACAAGAGCGAGAGGAGGGCGCATGGGTGCCTATGAACGTGAACAAGAACTGATCTTGGCGGGAAAAGCTGAACGAGGGCATGCTGCACGCGAGTACTTTGCTGAGCTTGATGCGGAGATACCCGAGGAGGCCTCGATGCTCACGCATCGACCCGACTATACGAAGACGCTTTTTGCGCCCGAGAATGATGATGTCTACCAGGAGTTCTGCCGCTATCTTGATCTACCGAAGCCGCGCTTCTTCGATGCGATCGAGGATCCTCTGCGCGTGGATGGCCATACGGCTGCGGATGTCTATTACGCCATGAAATCGAAGAACGACCGCATCATCTCCATCGATGGGGCGGCGGTGTACAACATGATGATCAACCTTCGCAACAAGCCCGAGATCTACAACAAGGTGCTCGAGTTTCGGCCAACCTGCTATCAGTCGGGATGCGGCATGAAGGATGCAGCTTTCGACGCAGGCTACTACTCGTAAGGTAGGGAAGACTCTCGACCAGGGAGGTTTCCTAAAATACGGTTACGCCGAAGAAGAATTGGATGAAATGGCAACTGTTGCATTTTTTGCAACAGTTCATAATGATGACGCATCGAGGATTTCCCTCATCATGCGGCAACTCAATTGTGCGTTCTCCTTGGGACAACCGATCTTATGAAAAAAGTTAGACTTGGCTATCTTTTTATGGAACTCTGTGATACGATCAAAGTTGCACATGGTTAACTATTTGCATCAACATCAATAACGGAGGCAAGTCATGGCATCGTATGCACAGGCATGTGTCCTTGATGGGACACCTCAGCAAGCCGATAAGGGCATTGCAACAGCTGCTGTTTCGCGACAGCAAATGCCCCTCACGTTCCTCAAGAGCGGAGAGACAGCAACGGTTCTCAAGGTTCGCGGCAAGGGCGAAGTGCAGCACCATCTTGAGAATCTCGGGTTCGTTGCAGGCGCTCGCATCAAGGTTGTCACTGAGCAAGCGGGCAACATCATCGTCGAGGTCAAAGGTGCCCAGGTGGCGCTCGATCGATCAGCAGCCTCCAAGATCATCACGTATTAGCACTTGCTGGAAGAAGGCACGGTAATGGAAGAGAAGACACTTCGCGATCTTAAAGTCGGCGAATCCGCAAAAGTGGTGAAGCTCACAGGAGAAGGTGCGCTCAAGCGACGCATCATGGACATGGGGATCACGCGTGGAACCGAGGTGCATGTGCACAAGGTTGCTCCGCTGGGAGACCCTATAGAGGTTACCGTTCGAGGATTCGAACTCTCGCTTCGCAAGGATGAGGCAGAGCATGTGCTCGTAGCATAAAGATACCCATGTATGCTCGAGCTTCATCTTAAAGCTCTCAGCAACGCCGCAGTGCGGCATTTTTTATCAGATAGAGTTAACCGTAGCTAACAAATACTAAACAGAACAGTCACAACGAAAGAAAGGGAAGGGGAGATATGAGCATCACCATCGCGCTTGCTGGCAATCCGAACTGCGGCAAGACGACCTTGTTCAACGATCTCACGGGTTCCAACCAATACACGGGCAATTGGCCTGGCGTGACCGTCGAGAAGAAAGAGGGCAGATATAAGCGTGACAAGAACATTGCCATAATGGACTTGCCGGGCATATATTCGCTCTCCCCTTACACTCCCGAAGAGATCGTCTCCAGGGACTACCTTCTGAACGGAGGCGCCGACGTGGTCGTCAACATCGTTGACGCGACGAACCTTGAGCGCAACCTTTACCTTACGACGCAGATCCTTGACCTGGGCATGCCTGTGGTCATCGCTCTTAATATGATGGACCTTGTTGAGAAGAACGGAGACAAGATCGATGTCTCCAGGCTCTCTCAAGAGCTGGGTTGTCCGATCGTGGAGATCTCGGCACTCAAATCCCGCAACGTAGATACGGTCATCACAGAGGCTGTCGAAGCAGCAGGATCGAAAAGCACACCGAGTTGTGCTCTGAGATTCACTGACGATGTTGAAGCAGCTCTTGGAGAAGTGTTCCAAGTTGTGAGCAACAAGGTGGAGCCCGCACGTGCGCGTTGGTACTCTATCAAGCTCTTCGAAGGCGAGCAGATGACCATCGATGCGCTGAACTTGAACGCAGAGGAGCTTGCCCAGATCTCAAGCATTCGCGAGTGCGTGGAAACAGAAGAGGATGACGACGCGGAATCCATCATCACGAATGAACGCTATGACATCATCACCAACATCTGTGGCGATTGCATAAAGAAGTCACCAAAAGGACTGACCACCACGCAGAAGATCGATCGCGTGGTCACGAACCGCATCCTCGGCATCCCCATCTTCATCGTCATCATGACGCTCGTATACTTCATCAGCGTCACGACGGTCGGCACGATAGCCACCGATTGGGTTAACGATGGCCTCTTCGGTGATGGTTGGCTCTACACCAATACCGAGGCATATGAGACAGCTGTGGAAGATTACGAAGCAGTTGTAGAGGACTACGAGGCGCAGGGGTTGGACGTCGAGGCCATGGGGATCGAAGAGCCCGACCCAGCCGACTTCGGGCTTTGGCATCCAGGTCTTCCCGTCGTCATGGGAGAATGGTTGACGTTGATCGATTGCGCACCTTGGCTGCAAAGCCTCATCATCGATGGCATCATCGCAGGTGTGGGCGCTGTTATCGGATTCATACCTCAGCTCATCATCCTCTTCCTCTTGCTCGGCTTCCTTGAGGGCTGCGGCTATATGGCGCGTGTTGCGTTCATCATGGATCGCATCTTCCGTCGCTTCGGCCTGTCGGGCAAATCCTTCATCCCGATGCTCATCGCAAGCGGGTGTGGCGTTCCTGCTGTCATGGCAACGAAGACGATCGAGAACGAGAAGGATCGTCGCATGACCGTCATGACCACAACGATGATCCCCTGTGGCGCGAAGCTTCCGATCATCGCGCTCGTGTTCGGCGCTCTTGCGGGCAACTTCTACGAAGGTACCTGGTGGGTCGCTCCCTTGTTCTACTTCCTCGGCCTTGCTGCCATCATCATCAGCTGTATCATGCTGAAGAAGCTCAAAGCATTCGCGGGCGATGCGGCGCCTTTCATCATGGAGCTTCCCTCCTACCATCTGCCAACGGTCAAGAACGTTCTGCTCTCCATGTGGGAACGTGTGAAGGCATATGCGGTGAAAGCAGGAACCATTATCTTCCTGTCATCAATCGTCATCTGGTTCCTCTTGAACTTCGGAGTCTACGAGGATCAGTTCGGATTGCTCGATACTGAAATGGACGACTATATCCAATACAGCATCATGGCGGGACTCGGTAACATCCTTGCTTGGATCTTCGCACCGCTCGGATTCGGCAACTGGGAAGCCACGGTGACCTCGATCACAGGCCTTGTTGCCAAAGAGAACGTCGTTGCCACGGTAGGGATCATCACGAGCCTTGGCGAGATCGGCGAAGACGACCCGAGCATCTGGCTCGCCTTCGCGAACATGATGGGCGGAACGAGCGTGGCGATCATGGCCTTCTGCGCATTCAACCTTCTCTGTGCTCCCTGCTTTGCAGCGATGGGCGCCATTCGCAATCAGATGCGCTCAGCGAAGTGGACCTGGGCAGCTATCGGGTACATGTGCGTGTTCGCCTGGGTGGTGGCGCTCATGATCTACCAGCTCGGAGGCCTTATCACAGGCGAGGTGGCTTTCAACTTCTGGACCATCATTGCGTTCATCTTGCTCGCCGCGATGCTCTTCCAGCTGTTCCGTCCCATGCCGAAGTACAACAAGGATGAGAACAGGAAGGCCCAAGCGCGCATCAATGCAGAGGCGAATGCGGCCTAGATGATAGGAGATAAGGAGCTGGTGGGATGATCGGTCGCTCAGGCAGTCCTCGCGCTGCGCGCTGCGGAACCCGCTTTGCGATCACCCTGCCAGCTCCATCACGGATTTCGAACCTTAAGAAGGGAAGGATAGCATGCAAGAACTTGCGCTGACTCCTGCCACGATCATATTGCTGTTGGCCATCATCGGATGTGCCTTGCTCGCCATCAGGCGATTGCACAAACGCGGGATGTGCGACTGCAACGATCATGGGTGCGAAGGGTGCTCGAAGCGCTCAGGTGGATGCAAGGGTTGCGATCATGCCCTGAAGGATGTCGTTCTCTGAGACGGTGAGGCTTTGCTTATCGAAGGCACGCATCACCTCGCGGATGATGAGCAGTCCTGCTACGATCACGGGTGCTCGACCAGGGTCGAGGCCGACTATGCACATCCGCTCTGAAAGCGTCATTGCAGAGAGTCGGTCGATCAGTTGCGAGAGGCTCTCAATATCCACAGACGTGCCATGCACGCGGGATGCATCGTAGGCTTCCATCTCTTCGAGCATGCTCACGATAGAGGTTGCCGCACCGGCTACGGCGATCATGCGCTCACCTGAGGCAACATCTGAAGGAAGCTGCCTCGCCCACGCGCTCAGCGTTTCGTTGACCACCTCTTCGCAAGTGCGCAGCTCCTTATGCGAGGGAGGATCGGAGAGCAGATAGCGCTCAGTGCATCGACGGCTTCCCAGGTCGAAGGAGTGGAAGATGGAAGGGGTCGCCCCAGCTGTGCCGAACGAAACCTCGGTCGACCCTCCTCCGACATCAAGCACCATGCAGGTCTCACCTGGCCAAGAGCTTGTTGCTCCCGCAAACGTCAGATTCGCTTCCTCATCTCCTGATATCACCATAAGGTCGATGTTGCGCGTGGCAAGCGCATCCAGCAAGGTTCGAGCATTCTTCGCATCGCGTGTTGCGCTCGTGGCGACCGCCATCACATCACGGACAGGAGCATCAGGCACATCGCATATCGAGATCACCTCTCTGTAATCATCAATGGCAGCAAGCACGCGCGCGATCGCCGCGTCAGCGAGCATGTTCGTGCGGTCAACGCCTTCGCCAAGGTTGCAGATCTGGTAGCGTTTGGCCACGGGAGTGATGGCGCCATTCTCGCCCACATCAGCTATGAGGAGACGGCAGGTGACCGTGCCGATGTCGATGGCTGCGTATCTACCAGGCTTGAGATCGGTCATGACGCTGGCTCTTAAGATGTGTAGAAGAAGATCACGTCGAGCACGGGCGAATACCAGGTTTCAGGTGCAGGGATGCTTCCAGGAGCAACGTTCGCTGTGAACTTCGAATTGCTCGGCGGAACATCTATGCCAGTTACGCTGCCTGCTTGCTCACCTTCGCGAACAAGGCCGAATTCACTGTGCGCCTTATCTTCAACGCCTTCTTCGGTTTGGAGCGCATCAACGCTGCTTTGAAGGATGTCGTTGCGTTGAACGAGCGCAGTGTACTCTGCAGAGAGCCGATCGCGCTCACGGAGCTGATGGTAGTACTGCTGCGCTGGCGTGTAGACCATGCAGACGAGCAACACGACGCTCAGAAGGACGCCGATGGACGCAGAGACGGGCTTCGGCCATTTGGGAAGCTTGGGCAGCCTGCTCAGAATGGGGAAGGAGAAGCTGACCCCCGTGCGCTGCTCGCGATCTTGCATGCGCGTTGCAAGGCGTTGCTTCGCTCCCATCTCTCCTGCATAGAGCGCAGCTCTTGGGCCTGTGTCAGAGCTTGTTGGACCTGAAATGCTCCCGCTTGACCCGTAGGCCTTGTTGAACTGCTTCTCTGCACGAGCCTTCGCCTTCTGGCGCTGTTTTTGCTTGCGTGCCTCAAAGAAGCCAGTCTTTGCAGGGGTATGGCTTTCGCTGGCGAACTCGTCTGAATCCATGTCGGAGGAAGCTTCGCCAGGAGCATCGAAGCGAGTGATCGCGCTGCGTGGTGCCTGTGCGAGGCGATCGCTTTGAGACGCGCGTGAGGTGCGACGACGCTTGTTTTGGTCATCGTGCAGATCAAGGGAATGTGAAGAACGATCGAAGGGATCATCGGCCTCGTTGCCGAAATCCAGCTCGAAGATCATGCTGAGCTTATGCGAATCAGCCTCTTCGCGTGATCGGATCTCTTGCGGGGGATGCCTTCGCTTTGATGATTTGCGTGCTTCGTCGAACGATACGATGTTCGATCTTTTCCTCAAGAAGCGCTCCTCTGTAAGTTCGTTTATGCTGTGTGCCCAGGGGCGTATTCTTCTTTTATGTACACTCGATTATAAATCCAAGGAATCGATGAAGACAAGCCACTTCTCAAAGGATTCATCGCTAATGGCATGCTCCATCATGCAGGCTTCCTGCTCCGCGGTCTTGCGATCGATACCGAGCGCCTTATTGAGGAACAGCGTGAGAGTCTCGTGGCGTTTGAGGACTTTCCGACCGTATGCCTCGCCTTCGGATGTGAGCGTGATCTCACCATAATAAGGCTGCGATACATAGCCCTTGGTCTTCAGGATCGAGACAGCCTTGCTGACCGATGCTTTGGAGACGCCAAGCTTCTCGGCAATGTCGACGGCGCGCACATGCGCATCTTCGCCGCCACCGAGCATCACGATAGCTTCCAAGTAGTCTTCGCTTGATGTTGAGATCTTGTTCATGCCTCAATACTACCAGACAAGCACGGCGAACGCTCGACCTCTGTCGATTCAAGAAAAATACAAGTGAGCTGTCATATGATAAGGAAAGCGAGGGAAGCCAAAGGAGTCGAGAGACCTTGGCTCGAGGCGACGACGCGGCGAGACTTTCCTTTGTCATGTGACAGGTCTCAAATGAGGCAAAGAAAGCAGTCCTATTCTCCGAGCGCTTCGGCAGCGTCGAGCCACTCGTTCTCAAGGGCATCGCGCCGTTCCTTGTATGATGCGATCTCTGCCTGTATCTCCATGAGACGCTCGAAATCTGTGGGATCAGCGCTTGCGAGGAGCGCCTCGGCATCGGCTATCTTTCCCTCAAGCGTAGCGATCTTCTTCTCGTTGGAGCTGATGAGCTTCTTGAGGCGCCTGACCTCGCTATTCGGGAGAGCAGGGCGATCGTTCGGGTCGAGAGCGCTGTCAGCAGCATCAGTTCTCAGAGCGTGGGCAGCTTCGCCAGATTGGCCAAGCGTGATCGCTGAAGCACCTTTCGCTGCTGCGTTCTTCCGAGCATGTCCTTGTGCCGTTTTCTGGGGCGATCCTGCTTCACCGCGTGCGTCTTCCATGATCGAGACGTATTCGTCCACGCCACCAGGCAAATGGCGCAGATGGCCATCAATGAGAGCGAACTGCGAATCCGTTACGCGCTCCATGAGATAGCGATCATGGGTGACCAACAAGAGGGTCCCAGGCCAGGAATCAAGCAGGTCCTCAAGCGCAGCGAGCATGTCGATATCAAGATCGTTGCCAGGTTCGTCAAGGATCAAGACATTCGGCTCTTCGAGAAGGATCATCATGAGAGCAAGCCTGCGCTTTTGACCGCCCGAGAGATCCTCGATCCGTTCGTTAAGATCAGCCTTGTCGAAGCCAAGGCGCTCAAGGAGCGCAGAAGGGGTCATCTCCTTGCCATCGAGCATCGTGCGACGTGAATAGCGCCCGACGAATACACGCACGGGATCGGAGCCAACTTCTGCAAGATCATCAAGATGCTGTGAGAGCACGGCGAACCGCACCGTTGCGCCGATCTTCACACGTCCGCGTGTTGGAGGCTGCTCGCCTGTGATCACGCGCAAGAGCGTCGTCTTCCCAACGCCATTGCCACCAACGATCCCCAGTCGATCGCCTGGGCCGATGAGCCAGGTGATGTTATCAAGCACTGTATGCTCGTCGAATGCAACGCTTACATTCTCGAGGTCGACCACCTGCTTGCCGATGCGTGCCATCGCCATGCGCTTGAGCTCGATCGTGTTCCGCAGCTCAGGAACATCTGCGATCAGCGACTGTGCCAGCGCAACATGGAACTTGGGCTTGGTCGCGCGCGCTCGTGCACCACGTGAGAGCCACGCCAGCTCGCGGCGCAGCTGGTTCTGGCGCTTCTGCTCTGCAACAGCAGCTTGCCTTTCGCGTTCGACTCGCTGCATGATATAGGCAGAGAAGCCGCCCTCGAAGGGCAGAACGCTTCCTGCATGCACTTCCCACATGGTGTTGCAGACCTCATCAAGGAACCAACGGTCGTGGGTGACCACCAGAAGAGCACCTGTATCTTTCTTCCAGCGTGTCTTCAAATGATCGGCAAGCCATGTGATCCCAACCATATCAAGATGGTTCGTCGGCTCATCGAGCATGACGACATCCCATTCGCCAACGAGCACACGAGCAAGGTCGACACGCCTGCGCTGTCCTCCCGAAAGGGTGCCGATGCGTGCTTCCCAGTCGATATCTGAGAGCAATCCCTCGATGATCGCGCGAACCTTCGGATTGGATGCCCATTCGTATTCAGGAAGATCTCCCACGACAGCGGTCCCAACGCTTACGTTCGGATCGAGAGAATCGGTTTGGGAGCAGATGCCGATCGTCGTGTCGTGCGTATGGATCACGCGACCAGCGTCTGGCTCAAGATCGCCTGCAAGCAGGCGAAGGAGCGTGGACTTCCCGTCTCCATTGCGTCCGACGATGCCGATGCGCTGACCAGTATCAACACCAAGGGAGATGTCATGGAGGACAACCTTCGAAGGCACCTCGACGGTCACCTTCTCGCAGCCGAGCAAGAACGACATAGCGCTTCGCGTCCGATCAGAGCGCAGAGCAGAGCGCGTCGAGGAGCGTGATGGCGAAGTGCTGTGCAGAACGATCTTCGCCTGCGTCGATCCACGACGTGCCTGGAAGGACGACGCGAATGCGGAGGGGCTTCGTGACCTGTGCCATCTTGAGAGCGCTTGTCATGCGAACAGGCAGCGTTGCTTCATCCTCGTACCATACGGTTGGTGTGGAGTTGTTGCCAGGCTCAAGCGCGACATGCACGAGGAGCATGTTCTCGTCAGGCGTCACGGAAAGCGCTTCCGCGCTGACGATCTTCGATGCAGGGTTGGTTGCCAGCGCAAGGTTCGACATACGCGAAGCCACCGAACGAGTGAAAGGATCGGTCCCGAAGAGGCAGAGCGCGTTCTCTTCCAGTACGTCAGCTGCACGTGCGAAGCCGAGCGGAAGGTTGCTCGTCATGCCTCCCTTGCCCACCCAAGAATGCTCAAGATTGTGAAGAGCTGAGAATGTGTACGCGCCCGCAATGCCGTCCGAAGGCAGTCCAAGGTTCATCTGGAACTTGCGCAAAGCATCCTCAGTGTGCGCGCCGAAGATGCCATCTTCGTCACCATAGAAGAACCCAAGGGCGCCCAATGCATTTTGAAGCTCAAGAACATCGTGTCCGTGGAGATAGGGCATGCGAAGATAGAGCGTGCGGTCACCGAGATGGAATGTGGCATCGACAAGAGCAGCCCATATCTTCGCATCGACCTCGTCGGTTGGCGCAATGTCGCTGTCCCTGCAAAACGCAAGGACAGCTTCTGCGGTCGTCTCATCAAAGGTGGCGTTGACCTGCTCCTCGGTCAGATATCCTAGAAGCGCCAGACGTTGCTGGACATCCTCAACGGCTACTCCAGCATCTCCCTTGGTTATGGTCTTCATCGTGTGCTCCACTTCGCCGATCGTATCTGCTAGTGAAGACGGCTGACAAACCAGTCGGCCATCGATTCGAGGATATCGCGCGCATTGCTTGGCGGCACCATATCATGGAGACGGTTCTTGGAGATCGAGGTCAGGTTCTCGGCATAGCTCTTTGCGTAAGCGATTGAACCCGCAGATTCCATGAGCTCGACGGCTTCGGCCAATACGGCAGGATCCTTCTCCTTCGATGAGAGGATCTCCACGAGACGCTCTCGGTCCCCATTCTCCAGATTCTGAAGTGCGTGAACGACGACGAGCGTACGCTTGCCCTCAGTAATGTCAGAGCGGAAGTCCTTGCGGGTGCTTTCCTCTTCGCCGATGAGGTTGAGCAGATCGTCTTGGATCTGGAAGGCAAGTCCCGTATCGAGGCCGTAATTGCGCAGCGCCTCGATCTCAGATTCCGTGCCGCCGCCTATGATCGCGCCAATGGCAAGCGGGACCGCGCCAGAGTAATGCGCAGTCTTGTGCGTTGCCATGATGAGGTAATCCTCAGGCGTGATGTCATAGCGACCATCGCGCGCCCAACCGATATCGAGCGCCTGGCCTTCAACGGTGCGTCGCGTCATCTCGATAAGCTCGCGGACGATGCGGACCTTGGTTGCATCGTCGAGCGAATCATCCTTGATGACCGTGCCGTTGACGAGGGAGAGTGCAAGGTCTCCCATATTGATGGCAAGTCCCACACCTTCGGTCAGATGAAGGCACGGTTCGCCACGACGAAGCTCGGCCTCGTCAGCGATGTCATCATGGATGAGCGCGGCAGTGTGGAAGTGCTCGATAGCCGCTGCTGCGCTCTTCGCTGCTTCGGTGCTGCCCCCAACAGCGAGACAGGCTGCGAAGCAGATCAAGGGACGATGGCGCTTGCCGCCATTTTCGCTATATGCCTTGAGCGGATCGTAGAGGTATTTGTCCATATCGGGATGCGTGCCGCTTGGGATGAAGCTATTGACGACCGTTCCAACTTCAGAGGCGTTGCGTTCTAGGTACTTCTCGAACGTGGACGGCTCTACGTTGATAGCGCTGATGATCTGATCCATGGTATCCATTGTCTAAGCCAGCTTTTCCTTCCAGCGGTTCACCAATCCGCCCTTGTCAATGATCTCGGCGATGAAAGGAGGAAAGGGCTGAGCCTGGAAGGTCTGCCCCGTCGTCTCATCGACGATGGCTCCCGTATCGGTGTCTACGCTTACGGTGTCGCCATCGCTGATGGCATCGACCGCTTCAGGGCATTCCATGATGGCAAGCCCTGTATTGATGGCATTGCGATAGAAGATGCGAGCGAAGGACTTCGCGATGACCACGGGGACGCCAGCAGCGCGGATAGCGATGGGAGCGTGTTCGCGTGAGCTTCCGCACCCGAAGTTCTCATCTGCGACGATGATGTCACCAGGATGTACGCGCTCGACGAACGTAGCGTCCAGGTCTTCCATGCAGTGCTTCGCCAGCTCTTGTGCATCAGAGGTGTTCAGATAGCGTGCAGGGATGATGACGTCCGTATCAACGTCGCGTCCATAGCGGAAAACGGTGCCAGAGTATTTCATGAGCGCTCCTCTTCGATGTCCTCGGGAAGTCCGATATGGCCGAGCACAGCGCTTGCGGCTGCAACGGCGGGAGAGGAAAGATAGACCTCGCTTGTGGGGTCGCCCATGCGGCCGACGAAGTTGCGATTCGTTGTGGCGATGGCTCGCTCGCCTGCTGCAAGGATGCCCATATAGCCACCGAGGCAGGGCCCGCAGGTAGGTGTGGACACAGCGCAGTTCGCATCGAGGAACACATCCATCAAGCCCTCATCGATGCACGCTTTGTACACCGCTTGCGTCGCAGGGATGATGATGCAGCGCACGTCTGGATGAACGCGATGTCCGCGCAGGATCGCAGCAGCCTGGCGCATGTCATCGAGGCGTCCGTTGGTGCAGGACCCGATGACCGCTTGGTCGATCTTGATATCACGCGCATCAGCAACGGGGCGCGTGTTCGAAGGCAAGTGAGGGAATGCAACGGTAGGAACGATGTCTGCTGCATCAATGCGGATCACCTCGGCGAAGGTGGCATCCTCGTCAGAGTAGAAAGCATGATATGGGCGTTCTACGCGACCATCGAGATAGGCGCGCGTGATGTCATCAACAGGGATCAATCCTGCTTTGCCGCCAGCTTCGATGGCCATGTTCGAGATGGACATGCGCTCATCCATAGGAAGCGATTCGATGGCTGACCCCGTGAATTCCATAGCCTTATAGAGTGCTCCATCCACGCCGATCATACCGATGATGTGGAGGATGACGTCCTTGCCAGTAACGCCAGGGGCAAGCGTGCCGTCGATGACGAACTTGATCGTCTCGGGAACCTTGAACCAAGCCTTTCCCGTAGCCATGCCCACACCAGCATCAGTCGAGCCCACCCCCGTGGAGAAAGCCCCCAATGCGCCATACGTGCAGGTATGGGAATCGGCGCCGATGATCAGGTCACCTGCGCCTACCACTCCTTGTTCGGGCAGAAGAGCATGCTCGACACCCATGCAGCCGACCTCATAATAGTGGGTGATGCCTTGAACTCGCGCGAACTCGCGCACAAGCTTCGCTTGCTCAGCGCTCTTGATGTCCTTGTTCGGAACATAATGGTCGGGCACGAGGAGCACGCGCGTCGCATCGAAGACGGTATCCGATATCTCTTGACAGGTACGGATGGCTATCGGTGCTGTAACGTCGTTTGCCAAAACGAGGTCGAGGTCACATTCGATGAGTTGCCCCGGCTCGACCTCCTGAAGTCCCGCATGTGCGGCGAGGATCTTCTCGGCCATAGTCATAGCGCGAGCCATTATGCCTCACTTCCTTGATTCTTGCCTGGTAGTCGATGTGAAATCGGTACGAATTGTATCACGTGCCAGGCTTGAGCCATTCAAGCCAACGTAAAGCCTCTTCCTTCTCCACATCGATCAGAGCATTTTGGGTTCCAAGGCCTGCAGCCGTGGAGATGTTGATCGTTGCCGTATTCGCCATGCGCTGGAACGGATTGGTGCGCGTGAACCCGAATTGGATCTTCTGTTTGGGAAGCGTGCGCGTCTCGCGAGACAAGCCACCGTTGGTGATGCGCATGAAGCGACGTGTGTAGGCAAACCCGCTCTCGCGCGCCCAGAAGATGGTGCTGATGGCTTCGATGATGAGGAGGATGCCTGCGATGATGTAGAGCCCGATCGCAATGGTGTTGATGATCCAAACTGCGAACTGAGCCTCGCTGTAATCGAATGCGATCTGCATGACCTCGGCTGCCTCTGCTCCACTCAAGGTAGCCGTTGAATCCAAGAGCGATGACGCTGCGTTGAAGGCATCTGTGGAAAGCGCTGCTTGGGGAGCGAATATGGCATTCAGGATCAACTGCGTGATAACGGTGATGATGGCGAGCCAGAAGCCACCACCTTGCCAGATGCAGCGCCGAATAAGCCCTCGGCGCAAAGCAACACGCGCAACAGGCGTCTCTTTGGTGGGAGCTTCGCTGTATTCAGGGAGCAGCCCCGCAAGGATCTCATCCACCTTGGAGCGTTTGACGAAGGGATGCACAACAAGGCCATTGCGATTTAGGTTCTTGGTGTCTGAAGAGGAGCTGTTGTCAGAGACAGCATCGACTTTGTCGAGCGAGAGCTCGCAATACCCGATGAGCCTGCGGATGAAGGTCTGCTTGATCACCACAGCCTGGATGCGCTCGATGCTCACGCTCATCGACGTGTGCTGAAGAAGACCATGCTCCACTTCGATGCGATCAGCATAGCGCCGTGCCTTGAACCCGCCGTATCCGATGCAGGTGCCGATAGCCGAGAGAAGCCAGATGACGATGAGCACTCCGATGATGCCAACAGTGATACCCGCTATGGCTGGGATGATAGAGGCTGAGAAGGCGAATTGACTGAAGCTGTCGAAGGCGTTGTTGGTTTCGGTGGGGAACGATTCGGTCAGGAATCCGAATACTTGAAGGACAACGCAGATGACCGAGATGACGATCGCTGCGAAAGCGGTGTTGTTCGAGAGGCCGGAGAGGAAGAGCTCTTTGTTAGAGAGCCCGTATTGATAGCGAACGGTCTCGAAGGGGGCACTTGCAGAAGAACCTGCGAAGATGCCACCGAACTGGTTCCAGGCTTCATCGCCGACATCGAGGATGTTGCCAGAAGGAGACGGGGATGGTGCCTGCGGAGCTGCGCTGCTGATGGGCGCAGTGGTGGAAGCCGCTTGAGGTGTTGCGGCAGGCTGCGATGGATAGGTTGCCTGTGCTGAGGGAGCTACCTGTGCGTAAGCAGCTGCTTGCGCAGGCTGGGTATTCGCCATCTTGCGCGCGTACAACTGCTGGATAAGCCAGTCTGCCTGTGCCTTCGTCACATAGGGCACGACGATGGCCTTGTTGTTCTCTCCACCAGCGGTGTCGATGTTGATGGAGCATACTCCGAAGATGCGCTGCAAGAGCTGCGCGCGCTTGTCGACCGATTGAATGCGCGCATAGGGTACGTGGATGCGCTGCTTGTTGAAGATCCCCTTGTAGAGCGAGAACTCATCGGGGCCAAGCGAATAATACAGATGCTTGTAGGAAAGCCATTGCGAAAGGAAACAAATGCCGATGACGACAAGGAAGAAGAAGCCAAGGCCAAGGAACATGAGACCGCCCGCGAAGACACCATCTACTTCTCCATCGGCGACGAAGGAGATGACCGACCCGATCGAAGAGACGATGAGCACAAACAGGAGAATGACAGCAAGGCGGAGGCTTTCAAGCCAGATGTAGCTGTTGTGAACGTGATAGGTCAGTTCGGCAGGGGCGCTCTCGGGTGATTGCGGTTGTGGTTGGATCTGTGGCTGAGCTTGTGGTTGATCTTGAGGTTGTTGCTGGGCCTGATACTGGGCCTGATATGAGGGCTGTGGTTGGGGGCTTGTGCTCTCCGACATGTCAGACATCCTCACGTGCGAGGCGCGCGAACTCGGCAGCCTTGTCGCGGAGCGCTGCAGCTTGAGCTGTATCAAGACCAGGAATCTCGTGTGCGCCCGCTGCAGTTGAGACCGTTACCGATGACAGCCCGAACATGCGCAAGACGGGACCTTGGCGCGTATCGGTGTTCTGCACGCGGATGAACGGAATGATATAGCGCTTGCGCCACACGATCCCCTTCGCAATATCGAGATAGTTCTCATTCATGGAGAATCGCCAGCGCGCATAGCGGATCGGCGGAAGGATGACCAGGCAAAGCACAACGAGCAATACGAACAGGATGAGCACCGCAACAAGGATGACGCTCATGACGGGTTCTTCTATGCTGACCGTAACGATCGCAAGCGGTATGAAGCAGACAACGAAGATGATGGCAAGCCAGATGGCATCATTGATGCGCCATGCGCGCTTGACGCGGGGATCGAGGCATTCTTGGGGAAGTTGTTCAATAGTGTCCATCATCTGCTCTTTCATCGAGGGGCGGATGCGCAAGGAGGATGCGTCCGATTTTGGTTACGAGGGCTTTTGTCAAGTTGGTAGGGGTGGCGGGATTCGAACCCGCACGCCTTTCGGCAGAGGTTTTTAAGACCTCGGTGTCTGCCATTCCACCACACCCCCTTGAAGCTCATCCATTATAGCGGAGAGAGACAAGGCGAGAGGAGGATGGCTTATCGAGGATGCTTCAATATCGCTGGAAGGAAGAGACTGATTCAGCGATGCATTGAGACCGTTTGAGAACGTGCGGTGCCCATATGTGGGCTAAGGCTATATTGTTAATCGCATATGCGGAAAGGCTCTATTGGTGGTCTTACAGACAAAGGAACAACCAGATGAAGAAGATCGCGCTGATATCTGATACGCATGGGCGACTTGATGAGCGCATCCTTGGGATCCTCTTCGAAGAGAGGCCTGACCTCATCATCCATGCAGGTGATATTTGCGGGTCACCTGTTTTGAAGGAACTCGCGAATGTTGCGCCTGTGATCGCAGTGCTTGGCAACAACGATTTCGATGAGTATGGCGAAGACGTGCAGCTGTTCGCACATCCTGTTGTGGATGGGGTGCGCTTTCTTGTAGGGCATATTCCGCGTGACGTGCAGATCGGCTTCAATGGATGCCGTGCGCTTTCAGCGGGAGATCCCATTCCTGATGTGATCGTGCACGGGCACACCCATGTGCCGCGACTCGAATATGGGCCAGCGGCTCGGCCTGCTCAGTTCATCGTGAATCCAGGAAGCGCATTTCGCCCTCGGAGCGAATTCGGACGCACGGTCGGATTCATGGAGGTTGATGCGGGGATGGTGAAAGATATCCGCATTGTCGATCTTGATGGGAAGAGCGTGCTCGTGTGGCCTGAGAAAGCTTGAGCAGGTCACAGCGTTCGTTAAAGGTTTGCGACGATAAGGTTGCCCATCCGCTCGGTTCCGACAATGCGATCCTTCGGCGTTGATGCATCGGCTATATCGCCTGTGCGCCAGCCCTCATCCAGCACGCGTATGATCGCACTGCGGATGCTATCCGCCGCGTCCTGCATATCAAAGCTATAGCGAAGCATCATCTCCACAGAGAGGATCTGCGCTAACGGATTGGCAATGCCTTGTCCCGCAATATCGGGAGCGCTTCCGTGGCTTGGCTCATAGAGCGCCGTGCCGTCGCCGAGCGACGCGCTGGCGAGCATGCCAAGCGAGCCGGAGATCTGTGCAGCTTCGTCAGAGAGGATGTCCCCGAACATGTTCTCGGTCACGAGCACATCGAAGTCAGCGGGACGATTGATAAGCTGCATCGCACAGTTGTCCACGAGGATGTCTTCCAGCTCTATATCGGGATAATCCGCATCGTGGACGCGATGAACGATCTCGCGCCAGAGGCGGGATGTTTCGAGCACGTTTGCCTTGTCGACCGAATGAACGCGCCCACGACGCTTGCGAGCAGCCTCGAATGCTTGGCGCGCAATGCGCTCGATCTCATATTCGCGATATTCGAGCGTATCATAAGCACGTTGGCCGATCGCTCCGTTCATGCCAGCTCCAGCCTCATCGTAGAAACGCTCGCGAGCGCCAAAGTAAAGGCCGCCAGTGAGTTCTCGTACGATCATGAGGTCAACGCCGTCGATGATCTCGGGCTTCAAGGTGGATGCCCCTGAAAGCGCGTCAAAGATCTGCACAGGGCGTAGGTTGGTGTAGAGTCCGAGCTCTTTGCGAATACCGAGCAGCCCCTGCTCTGGTCGAGGCTTCGTAGGGTCTGTGGTGTCCCACTTGTAGCCGCCGACGGCAGCAAGGAGGACAGCGTCGGAATCTTTCGCAGTCTTGAGCGTAGCTTCAGGCAATGCGCAACCTGTCTCATCAATGGCAATTCCGCCGATAAGCTCTTCGGTGTATTCGAATTCAATATCGAAGCGTTGTCCGATCGCATCGAGAACCTTCACGCCCTCTGCGATGATCTCGGGGCCAATGCCGTCACCAGGGAGAAGACAGATCTTGTAGGTTGTCATGGGAGGCCTTCCGTTCGAGCGCTTGTGCTTTCCATTATAGTGAGAGCTCTCACAGCGTGCCTGTCTTGTTACAAGCTGTTCATATGCGCCTTTAGAGTTCGTCATTGAGCATCGTGGCGGCATCTTGTGTTCAACAGGTGAATACGAACTATAATGAGCAGCACTTTCAAACAAGGATAATCGAGCGAAAAGGGGCCATCACATGGCTATCAAGGCACCTGAGGGCACACGTGACCTGCTGCCTGAAGAGGCGAGCTTTTGGAGTGCGTTCGTCGAGCGCGCACATTCCATTTTCGGAAACTATGGCTATGAGCCCATCGATACGCCGATCATCGAGCAGACCGAGCTGTTCGTTCGCGGTATTGGGGAAGCAACAGATGTGGTCTCGAAAGAGATGTTCACCGCTATCTCTGGGGAGAATCTCAAACGGTTGCTTGAAGGGGAGAAGCTCAGGGCGAAGAGCCGCTTGTCTCTTCGCCCTGAAGGAACGGCAGGGGTTGTGCGTGCAGCAGTGCAGCACGACCTTGTTCCGCAAGGAGCGCCGCCCGCGAAGCTCATGTATGCAGGGCCGATGTTTCGCGCCGAGCGTCCGCAGCGTGGGCGTCAGCGCCAGTTCAACCAGGTAGGCGTTGAATGCCTTGGCGCTGAGGATCCCACCATTGATGCTGAGGCCATCATCATGCTGATGCGCTTCTTCGATGCTGTTGGCATCAAGCCTGAGTCGATCCGCCTTCTCCTCAATTCGATGGGTTGCGAGGCTTGTCGCCCAGCATATCGAGAGCTCGTTCATTCCTATCTCGAAGAGCATCAGGACGAGCTTTGCGAGACTTGCCGCATCCGCATGGAGATGAACCCGTTGCGCGCATTCGACTGCAAGGTGGAGACGTGTGCGGCGCTTATGGAGAATGCTCCGAAGATCACCGATCATCTTTGTGAAGGGTGCGCAAAGCATTACGGGCATGTGAAGGAACTCTTGGATATGGCTGGGATCGCGTACAGCGAGGATCCTTCGCTCGTGCGTGGCTTGGATTATTACACGCGCACCGTCTTCGAGGTGCAAGCGGTGAGCTCGGACAGCGCTCAGAATGCCATCGGAGGGGGTGGGCGCTACGACAAGCTGGCCGAGGAGGTTGGCGGCCGCCCGACCCCTGGCTTCGGCTTCGCCATCGGCTATGATCGATGCGTTTTGACCTTGCAGGATCAAGGCTTTGCCTTCCCTGCGCAGAACCATTGTGACGTCTTCTGCGCAAGCATGGATGACGAGACGCATCTCCAGGCGTTCCACCTCGCGCAGATGATCCGCGACAATGGTTGTTCGGCAGAGATCGATCACCAGAGCCGCAGCCTGAAGAGCCAGTTCAAGCTTGCGGACAAGCTCGGCGCACGGCTGGTCGTGATCATCGGCCCTGAAGAGTTCGCGCAGGGTCTCGTTAAGGTTCGCAATATGGATAGCCACGAAGAGCAGCTCGTTGCTATCCAAGAGGCGCTCGTCTACATCATGGAGCAGCTCTGATGTGCCTTCCGATGCGCTAAAATGGGAAAACCAAACGTTAGATCTATCCATTCTTACTAAGGAAATGAATATGGCAGACAGCACATTGGTGAACGAATACAGCATGCACACGGCAACGTGCGGACAGCTTCGCGCAAGCGATGCAGGCGCGGAGGTTGTGCTCACGGGTTGGGCATGGCATACGCGTGACCACGGCGGCCTCATCTTCATCGACCTGCGTGATCGCATGGGCTATACACAGATCGTTGTCGATCCTGATTGCGTGTCAGCAGAGGACTTCGCGAAAGCTGAGCATATCGGTCGCGAATATGTTCTGCGCATTGAAGGCAAGGTTCGCCTGCGTGCTGAGGATGCCGTCAACCCTGCCATGGCAACAGGAGAGATCGAGGTGCTCGCCCAGAGCCTTCAGATCCTGAACACTTCCGTCACTCCGCCATTCGTCATCGAGGACGGCATCGAAACAGATGAGACGACGCGTATGAAATGGCGCTATCTCGATCTGCGTCGTCCCGAGATGTATGCGAACCTTGAGCTGCGTCACACGGTCATGCAAGCCATGCGCCGTGCGCTTGACGAGCGAGGCTTCATCGAGGTCGAGACCCCTATTCTGGCGAACTCGACACCTGAGGGCGCGCGCGACTACATCGTGCCTTCGCGTCCGAACCCTGGTAAGTTCTATGCGCTTCCGCAGTCGCCGCAGCAGTTCAAGCAGATGCTGATGGCAGCGGGCGTGGAGCGTTACTTCCAGATCGCACGTTGCTTCCGCGACGAGGACCTGCGTGCCGACCGTCAGCCCGAGTTCACGCAGGTGGACATCGAGATGTCGTTCGTCACCGAAGATGACGTCATGACCATGATGGAGAGCGTCATGCATGAGGTCTTCGCGAAGGTAGGGCTCGACCTGCCCATACCTCTTCCGCGCATGCCCTATGCCGAGGCCATGGAGCGCTACGGTTGCGATCGACCTGATGTACGCTTTGGAATGGAGCTGCATGACATCACGGACATCGTGAAGGACTCAGGGTTCAAGGTATTCTCAAGCGTGGCCCAGTCTGGCGGGGTGGTCAAGGCCATCAACGCGAAGGGCGCAGGAGATTGGTCGCGTGGCGATGTGGAGAAGCTAGCTGACATTGCAGCGGCGAACGGCGCGAAGGGCATGGCGTGGATCGCATTCACTACGGACGGACAGGAGAAGAGCCCCATCATCAAGTTCTTCACCGATGAGGAATTCGCGGCGCTCAAAGAGGCGCTCGATGCGCAGCCAGGGGATCTCGTCCTCTTCGCAGCTGACACGCCCGCAGTGGCGAACGCGGTGCTCTCGGCGCTTCGCCTGCATATGGCTGATGCGCTCGATATCCCGCGTGAGGGGCACAAGCTGCTCTGGGTGGTCGATTTTCCCATGTTCAAATATGACGAGGACGAGAAGAAGTATGCTGCCGAGCATCATCCGTTCTCGAAGATCAAAGCTGAGGATATGGACAAGATCGAGTCCGACACGCTTGCATGCGGGAGCTATGCATACGACATCGTGATGGATGGCTACGAGCTTGGTGGTGGTTCCATCCGTATCCATGATGCTGAAGAGCAGCGTCGCGTATTGCGCGTATTGGGACTGACGGATGAAGACATCGACGAGAAGTTCGGGCATATGATCCATGCGCTCGAGCTGGGCACGCCTCCGCATGGTGGCATCGCGCTCGGTCTCGATCGCCTCATCATGCTGCTTGCAGGCAAGGATTCCATCCGCGATGTCATCGCGTTCCCGAAGACCTCAAGCGCTTCCGACCCGATGACAGGGGCGCCTTCAACGGTTACGCCGAGGCAGCTGAAAGAAGTAGACCTTCGCCTCCTTTAGTTCGCCTGAGACGAAGATTACGCCGTTCGCGAAAGCAACGGTGTAATGAAGAAAAGTGGATTGAGAAGCCGTAACGTCCTGACGTCTCTTGTGAACATGTATAACGCATCTGTAAGGTGGTAGTCTGCTCATTTTTGGTAGTATTGGTCGGAACAAAACGAGCGCAAGCAGCAGATCTGAAGGTTTCTCATGTTACAGCTTAAGAATATCCGCAAGTCCTATACCGTAGGCGACTTCACGCAAGTTGCGCTTGATGATGTTTCCATTAACTTTCGGGATAACGAGTTCGCCGCTATTCTGGGACCGTCAGGTTCAGGCAAGACCACGTTGCTCAACATCATAGGTGGCCTCGATCATTACGATTCTGGTGATCTCATCGTCGACGGCATCTCTACCAAGAACTACAAGGACAAGGACTGGGATACCTACCGCAACAACCGCATCGGATTCGTCTTCCAGAGCTATAACCTCATCCCGCATCAAAGCGTTCTGGCGAATGTAGAGTTAGCGCTCACGCTTTCAGGAGTCGATCGCGAAGAGCGTCGTCAGCGCGCTATTGAAGCGCTTGAGCGTGTTGGATTGGGTGAGCATATCAACAAGAAGCCAAGCCAGCTCTCTGGCGGTCAGATGCAGCGCGTTGCCATTGCCCGTGCGCTCATCAATGATCCAGAGATCCTTCTTGCCGATGAGCCGACGGGTGCGCTCGATAGCAAGACGAGCGTTCAGATCATGGATCTCCTTACCGAGATCGCCTCAGATCGCCTGGTCATCATGGTCACGCATAATCCCGAGCTTGCCGAGGAGTATGCAACGCGCATCGTGAACTTGGCTGATGGGGTCATCCTCAATGACTCCGATCCCTATACGCCCACTCCTGAAGAGCTGGCCAGAGTTTCCAAGAAGAAGATCCGTCGAACATCGATGAGCTTCCTCACAGCGCTTTCGCTTTCGTTCAACAACCTCATGACGAAGAAGGGCCGTACCATCATGACGGCCTTCGCTGGAAGCATCGGCATCATCGGTATCGCGTCAATCTTGGCGCTTGCGAATGGCGTGAACAACTACATCGCAAGCGTCGAGGAAGAAACGCTCTCATCTTACCCGCTGCAGATCACCTCCACAGGGTTCGACATGAGCTCGATGATGGTGTCTACCATGGGAATGGGAGCGGGGGACACCGATGATGGGGAATCTAGCGAGACGGCCGAGGGTGCTGGCAACGATACCGTCGTGCATGAGGCTGCCATCATGGGGCGCATGTTCGACAGCGTAGGCTCGAACGACCTCGCTTCGCTCAAGGAATATCTGGAAAGCGGCGAAAGCGGCATCGAAAAGTATGCCAACGACGTCGAATACAAATACAACGTTACCGCCAATGTCTTTTTGGCTGATACCGAAGATGGGGTGCAGCAGGTCAATCCCGATACGACGTTTGCCTCCATGGGCATCGGGTCGAGCATCTCTTCTAGCGGGATCATGTCTCAGATGATGAGCACTGACATGTTCGCCCAGATGATGGGCACCATCGACATGGCGAAGGAATCTTACGACGTGAAAGCAGGCCACTGGCCTGAAGCGCCGAATGAGTGCGTGCTCGTTTTGACGCATAACGGCAGCGTGAGCGATTTTCTCCTCTACATTCTGGGACTTCGCGACCGTGAGATCATGGACGAGATGGTGCGCGCGTTCGTGAACGAAGAGGAATTCACAACCGAAGTGGATGACGGCCAGGAGTTTACTTATCAAGACTTTCTCGATCTAAAGCTCAAGCTGGTCTGCTCGGCAGACTTCTATCAATACGATGAGGAGTTTGACGTTTGGGTGGACAAGTCGGGCGACGAAGAGTTCATGAAGGGCGTCATTGCTGAAAGCGAGGACCTGGTCATCGCAGGCATCGTGCAGCCGAAGGAGGGCGCGAATACCACGATGATGAACTCGGGCATCTACTACACGCCTGAGCTCACCGACCACCTTATCGAGGAAGCTGGGAAAACGCAGATCGTTCAAGAGCAGCTTGCGGAGCCTTCAGTGGATGTGTTCAATGGCAAGACCTTCGCCGAAGAGGCGGACGATACGAACGCTGACGAAGGTTCCCCGATGGAGAACCTGTTCACCGTTGATACGGACGCCCTCTCCGCGGCCTTCAAATTCGACGAGAGCAAGATGAAGCTTGACCTGTCTGGTCTTGATATCAACTTTGACTCTTCAAGCTTGCCAGCTCCTCCGCCATTCGATCCGAGCGCGATGGGCGGCGGAAGCTCAGGCGGCTCTGATGAAGCGGGCACAGACGCAGCCAAGACGATGATCTCAAAGCTCATGACAGGATATATCCAATACTTCTTTACCCTCGACCCAGCTCATAGGCCTACTACTCCTGCTGAGATTCAACAGTCTATTACAGACTATCTTGAGTTACCTGCCGCCCAAGGCATCATGCAGGATTACGCCAATACGATGCAGCAGATCCAACAGCAGCAGATGGAGGCCATGCAGCAATACATCCAGCAGTATATGCAGGAGTATATGACGCAAACGCTCACGGCGCTCTCTTCGCAGATGCAGCAATCCATCACCATGGCGCTGACGAAGGCGATGGGAGATTTCACGGCGAGCATGTCAAGCGCCATGTCCATCGATGAGGAAGCATTCAAGAACGCCTTCTCCTTCGATATGACCGAAGATGAGCTGACCGAGCTCATCATGTCCATGATGTCTCCTGAAGAGGCGTCGTTCGACAACAATCTCGCGAAGCTTGATTACGCGCAGATGGACAAGCCCTACGAGATCGACATCTTCGCAAAGGACTTCGAGGCGAAGCAGGGGATCATCGACATCCTTGATGCTTACAACGATCGCATGAATTCTACTGGTCAAGAATCGAAGGCCATCACGTATACCGACATCGTAGGTGCGCTCATGAGCTCGGTGACCACGATCATCGATATGATCTCCTACGTGCTCATCGCGTTCGTGTCGATCTCGCTTATCGTGAGTTCGATCATGATCGGCGTCATCACCTATATCAGCGTGCTCGAGCGCCGCAAAGAGATCGGCATCCTTCGTGCGATCGGAGCGAGCAAGGGGAACATCTCGCAGATATTCAATGCGGAAACGGTGATCGAAGGCTTGATATCGGGCATTCTTGGTGTGGGCATCACAGCGCTGTGCTGCATCCCTGCAAGTGCCATCGTCTACGCACTCTTCGATGTGCCTGATGTGGCAAGCTTGCCATGGATGGCAGGGCTGATCCTCGTCCTGATCAGTGTGGCGCTCTCGTTCATCGCAGGTCTCATTCCCGCGAAGAGCGCATCACGCAAGGATCCTGTCGAGGCACTCAGAAGCGAATAAAGAAGAATTGACTCTGTTAACTCAAGCTGGATCTATTTCGCTTGAAGGTTGCCATATGATGATGAAAGCGAGGTAAGCCAAAGTCGCTGAGAGACTTATGGCTCAAAGCGACGACGCGGCGAGACTTTCATCATCATATGGCAATCCATTGTGTATTCAATCTGGGTTAACAGAGTCAAAAGAAACATCCTCAAGTGCCTTCTCTTGAGAAGCAAAAGAATATACTTGTGAGATACTTGCCATATCTTCTTTGGAAGGAGAACTCATGGCGCAACTCTCTTTATATATGGATGATGTCGCGATGGATGAACTGCGTGCTGATGCAGATGCTGAGGGAAAATCCATTTCCTCATATGTTCGAGAAGTTCTTGAAAAGCGGCATGAGTCGGGTAGAGGATGGGTGAACGGGTGGCCCCCTGGGTACTTTGAGCTCTTTGGCAGTTCTCCTGATTTTCCAGATGTTCCTGATTTGATTCCAGAACCAGTTACTCCTCTTAATACGGTGTAAGGAGTTCGGATGTATTATCTCGACTCAAGCATTCTTATTGGTTTTTTGCGCGGAAAGCTTCCTCTGAGTTGTGAACTGCTCATGAATAGCGATGCAAGCTTGTTCAAGGTTCCTGCAGTGGTGAAGGCCGAGCTCCTGCTCGGTGCAGAAAAGAGCAGCCGACGAGAAGAGGAGCGTTTTCGTGTGGAAACGCTCCTCTTGCCATTCGAGATAGTGCTCTTTGACGACCGCTGCGTTATTCAATATGCAAAGATTCGCGCTGATCTTGAGAGAAAGGGCATGGCGATAGGGAGCAATGATTATCTTATCGCTGCAACAGCCTTGGCACATTCGGCCATTCTTGTCACCAACAACGTAGATGAGTTCAAGCGCGTTCCAAGGCTTCCCATTGAATGCTGGGAAGAGATCGACTTTTAGAAACGACAGCATGCATGGCATCTGAACCGCCCCCGTCTTACCCTAGAAAGAGACTACGAGCGCATGGCTTATTCACGCGATGAGCCAGATTTTCCCTTGCACTCGCTCTTTAGTGTGATAAAGTAATCGCCATGGATTTTCTCGGCGAATACATCATCAATGGCTCACAGTGCTGTGCACTGCAGACGCAGCATTTCGCTCAGAAATGTATGAGCGATGATGCGTGCGCGATGATGTCTGAGCATTTCGCTGAGTGCAGTATCGCCGTTCTTATAAGCTCTGTTTTTCGATATTAATGGCACACGGGTTTTCTCTCGGGCCATTTTTTTATGCCTGAGGTCTGGTCGTGTGCGCAATCGATTGGGGAGAGGCCGCCTGCGTGCGGCTCTAGGATCGTCTTTTCTTCACAGGAGGGTTTGGAATGATAGCGAAGATAGTGCTGGTATTGGTGTTCGTTGGTATTGCAATAGGGGTGGGCATCTATTGCAATCGTTCGACGAAGACCGTTGATGGGTTCGTGCTCGGTGGTCGCAAGGTAGGTCCTTGGATGAGCGCGTTCGCCTACGGGACAAGCTACTTCTCAGCCGTCGTGTTCGTCGGCTATGCGGGACAGTTTGGCTTTAAGTACGGCCTTGCCGCAACATGGGCAGGTATTGGCAACGCCATCCTGGGATCTCTCTTGGCATGGTGGATCTTAGGGCCACGCACGCGCGAGATAACGCATCGTCTTGGGGCGCAGACCATGCCAGAGTTCTTTGGTAAGCGCTATGACTCGAAGGCACTGAGGATTGCTGCTGCCGCCATCATCTTCGTATTCCTTATTCCCTATACCGCCAGCGTGTATAACGGCCTCTCGCGTCTTTTCGGCATGGCGTTCGATCTTCCCTATGATGTCTGCGTGATCGGAATGGCCATCATCACCTGCATCTATGTTGTTGTTGGTGGGTACATGGCCACGGTCATGAATGACTTCATTCAGGGCATCGTCATGCTCTTGGGCATCACAGCCGTTATAGTGGCAGTCCTTATGAGCAATGGCGGCTTTAGCGAAGCGATTGTTCAGCTTTCCCAGATCCAAGCAAGCGGCACTGAGATGCAGGGAGCCTATGTGAGCTTCTTTGGACCTGATCTCTTCAACCTGTTGGGCGTTGTAGTCCTTACTTCGTTGGGAACATGGGGTCTGCCGCAGATGGTCCAGAAGTTCTATGCCATCAAGTCTGGTCCGGCGGTGAAGCAGGGTGCCATTATCTCGACGGTATTCGCCTTTGTCGTTGCGGGCGGTTCATACTTCCTCGGCGGTTTTGGTCGTCTCTATGAGGGGCAGATTGAATACGCTGCGAATGGCACGCCGATCTATGACTCGGTGATCCCGACGATGCTCTCAACGCTGCCCGACATTCTCATTGGCTTGGTGATCGTGCTCGTGTTGTCGGCAAGCATGTCAACGCTGAGCTCGCTCGTGCTGACATCTTCTTCCACGCTGACGATCGACCTTATCAAGGGCAACATCGTGAAGAAGATGGATGAGAAGAAGCAGCTCGTCAGCATGCGTGTGCTGCTCGTGGTATTCATTGTGATCTCGGCTGCCATCGCGCTTTTGCAGTATCACTCATCCATCGTGTTCATCGCACAGCTGATGGGATACTCATGGGGCGCGCTTGCAGGCGCTTTCTTAGGGCCATTCCTGTGGGGGCTGTACAAGAAGAAGGTGTCGAAGGCCGCTGTGTGGTGCTCGTTCGCCATTGGCGTTGGCCTGACGGCTGTCAATATGTGCATGGGCTTCGCGGGCACGCCGCTGATCGCAAGCCCGATCAACTGCGGCGCACTCTGCATGCTGCTGTCGCTCGTCGTGGTGCCTGTGGTGAGCCTCTTCACCCCAGCGCAAGAGTTCCAGATCGACCCGCCTTCGCGTCTGTCAGCCTCTGATCGTGAGTTCGAAGCCGAGGTTGCGAAAGAGGAGGCGAAGGGCGAACCTGTGCCAGGAAGTGCGGCTGATGGGGCTCGCGAAGGGATCGCTCCAGAGGTTCAAGAAGCGATCGATATCGTGCGAAGCTCATAAAGCATCCTTTTCCTCGCACTCCTCATAAGAAGCCTGACCAAGGACACGGGAGGGTCAAGACGATTCTCTTGTGCCCTTGACATTGCTTTGACATAAAAGTAATATTGAAAACGCTTTGATATCAAACTATTTCAGGACAAGGCTTTCAGAGGTTTTCTCAGGAGCAGGACGAGGAGGAGGCTCATATGCTGACAATCCAAGAGGTTTTCGATCTGTTCTCGAAAGTAGGTTGTTGTAGCTTTGCGACGCTTGATGATCAGGGAGGCGTCGACTCGCGGATCGCTCATTTCGTTGCATGGGATAGCGAAGGGTTGTACTTCACCACCATGACAGGCAAGCCATTCTATCGACAGCTGAAAGCTGGGAGCGCATTGTCCGCCTGTGGCGAGTTCACCGAGATGCGTTGTTACAACGATGAGGACAACTTGCCCAAATTCGCCCCTGGGTTCATGATCCGCGTGAGCGGCCATGTGCGCGAGCTGACCTCAGAGGAGATCGCGGCACATGCCGAGGTTGACCCTAACTTCAATGTTGTTGTCTACGATACGGGCAGATATCCCGAAACGACGGTCTTCGCGCTCGATCGTGCATGGGGCGAGCTGTATGATTATGACTTCAATATGATCAATCGCGATCACAAGATCGAGCGCGAGCGCTTTGCATGGGGAGGGGCTACGTTCGTCGACCCTGGATTCCATATCACCGATGCATGCATCGGATGTGGCTCATGTATGACGGTCTGCACCCATAAGGCCATCGTTGCGGGATCTCCTTACCGCATCTTAGGCGAGCGATGCGACGAGTGTGGGAATTGCCATCATGTGTGCCCTGCAGGTGCTGTCGAGGAGAAGGGGCTTCTTGCCTAAGGGTGGCGTGACGTTCGGTGATCGGATCGTTCAGGCTCTCCTTTGAGCCGAACGATGCAGCCAAAGAGAAGGAAGGATGTGCGGTCATGGTCGATGACGAGCCAGCAGCTACGCGTATGCCCAATACAGATGATTTCATCAGTCGGCTTGCCCGCACGCTCGGTGCAGCGAATGGCTTCATCGCCGATCAGCTGCAAGCAAATGGGATGGAGGGGCTCGTTCCCTCGCACGGTGACATATTGATGGTGCTCTTTGCTCAAGAGACGGTGACGATGCAGGGCCTTGCCGAGAAGATCAATCGCGATCCATCCACTGTTACGGCCCTTGTGAAGAAGCTCGTCAAAGAGGGCTATGTCGAAACACAGAAGAGCGAAGCAGACCATCGGGTGACCGAGGTTTCGCTCAGCAAGCAAGGTAAGAGCATGCAGAAGGAATTCGAGCATATCTCGGCGCAGTTGGTTGAAGTTCAGATGCAGGGAGTGAGCAAGTCTGACCTTGCTATCACCTGCAAGACGCTCGATAAGGTACGTGCCAATTTCATTGGTGCCCTGGAGAAAGGACAAAGCAAGAGATGAATGGGAACATGCGAAGAGGGATCAGGGGTATTTTAGTTGCGATGTGCTGTGTTGGCCTGCTGGCAGGCTGCGCATCGCATGAGACGCAGAAGCCGCAACAGGGATCAACGGAGAGCAAGCCTGTTCTCACGGTGGCCATGGAGTTGGCTTATCCGCCTTTCGAAACAAAGGATGAAGCAGGCAACCCAGAAGGCATCGCGGTTGATTTCATGCAAGACTTCGCCGAAGCCTATGGGTATGACCTGGTGGTGGAGAACACAGCCTGGGACGGTCTTATCCCTTCGCTTCAAACAGACAAAGCTGACTGTGTGATGAGCTCGATGACGATCACAGATGAGCGCAAGGAAGCAGTCGACTTTTCAGATCCTTATGCGATGGCACAGTTGGCTATATTGGCGAATGCGGGGTCGGGCATAGAGTCCATTGACGACCTCAATCAAAGCGGCAAGAAGGTGGCAGTGAAGACAGGGTCTACGGGAGATGTGTATGCTACCAAGAATCTTCCCCAAGCAGACATCGTGCGCTTAGCTGATGAGAGCGCCTGCGTCACGGAGGTCGTGCAAGGAAAGGCCGATGGCTTCCTCTATGATCAGTTGACTATCTACCGTAACAACCTTGCTAACCCCGATACGACAACAGCAGTGTTCATTCCGTTCCAAGATGCCGAGGAGTGGGGCATTGCGGTAAAGAAAGGGGACACCGAGCTGCTCGACCAGCTGAATGCATTCATCGCGCAGTCTAAGCAAGATGGTGAGTTCGACCGCTTGACAGAGAAGTACCTTGCACAGGAGAAGCAAGCATTCGACGAGCATTCCTTCAGATGGTTCTTCGATTTCGAGTAAGCTGATAGAAAGGATAGTGCATTCAGTGACCAAGGCATCATGGCGCAGGAGGAGAGGTAGCTGGTGAATGAGAAGATAGCGGCACATGGGCTCGGCAGCTTGTTCTTCGCTCCCGTCCATGCAGAGGTCGGGCTTTTCAAGAAGGCGTTCAACTATCTTCTCGTCTGCGCGGTGGTCATCGCGGTCATCGGGACCTCTTTGGCCTTGGTCGGCATCTCGCTCAACTTCGATTTTGTTGCCCAGTATAGGATCCGCATTGCCGATGGCTTCATGATGACCTTGGTGATCTCTATAACGAGCTTGCTGGGGAGCATGTGCATAGGCATTCCTGTAGCGCTTGGACAGCGTGCTCGGTTCCTGCCCATACGGTATCTGTGCGACCTCTACGTCAAGATCATCCGTGGGACACCCCTGATAGCGCAGATCTACCTGTTCTATTACATCATCGGCACAGCTTGGGGCGTGGACAATAGAGTAGTGGCAGGCGTGATCATCCTCTCTGTGTTCGCTGGTGCCTATATCGCAGAGATCGTCCGCGCTGGCTACGAGTCTCTTCCCGTCGGCCCACTGGAAGCAGCGCGAGCCTTGGGGTTGACGCAAGCGCAGACAGCGCTCTCTGTGGCATTCCCGCAAATGGTGACACGGACGCTGCCGGCTTTGACTGGCCAATTTGCAAGCATCATCAAGGATTCGTCTCTGCTTTCGGTCATCGCTGTCATCGAGCTCACCCAGACCATGCGAGAGATCAGCGCTACGAATTACAACTTCTTTGGGTGCTTCCTTCTTCTCGGAGCTCTCTATCTCTGCCTGACCTTGCCGATCATGTTCATAAGCCGTTACTTCGAGAAGAAGCTTGACTATGCCCATTGATGGCGAAGAGGGAACGACTGTGGATAATCCTGGGGTCTTGAGCGATGGCCTGCGCATTGGCGTGCTCTACGAATCGGATGAATGGTCCGACCATAAGCTTGCATCTGAGATCGAGCGAAGCTTATCTGATCGTGGTGCGCAGCATGGCGAAGCCTGCCTGATCGATATGGAGGGAGCATCCTTTCGTGAGAAAGCTCTCGCGTGTGACGTGCTTGTCAGTCGCATTTTCGCAAGTGGGCAGTTCAGAGGGCATAGTACATCGTTGAAGCGAGCACCTTTGCTCATGGAAGAAGCGGAGAGGGCAGGAAAGCTTGTCCTCAATCCACGTCGCGCGCATATGTTCGAGGTGAGCAAGCAGGCCTCGACCAATGCGCTTGCAAAGGCGCACGTGATGGTTCCCCGCGTCTATGGATGCGATCGTCCTTCTGTCCTTGACCCAGCCTCCTTCTCCTATCCCTGCATCATCAAGCCTGATTGCGGGGGGAGAACCACTCATACCTTCTTAGCGAAGAGCGCTGATGAAGCAGCTTCATGGCTTGAGCAAGCACCTGACATCGTCTTCATCGTGGAGGAATACATCAAACCTGAGCGTGGGTTCTTGACGCGCGTGGAGATCGTGGGGAGCAAGCCGACGCTCATCGTCAAACGGAGCATCGCCGAGAATGGTCTTTCTGCTTATCGCCTGGGATCAACGTATGAGCGCTACGAAGACTGCTCTTTTGAGATTCGCGAAGCTGCCACGCATGCTGCGGCAGCTCTTGATTTCGTCTTTGGCAGCTTCGACATCATCGAAACGCGCGCAGGCGCGTACTTCATCGATGCGAATAGCGTCTCGAACGTATCCGAGGACTGCACAGAGCTCTTCCACTACGACTTGATGCAAGCGCATGCCCAGGAGATCTGCCGTCTCAGCATGAAGCAGAGATCATAAGGTTGCCATAAGGCAGATGAAAGTCTCGCCGCGTCGTCGCTTCGAGACATAAGTCTCTCAGCGACTTTGGCTTACCTCGCTTTCATTGCCGTATGGCAACCCTCAGATATCGTTCCGTTCTTGTGAATCCCAAGGAATCGCTAGCGCACTTCGAGCAGCTTCTGCTTCAGCTCCGCTTCCATCTTGCGCATCTCGACCTCGGCCTCGGCGCGCTTGATACGACCTTCCTCTTGTATCCGCATGACCTCGTCGAACGTTTGGATGAGATTCTCGTTCGTGGCCTTGAGCGTCTCGATGTCAACGATGCCGCGTTCGCTCTCTTGCGCGATATCGATGGTCGACTGCTTCAGCTTCTCAGCGTTCTTCTTCAAAAGCTCGTTCGTCATGTCGGTCACAGCAGATTGGGCTTTGAGCGCTGCTTCGTTGTTCGCAATGCCAAGTGCCAGGACCATTTGGCTCTTCCAAAGAGGAATGGTGTTCACGAGCGTGGTTTGGATCTTCTCGACCATGAGCATCTCGTTGTTCTGCACAAGGCGGATCTGCGGTGCCGTCTGCATGGAGATGGTGCGTGTCAGGTCAAGGTCAGTGAGCTTCTTCTCGAAACGAGTGCAGGCTGCTTCAAGCTTTTGAACGGCTTCCGCATCCTCTGCGCGCCCCGTGGCTCGCGCTTGTGCCTTCAGCTCCTCAAGCTGACCAGTGCGGATCTCAGCCAAGCGCTTGCGTCCAGCAAGGAGGTACATCGTGAGCTCCTTGAAGTACGTGAGGTTGGCTTCGTAGAGCTTATCGAGCATGGCCGCATCCTTCATGAGCGCCATCTGATGGCCCTCGAGTGCGGTGACGATCTTGTTGACGTTCGCCTCAGCTTTGTCGTATCGAGCCTTAAGTGCGGTGACCTTGTTCGCCTGCTTCTTGAAGAAGCCGAAGAGCCCCTTCTCCTCATCTGCGTCGAAGCTCTTGAGCTCAACGACGACGCCCGCGATCAAGTCGCCCGCTTCTCCAAGGTCTTGCGTGCGAACGCGCTTGAGAGCTGCTTCAGAGAAGTCCGCCATCTTCTTTTGAGCACCCGCGCCATATTGCAGGATCTGCTGTGTGTTCGCGATGTCGATCTGCTTCGAGAAGTTGTCAACAAGAGCGCGCTCTTCTTCAGAGAGGGAGTCGTCAAGCGCAGGGGGCTTCAAATCGGCGGTCTCGATGGTCCTCGCTTCTACGATCTCGGCCTCGGGATCCTGGTCAAGCGTTGGCTCCAAGGTCAGCTCAGGGATGGGTCCTGCGTTGATGTTCGATAGTTCATCGGCCATGGTGGTTCCTTTCAGAGTATGTCAATTGCCAATGTTGCTTTAGTTTTTCGTTGTCCCATCGAAGGGTCCATCGACGAGTCCTTCCTGTGCAAGGACCGTGTGCAGCACAGAGATGTCGGATGAGACATCCATCGAGAGGTCTTCGAAGGTAGCGTCGAGCAGCTTCTCGTAGGCAGCATAGAGCACATCGAGCGTTTGCTCGATCTCTTGCCGTGAGCTGATGATGTTCTCGCCCTGCACCGTCTGTTCTTCAAGGGCGTCATAGGCGGTCAAGAGCTTGACGGTGGTCGGGAGATAGTAGTTCATGAGGCGGCCAAGGCCATCGATGACGCTGGGTTCATCCTTAACGCGCAGAAGTATGCGCTTTACCACCTCTTCGATGGCAACGATCTTGGCACTGACGGCTTCATCCTGGATGGCGTCATCGAGCTCTTGCATCTGTTCGATGTAATCGCGCCCCATGTCAAGGAATTGGCGCGCTTCTGGCGTGAGGCCCAATGCCCGCGCCTCTGCTTCCTCTTGCTGTCGGCGCATGAGCTCTTCGTGCTCACGCTCAGCTTGGCTCTTCCTGAACTCAAGGTATTGCGAATATGCCTCAGGCGTGAGCATGAGCGTCGTGCGTTCCTCGTCAAGGCGCCCTTCAGGGAGCAATCCGCGTGCGATGACCTCATCAATAGTCCCAAGCGTCTTCTTAGGCGCAGTGCCCATGCGCGTAGCAAGCTCGGAGACTTCGATGACCTCGCGCCTGCCGATGATGCGCTTATAGGCATCCATCACCTTCGCCAGCCTGATCTTGTTGATGCCAGAGGCAAGGAGCTTGATCGACAGGCCACTGAGCACGCCTGTGACGATAAGGCCCACGACCCAAGGGATAGCGCCTGTGGAGCCAACGCTCAAAAGCGCTTCAAGAAAGCCAGAGACGAACGAGAGCGAGAGTATGCCGCCGAATGCCGTTTGCACGATGCCGCCTGCTCGCAGCTTAGAGGGAGAGGTGAAGCGGGCCTTGATAAGAGCCTGCTGGCGCTGTAGCTCGGATTTCACCTGCTGCTTCGCTTGATATTGCCTATACGACTCGTAAGACTTGCCCAGTGCTTCGCTCACGGCAGTCCCCGCGCTTGAAAGCCCTTCGGTGATGGGCCCTTTGGAGTTCTTGAGCCCTTCGCCGATGGCGTGCGTTGCTTGTGAGACCGAGTTGCCGATCACGCGGCACAAGCGTTCGAATTCCTGGGCAGCTTGCTGGTCGTTCGCTTGTGATCGAGAGGCGTTCGGCGAAGAGGAGCGTGGGAACGCAGCTGCACGGGAAGAAGGCTCCGACGACGGCGCGTTCGATCTCCTTTGTTCACGTGTGCGGCGAGCTTCGTCAAAGGAAGGATGGTTTGACGAGCTACCTGTTTGCCTTGCGTAATGGCGCTGATATTCGCTTGATGCCGCTGAGCTCGAAGGGGCGCTTTGCCACGCTGTGCCCGCCGAAGGATCGATCGGCACAGCGTCGTAGATAGGATAGTTGTTCTGCTTCGCGTTGTTCGAGGTCATCGAGCTTCCTAAAGGATCGAGCTTCGATTTCGCAATTGAGCTGCTGATCCGTCGTATTCGATTGAAGAAACAGTGTATCACACGGGTATGTGCACATTGTGCTCTTCGCCGCTCGTATAGTGGGACGAGAAGGGGAAGAAGATAATTGATAGAATGAGCCGTGCACGGCAATGGATGAGCCGCGCAGAGCAATGATGGGAACGACCCGTCTGGAACAGGCAGGTCGGATATAAAGGAGAGACGATGATCTCCGGAGATATGGAAAAGCTCTACCCTTCCGCCAAGACGCTGGTCAAGGATCGCGTTGCCAGCAGGATCTTCGCGAAGGATGCCACCCTTTACGATTTTTCTGAAGAAGCCCTTTCATGTGCAAGGGATTTCATGGGCTGGACGGACCTTGCCAGCCATCCGCATTGCGACGTTGACAAGGTCGTCTCATTTGCAGACGAAGCCATAGCAAGCGGCATCGACACCGTGGTGCTCATCGGCCAAGGCGGCTCGACCCAAGCCCCGATGACCATTACCAAGTACAACAAGCTCGACAAGAATCGCGTCACGTTCAAGACGCTCGATTCCGACTCCCCTGTCCGCATGCGAGAGCTGTTCGCCTCGTGCGACCCGCATACAACGCTGTTCATCCTTGCGTCGAAGAGCGGCGGAACCATCGAGCCACGCATGCTCTTCCACGCCATCCGCCAGGAATACGAGCCTGTGCTTGGTGATGAATTCGTGAATCACGTCGTGGCTATCACCGACCCAGGCACAGAGCTTGAGCGCTTGGCTACGGAAGAGGGCTGGCGTGCGGTGTTCCTTGGCGAGGCCACCGTTGGTGGTCGCTTCTCGGTGCTCAGCGTGTTCGGCCTTCTGCCTGCGGCGCTTGCGGGCATCGACATCAAGGAATTCCTTGCGCATGCCTGTGCTGCGGAGAAGTCATGCAGCGAAGATGCTATCGACAACCCCGCCATCAACCTTGCAGCCTTCTTGTTCGACAACTACGTGCAAGGACGCAACAAATTCTCCTTCCTGACGCCAAAGCGCGGGCGCGTGCTCGGCCTTTGGATAGAGCAGCTGGTCGCAGAATCCCTCGGGAAGCAGGGGCAAGGCATCCTTCCGAACATCGAGATCGACTCGCTGTTGCTCACCGACGATCCAGGGGATCGCTCGGTCATCATGTATCAGACGAAGACCGACCTCTGGGACGAGAGCCGCAACTTCGAGATGTCGCTGGCTTATATCGATCCTGCCATCCCGCGGCAGAATTACAAGATCTATAGCGTCGAAGAGCTGGCAGAGCATTTCGTCATGTGGGAGTACGCCATCGCCATGTGCGGCTATCTCATGAAGGTGTGCCCCTTCGATCAGCCCGACGTGGCATCGACGAAGGCTGCGGTGCTCGAGATCCTCGATCAGGGCATTCCCGAGCCTGATTTCGAAGAGATGTTCGCCGAGGATGTGGACATGGGCATCGTGGAGGTGCGGCGCTCGGAGCATTTTGCTGAGGAGAACACGCTTGCAGATGTGCTCTCCGCATTGCTGGAATCTGTGCAGCAGGATGACTACTTCGCGATCAATGCCTTCCTGCCATATACGGGAGAGGGAAGGCGCGAAGCGCTAGAGAACATGCGCCATACGATCGCCGAGGAGTTCGGCATCGTGTCGTGCCTTGAGGTGGGGCCGCGCTACCTGCATTCAACGGGGCAGCTTCAAAAAGGTGGACCGAACTGCGGCGTGTTCTTGGTGATCTCGGCTGATGAGCTCAAGGATATCCCGCTTGATGGTGATGTGCCTGCTGCATCGCTCGGCTCTTTGGCGAAGGCGCAGGCTGTGGGCGATATGCTGACGCTTGCGAGCAAAGGCCGTCGCGTGGTGCATCTGCATCTGCCTGATAATTCAGGCGTGACGTTGCGCATGCTGGCACATGTGATCAACGATTGCATCCAGAACCTGATCGATAGCCGCTACTTTGGTGCTGGCGAATTTCTGGAGAGCCTCATGGACGAGCTTACCGTTGAAGAGGACGATATCTCGTTCTCCAACATCTTCGAGTACGCGCAAGCAGACGAGGCTGATGACGAAGGCGAAGAGAGCAGGGCGGAATCGGGTGGCGGCGACGTGGCTGCTGAGCCTGAAGAGGCGGCTGCGAAGGATGGAGAGGACTGATCGTGATCGAGGCAGTCGAGATCCATGTCAAAGGCATCGTACAAGGGGTGGGCTTCCGCCCCTTTGTGTATCGTCTTGCAAAACGCTACCTGATAAGCGGCTGGGTGTTGAATGCGGCCGATGGGGTGCATATCCATGCAGAAGGCGAAGAGGCGCATGTCGATGAGTTCATCATGGAGATCTCCGAGAATGCGCCAAGCGCCGCCCAGGTGACCGAGATCAACATCAAGGAAGTGCCGCTTGAGCAATTCGATGGTTTCGAGATCCGCTTCTCTGACGAGGAAGCAGTAGAGGAGACCACGCTTGTTTCGCCCGATATCGCTACGTGCCCCGATTGCGTTGCAGAGCTGTTCGACGAGGATGACCGCCGCTATCGCTACCCATTCATCAACTGCACGAATTGCGGGCCGCGCTTCACGATCATCGACGAGCTTCCCTACGACCGCGCGAAGACGTCTATGCGGTCGTTCACGATGTGCGATGAGTGCCAGCACGAGTACGACGATCCCGCGAATAGGCGCTTCCATGCGCAGCCCAATGCGTGCTTCACGAATGGCCCTTCCCTCTCGCTGTTCTTGCGGCATCCTGCAGGGCAAAAGGATCAGGATGAAAAGAGCAGAATGGAAGAGCACGGAGGAGTTATCTTCCAGGTTCTTGAAGGGAAGGAGAGGACAAGCTCTGATGCGATATTCGCGCGCTGCGTCGAGATGCTCCTTGAGGGAAAGATCCTTGCGGTCAAGGGGCTGGGGGGCTACCACCTTGTGTGCGATGCGAACAATGCGCAGGCGGTCGCCACGCTTCGTGAGCGCAAGCATCGCTTTGGCAAGGCGTTCGCCTGCATGATGAAGAGCGTTGAGGATGTCGAGGCCCTTTGCCACCTCAACGATGAGGAGCGGGCGATCCTTACAGGATCAGAGCGTCCGATCGTCCTCTTGCGCAAACGCGCAGGTGCTCATATCGGGGAAGGGGTTGCCGACGGGCTGCCTGAGCTTGGGGTGATGCTTCCCTATACGCCGGTGCAGCATATCCTCATGCACGACTTCGCCAGGGCAGTGGATGGGCGGTCGGAGACATGGGGCCTTCCCATGTTGGTCATGACGAGCGGAAACGTCCATGACGAGCCGATCGTCATCGATGATGTTGACGCGCTTGAGAAGCTCTCGTCCATTGCGGATGCGATCGTTGCGAACGATAGAAGGATACTGACCCGCTTCGATGACTCTGTTGTTCGCGTGATCCGTGCAGGCAGCGCTGGCTATGCGATGCAGTTCATTCGCCGTTCACGCGGGTATGCGCCCCTACCGCTCAAGCTACCAAGCACCTGCGATAGAGCTGCGTCGATCCTTGCAGTGGGTCCTGAGCAGAAGAACACGTTCTCCCTCACGCGCAACGAGGAAGCATTCGTCTCCCAGCATATTGGAGATGTGGAGAACGTTGAGACCATGGATGCATGGCTTGAGACGAAAGCGCGCTTCGAGCGCCTGTTCGAGCTTGAGCCACGCGCATTAGCGTGCGATATGCATCCCGAGTACCTGACGACCAAGTGGGCGCATGAGGCGGCGCGCTCCCACACGCCACCCCTGCCGCTCACTGAAGTGCAGCATCATCTTGCGCACATCGTTGCGGTCATGGCAGAGAACGACCTTCATGAGGCTGTGTGCGGCATCGCATTCGATGGAACAGGATACGGGGCCGACGGGAATATATGGGGAGGCGAGGTCCTGCTCGCCAACCTGGAGGATTTCGAGCGTTTCGCCAATTTCGCCTATGTGCCCATGCCAGGCGGAGCGGCATGTGTCAAGCATCCCTTGCGCATGGCATATGGCGTTCTTTGGGAGTTCGACTTGCTTGGGCATGAGGGGGCGAAGAGGGCGCTTGAGATGCTTGGCGAAGATGAGGCGCATACCTTGGACGCCATGATCGAGCAAGGCATCAACACGCCTTATACCTCTTCGGTCGGTCGCTTGTTCGATGCGGCAAGCGCGCTGCTCGGCGTTTGCACGGATCCAACCTATGAAGGCGAGCCTGCCATCATGCTGGAGGCAGCAATGGAGGAAGGAGCAGCAGAGGGCGAAGGTGCTGGATCTGCTGCCTACCATGTCGGGGTTCTCAAGAACACGGCCGTTGAAGGGTCGACTGCTCATGACACCTCGGTGGTGCTGCTCGATGCAGCACCTGTGTTCACGGCGCTCCTTGATGACGTTGCCTCAGGCGTGCCCGCGTCGGTCATCGCACGGCGCTTCCACGACGCTTTTGTTGGCGCCATCGTGGAGAGCGCAACGCTCGTGCAAGCGCTCTATGGCATCTCCACCGTGGTCTTGAGCGGGGGCGTGTTCATGAACCGATATCTCATCGAGCATGCGCTCGAGGCGCTCGAGCTTGCAGGATTCACCGTGGCCATCAATCGTGAGCTGCCGCCTAACGATGGATGCATTTCGTTCGGACAAGCTGTGGTAGCATCTGCCAAGAAAGCAACGAAGGATATGTGAGGCAACGAACGTATGTGTTTGGCTATTCCAGCGAAGATCACGACGCTTGAGGAAGACGGTTTGGCAACTGTTGATATCCTGGGCGTGACGCGACAGATCTCGGTCGATCTGACCCCTCAAGCAACCGAAGGTGACTACGTGCTCGTGCATGCTGGCTTCGCCATCGAGGTTGTCGATCAGCAATTTGCCGAGGAGACCATCGATCTCATCAAGCAGTTCCCAGAGCTTGCAGGGGAGAACCTGTGAGCACGCAATCGAGCGGAACGGGATCTGCGAACAGGCCAAAGGCGTCCCTAAGCGAGGAGCTCAAAGCGTTCAAGGATCCCGCGCTTGCGCAAGGGCTTGTGGAATCGATCGCTGCGTTCGCTCCTGATGAAGAGACAACGCTCATGGAGGTGTGCGGAACGCACACGGTTGCCATTGCGCGCAACGGCATCCGTGACCTCATGCCAAAGACCCTTCGCCTCTCCTCAGGCCCTGGATGCCCTGTCTGCGTTACCTCCAATCATGATATCGACGAGGTGATAGCGCTCGCGCGCATTCCTAACATCATCATCACAACGTTCGGCGACATGACGCGCGTTCCAGGGTCGACCTCCTCTCTTCTGGCTGAGCAGGCGAATGGGGCGGATGTCCGTATCGTGTACTCGCCGCTCGATGCCATTCGGATCGCAGAGGAGAATCCCGAGCGCGAGGTCGTGTTCGTCGGGGTTGGCTTCGAGACCACCACGCCGCTCATCGCACGCGCTATCATGCGGGCGAAGGCGGCAGGCATTGCGAACTTCAGCGTATACGCTGCGCATAAGAACATGCCTGGTGCCCTTGAAGCCATCGTGAACGATCCTGAGCTCAAGCTTGACGCGTTGATCCTTCCCGGGCATGTCAGCACCATCATCGGAACCGCGCCTTATGAGTTCTTGGCTGAGCGCTATGGCATTCCTGGGGTGGTCACGGGGTTCGAGCCGAATGATGTCCTTCAAGGGATCGCCATGATCGCGCGGCAGCTTCACGAAGGACGCGCCGAGATCGAGATCGCGTATGCTCGCGGGGTGCAGCCCGAGGGCAACCCTGTTGCGCTTGCCGCCATCGATGAGGTGTTCGAGACGTGTCCTGCCATATGGCGCGGGATCGGTCGGATAGAGGGAAGCGGCTATCGGATTCGCGAAGAGTATGCCGACTTCGACGCCATGCGACGCTTCTGCCCTGAGGTCGAAGAGGTGCGCGAACATGCTGGGTGCAAATGCGGAGACGTGCTCCGAGGCATCATGCGCCCGAACGAGTGCCCTCTCTTCCGCACCGTTTGCACGCCAGAGAACCCTATCGGCCCTTGCATGGTGAGCTCCGAGGGCTCGTGCGCAGCTTACTACCGATACTATTGATGGAGACCTGCGGAACCCCTTCAAGCGCACATCTCATATGCATGGTTGCTGCTTGTTGGGAAGGAGGGCGAAAGCTATGACGAGGATTGCCATAACACCAGGAACCTTTGACCCGATCACCTATGGGCATATCGATATCATCAAGCGGGCTGCCAGCCTTATGGACAAGGTCATCGTGGGCGTTGCCGAATCAACGCCGAAGAACACCTTGTTCACGCTTGAAGAGCGAACCGAGCTCGCGCGTGAGGCGACGCGGGGCCTTGCAAATGTCGAAGTGGAGAGCTTCGATGGGCTCTTGGTTGATTTCGTGCGCGCACGAGGCGCCAACACGGTCATCAAGGGACTGCGCGCTATCACGGATTTCGAATACGAATTCCAGATGAATGCGCTCAACTCCCAGCTTGACTACGATATGGAGACAGCCTTCATCATGAGTCCGCCGAAGTACATGTACCTCTCGTCGTCCATCGTGCGTGAGCTGGCCTCTCTTCATGGCGATGTCTCCGATCTCGTACCGCCTTGCGTAGCTGAGGCGCTCTCGGCCAAGTTTCAGAGATAAGCGCCTATAATAGACCACCATGATATGACCGAGCGCAAGGGGGATAGAACGTGCGCGTTAAAGACATTGCTCGCGAGGACGATGGCGAGAAGCAAGAGATAGTCCTGACCATCACAGCTGATGCTGATGAGGTCGATGCGGCAGCTGATCGATTCTTTGCTCAGATCGCTCAGCGTGACATTCCAGGATTTCGTAAGGGCAAGGCACCGCGCGAGATCCTCGAGCAGCAGGTTGGTGGGCATGCGAACGCTATGGGAGGCGTGGCAGAGCAGCTCATCAACGACGAGGCGTTCGCTGCCATCGATGCGAGCGATGTGATCTTCATCGATGAGCCTCAGTTCAATGTGGATGAAGCAGCTGAGCTTGGCCAGCCATTCACGTTCACCGTCTCTGGCCCTGTGGTTCCGACCATGGAGCTCACTGACTACTCGCCGATCGAGATCGAGATGCCACCTGCTGAGGCAACGGACGCAGAGGTCGAGCAATTCATCGAGGAGCTTCGCGATCACTATCACACCTTCGAGACTATCGAGGATGCCGATCACAAGGCTGAGATGGGCGATTTCGTCATGGCTGATATCACCATCACGCAAGATGGGAAGGTCATCTCAGGACTCAACAACACGGGGCGTCTTATCGGCCTTGGCGAGGGAACGATGCCTCTGTCGTTCGATGAGCGCGTAGTCGGATCGAAGGTTGGCGACGACCTTGAGTTCGACTTCGAGGCGAAAGCGGAGGATGGCACGTCGCCTTACGGTGATGGCAACCTGCACGCACGCGTGAAGGTGCGCGAGATCAGGAAGCAGATCCTGCCTGAGCTTGATGCTGAGTTCGCTGCGAAGATCGGGTGCGCCGATGTGGATGACGTCTATACGCAGGTGCGTCGCAACATCAATGAGGAGAAGGCGAAGGAGCTGCCGCATCTGAAGGCAGACCGCGTGATCGACAAGCTCGTCGAGCGACTCGATGGCGATGTTCCCCTCTACTATGTCGACTTCGTTCGCCAAGACGTCGGGCGTGAGTTCATGCAGAACCTTGAGCGTCAGGGCACCAACCTGCAGCAGTGGATGCTCCAGAATTCGATCGATGGCGACAAGATGAAGGAAGATGTGCTCGTGGAGGCAGCGCGTCGTGCCGCTATCGATTGCGCCTTGGACGCAGTCTATCGACATGATGAGCTTAAGATCACGGACGCTGACGTTGATGCGATGTTCGATGAGAGCGAAGAGGGACGGGCGGCTCGCCAAGAGTGGGAACGCGCGCATCGCATGGCAGATGTTCGTAAGATGGCGCGTCAGCAGAAGACGACCGACCATCTCGTTGATACGGCGGTCGTGACGATCGTAGATGCAGAGTAGCGAAACGTACGCAACAGATTCATTCAAAAACGAATCGGACCTCTAGGGAAGGAACAGGGATATGGAGATTGGCTCAACAGTAACGCTTGCTTACAAGGGCACGCTCGACGATGGCACTGAGTTCGGATATGCGACCGCAGAGAAGCCGATGGTGTTCCAGACGGGTATGGACATGGTCATAGAGGGCTTCGAAGAGGAGATCCTCAAGATGAACGAGGTGGGCGAGAAGAAGACCTTCACCATCGATGAGTACAAAGCATATGGCGAATACCTTGATGATTTCACGCAGAAGGTTCCCATGGAGCAGGTTCCACGCGGTGACGTCAAGGTTGGTCAGCGCATTTGGATGGCAAGCTCCGAGGATGGGCAGCCCATGCCTGTGACCGTGTTGGCGGTAGAGAACGGCATCGTCGAATTCGACTTGAACCATCCTTTGGCTGGGCATCATCTGACCTATGAAGTGGAGATCCTTGACATCGAGGAGCCACCAGAGAACTTTGTCTCCGCAGCAGAGAAGGCGCGCCACATGAAGGAGCAGTCAAAGCTTCTGGGTGGTATGCAGGGGGATGACTTCAGATAAGAGGTTTTCGTGCGAATTCAAACGCTCTATGAATTCCTGGTGCTCACGACGAAGCTGAACTTTACGGAAACGGCCAAGGGCTTCTTCATCTCGCAATCGGTATTGAGCGATCATATCTCCAATCTTGAAAAAGAGCTTGGGACACGTTTGTTCGTACGCGATCGCCATTCGGTTCGGCTTACCGAATCAGGAAGGATCTTCAAAGAAGACGCTTCTGTGATCGTGGCAGATTACGAGCGGGCGATCGAACGACTGCAGCTATATCGTGAGAGCATCTCTACGGTATTGCATCTCGGGTTCTTGATGGGCTCATTCGGTGCCTTTCTTCCTGCGATATGCGAGCGATATCGTCGAAGTCATCCTGAAACAGAGTTTAGGTTCCATACGTTGGAGCTTGGTGAAATGCAACCTGCACTTCAGAATGATGATATAGACATCGGATTCATGATATTCGCGAAGGGGCTTGAGGGATCGAAATTCACTCATAGAACCTTGTATACTGACAATTACAAGCTTGCTGTTCCAAAAGGGCATCCGCTTGCAAGTCGGAAGAGCGTTCGAATCGAAGACCTTAGGGGCGAGAATGTCATAGCATCGCGCTTTGAGCATGCGAAGAGCATGCAGGCCCAAATGAGCGTTATGCTGCGCAATGCTGACGTTGAAGTGTCGATCATCGATGAGATTAGAGATGTGGGAGCCCTTATGGCAACGCTGGTTTCGTCAAACGGCGTTGCGCTTGCGCTTGATTGCCTTGATGTTTATGGTGGTGGAAACATCATCTTTCTTCCCATTGAAGACCTTGATGCAAAGGTCAATGTGGGACCAGTTTGGAAAACGACAAGGGAGACAGACGAGCTTCTTTCTTTCATATCGTTTTTGCAGAGGGAAACGAAGAATTTCAAGAAGGATGACTTTATCTCTAGAAGGGGCGTTTCGTTCTTCTCAAGCGATGCGAAGAACGCCTAGCCAGCTTATGGGATAGTCGTCTTGTAGCTCATATATGCTAAGAATATGAAATGTCGCCCTAAGGCGACATTTCATGGGGGCTATGGTTAAACCGAGAAGAAGGCGAATCGGCTAGAGAACCGAGATTGGGCGAACTAGGAGAAGATCGCAACCTTCTTCTTATCAATACGAGAGCCAAGCTCTTCTAGTGTGCCGTAATAGATGCAACCTGATTGGCAGTGCTGCACGCATGAAGGCGATTTCCCTTCTGCCTGACGGCTTGCGCATTTATCGCAACGTTCTGTAGGAACGGGTACGAATTCGTATTGCCAGTGACGCTCGGTAATCTGATCGGGGCCGATCTGCTTTAGCTCGATCCCAAACTGATTGGGTTCCAGACCATGTTCTTGCTGGCACGCGATTTCGCATGTATGGCAACCTGTGCAGAAGTCATAGTCGATGGCGAGATATTTTCGCATGATGTTACTCCTCTATCTTGCTGATCGCGCACAGCTGGGATTTGTATGAAGCTCCTAGGCCTGATTTGCCAGGGCGCATGGGGATGAGTCGGTTGATGTTTGATTCCATGACACCGAACAGGGTTCCGTCATCTGGATCGCGCTCAGGGAACCACCAAGCATGGTCAGCTGCTACGGTGTCTTTGCGAATGCGAGTAGAAAGCGAAGCCTTTTGCTTGCACTCGCCGAAGTTGTTCTCGATCTTTACCCAGTCGCCATCCTCGATGCCGTATTTTGCTGCAGTTTCTGGATGGATCAGCACGGTCGGCTCTGGATGAAGGCGACGCATAGACGGGCTCTGCCTGTGCTCAGAGTGGAAGAATCCCCAATGACGCGCACCAGTGGTAAGCACGAGCGGATACTTTTCGGCTAGCTCAGGAGCTGAAACTGGGCTCTCAGGGGGCTCTTCATAGGTCGGGAAGGGCGGGAATCCAAAGTAGACCATTTCGCGGCTATAGAAGTTATAGCGACCAGTTGCCGTGTTGAAGCCAGGTTGACCATCTGGGCGAAGCAGGCCCTTCTTATGCTTCTCGTACTCGAATTCTGGGAATGCCCAGCTACGCTCTTGAAGGGTCTTATAGGTGAAGCCGGATTTGCGCAGGCAGTAATCATAGAACTCTTCTTCGGTCTCCCACTGATCCATGCCTTCGCCACGGCCGAACTTCTTGCCGATCTCGTACATGATGACTTGATCAGGCTTGACCTCACCAAGAGGCTCGATAGCTTGATTGATGGTGCCGATCAGATAGGGCTGATGTCCATAGATGCCCATACGCTCTGCAAACGTTGCTGCAGGAAGAAGGATATCTGCGCATGCAAGAGCTGTCGGAGTGAGGAAAAGGTCCACGACAACGTTGAAGTCCATGTTCTCTTGGAGCGCTTTGATAATGCGTTGCGGAGCTGCTCCCATACAAGCAAGAGCATTGTTCTGCATCATCCACATCGCCTTAATGGGATACGGTTCGCCTGTTTCCATTGCAACAAGCAGATCGTCAGGGCTGATAGCATGCATCGCTCTATTCGCTGGCCAGTCGCCGCAGATCTTCTTGTCCTCATTTGGCAGGTCGCGTGTGCAAGCTTCCCAGTCATCGCCAGCGGACCAAGGAATGTTCACATCAAAAGCGAATGGTGCGTTAACCATGCCGCCGGGATTCTCGAAGTTGCCTGTAAGAGCCATGAGGTCATAGGCGGCCATGCCAGTGACGAAGCCCTCTGAGGTGTGATCCATGGCAACGCCCCATTGCAAGCAGCAGCTCTTGGCCTCGCCGATCTTGATCGCAGCTTCTTTGATGAGATCGACATCAACACCGCAGATCTCTGCAGCCCATTCAGGCGTGTAGGGCTTCACGTGTTCTGCGAACTCGTTGTAGCCATAGCACCAGCAATCGCAGAACTCCTGGTCTTGCAGGTTGTTGGCGATAATGTGATTGCAGAGCGCCAAGGCAAGAGCAGTGTCAGTTCCAGGCCTGATCTGCAGGAACACTTCTGATTTTGCAGCAAGCCATGTGAGCTTCGGGTCTATGGTGATGAGCTTCGACCCACGCTTCATGCATTCAACGATCCAGTGTCCAAGCGTTCCATCGGAATTGGCGACAACAGGATTGTTGCCCCAAATGAGAACGTAATCTGGTCTGACCCAGCGGGGGTCATCGTAGCGCTCAGGCATGTATTGAGAATAGTCTGCAATGAAGAGGCCTCCAGACTTCAATGAAGTGCTGAAGCGGCGAGGAGCATAGCAAGCGATTCCAGAGAGGAATCCCGTGCCATAGTTAGGCGTTCCCAGATAGCGTGCCATCAAAGGTCCGTACCCATTGATATCGCGACCAGTGCCTTGGGTAACCCAAATGGATTCTGCGCCGTACGTGTCGATGACCTTGCCCATTTCGCGCAAGATGATATCTGTTGCCTCTTCCCAGGTGATGCGCTCGAATGCATTTTCGCCGCGCTTGCTGCGATCGCGCTTCATAGGATAGAGAAGGCGATCTGGGTGATAGAGCATTTCCTTGAAAGCAAGACACCTTGGGCAAAGGCGTCCTTGGTTGTAGGGGTTCTCAGGGTCGCCCTCGATCTTTTCCAGCTTGCCATCTTTGACATAAAGCAGCACGCCACAGTTGTCATGGCATCCAGGGCCCGATCGAGCACTGCTTCGAATGACCTCGTAGTCACCCTCTTTCCAATGCCATTTACGGCCTGCAGGATTATCGGCTGTCTTCGGTTGAGCCATCGCTCCTCCTCGCTCGTAACCTACGCTGATGCCTCGATTATAGGAGCGAGAGAAATGGCCCCTTTTGCGGCATTATCGATAGTCAATCGGAAAATCCGATCATTACGGCGGAGAGAATGGCATCGTGCTGAACGGAAGGATGGCCTACCCTGAAAAGGGAGAAGGATCGTTTCGGCCTTCAACGGTGTCGATGAGAAGCTGTTGAGAGTTGATGCACATCTTTCGATAGATGCGATAGATGTGCGTTTTTGCGGTAGAGGAGCTGACACAGAGCTCCTCTTGGATGACCTTTGCGTTTCGTCCTCGGGCCAGCAGACGGAACACTTCACGTTCTCGAGGTGAAAGACCATAGCGTATGCACACTTCTTCGCACCGCTCTTCGAATGAAAGCTCCTTCTCTGCGGGAATTTCCTCTTCGCTCGACTCGACATCTAAAGGGCATCGATCCTCACGAGAGTTGTCCATGATCATAAGATCCTCTAGCTGTTGCCTTGCTGCCGAATCATCTGCCCCATAGAACGAGAAGGCAACAACGACGCAGGCAGCAAGCAGCATGACGATGACATTCAATGACGCATTGTGGAGAGATGAAGCGGAGATGAACGTTATCGTGATGATCGCTCCAATAAGGAATCCTATCCAAAGAGGAGCCTGCCTTGATGCATAGCGAAAAATAGGCTGCAGGTGGAATTCATGGTTTTCTGTGGTGACAATGCCCCAGGTTGCAATGTTCACGAAAGCAAGCGCCGAATTGATAAGGCATCCACACAGAACAAGGCCAAATCCTTCAAAAAGGGAAAGCAGGAGTAGTCCGATAACGACAACGGGAAGAGCAATGCGCTGGACGATGCCATTGTCAAACGTCGTTTTCGGCGCGATCTTCATCAGCACGATTCCAAAGAAGCAGCCAACGGCACCGCTGGTGCCTACGATGAGGGTCTCATCTGGTCCCATCAAGCATACGTACAAGGTGATAAAGCCATACACAGCTCCGTGTGCTCCATTGGAAAAAGCGGCAGACTTGCTCAGCGAGGAGAGCGCCTTGTTGTAGTTGTCATCTACAAAGAGGATTTTGTCTGGGGTTCCCTTTGACAGAACATGCAGCATTGCAAGAGAGAATACAGGAAGAAGGGCTATACCGAAGAGGGCGAGAGAAAGCGGCACTGCCGTGAACACGAATAAGAAGAAGACCGAGCCCAGAACTCCTCCCGTGCCAATGGCTATTCCTGTGTATTTCGTCGGTATCGAGCTTAGATACACGCTCCATCCTAAGCAGAGAATGGTTTTGCTGATGCCAAAAAGGATCCATGCAACGATGTCGAAAGCAAGGGAGAAGTCGATAAAGGAGCGTGCGAAAGCGCACACGACAACAGCTTGCCCACAGACGGTTGCTCCAATAACAAGTTCGAAGCAATGAGAGAGCGCGAATGAGGAAAAGCGCACCGCAACGATATAGGTCAAGGCTATTGCTCCGATGCTGATCGTGTAGAGAACCAAAGACTGGGACATTTCTCCATATGAGAGCAATGGTGAAACTGGCGCAAAGAGCCCTATGATGTCCCAGCCGATCATGAATCCAAAGCCAATCGTTGTCAGGACATAGGTGTAGAGCATGTTGTCTGCATTCAGATTTTCCTGATCAACGGCAATGACAGAATTGCTCAAGATCCAGCCTCCCTTGTCATACCAACAACCTTACAAGGCAATATCCCTCTCCCTTTTTTCAATATTACAGCCCGACGCGAGAAAAAAACAAGCTTGGTAGTGTCGGGGCATCTGAGAACGATATGCATTTCGTTCAAGGGGAAAACAACAAGTGCAAGAAGAAGAAAGAGAGAAAGGAAGATCATGTGCTTCAGACCACCTAGCATCGATCAAGGGCCAATCAAGTGCCCTAAATGTGGCGGAGAGGTCGATGCCTCGGCTACGGAATGTCCGCATTGCGGAGCTAAGGCAGCACCAGATATTCCGCCCATGCCAGGCGCCCCGGGCACACCAGCTCCTGCGGCTCCTCATGTGCCGGCACCTCCCGCAGCACCCGCAGCTCCTTCAGTTCCTAAGGCACCGTCAGCCTAGGCATAGAGAGATCGCCTTAACGACGATCTCAAAGGAATCATTTCGAGAAAAGAAGGGAGGAGAAACATGGAAAGCAGGGTAAAAGGAACAGCCATCATCAAGGGCTTGGGCTTCGACAGCTTCGGGCTAGGCAGCAACGCATGCTCAGTTGATATCGACGAAGAGCACGATAAGATCATTCGCATTCGTCCGATGCGATATGACGAGCATCAAACACCTGAGGAATTGAATGCTTGGAAGATCGAAGCACGCGGAAAATCATTCGAGCCAGGATTCAAGACGCTCATTTCGCCTTTATCGCTGTGCTATAAGAAGCGCGTATATTCGAAGAATCGCATTCCCTATCCTTTGAAGCGTGTAGATTGGGATCCAGATGGTGAGCGTAATCCTCAGAATCGTGGCACAAGCGGATACGTGCGCATCAGTTGGGATGAGGCAACTGACATCATAGCCTCAGAAATCTATCGCATTCAATCAACCTATGGGCCCGCATCCATTCTTCTAGAGCTTGATGGACACGGTGAGACGAAGTTGGTCCATGCTCCGCATGGCTGCCAGAGTCGGATGTTCGACCTCATTGGCAGCTATACGCTTCAAACTCGCCAGCCTGACAGTTGGGAGGGTTGGTACTGGGGAGCAAAGCATATTTGGGGAATGGACCCTCTTGGACAGAATGCATTCCAGAACAATGTCATAAAAGACATCTCAGAAAATGGTGATGCAGTATTGTTCTGGGGCGCTGATCCAGAGACCACGCCTCTTGGTTGGGGCGGCATGATGGCAAGCAGGATCTGCTTCTGGTTCACTGAGATCGGGGTGAAGCAGATCCATATTGCGCCAGATGTGAACTACACCAACGCAGTACATGCTGACAAGTGGATTCCTGTGCTGCCGAACACTGATGCAGCATTCCAGTTGGCAATCGCCTATACGTGGATCAAAGAGGGTCTCTACGACAAAGAGTATCTCGACACCCATGCTATCGGGTTCGACAACTTTGCGTATTACGTTCTTGGTGGCGAAGATGGAGTTCCGAAGACGCCTAAATGGGCTGAAGACATTTGCGGTGTTCCTTCTCACACAATCAAGGCATTTGCTCGGTATTGGGCAAAGCATGCTGTGTCTATCGCCCATTGCAATGGCGGAAGCTATATTCGAAGCTGCTATGCGCATGAGCCAGCCCGCTTGGAAGTTGCTCTTCTAGGTATGCAGGGGCTTGGCAAGCCGGGGGCGAATCAGTTCAAATTCATGGAGTGGACGCTCTATGGTATTCCGACGGTCACGCCGTTGCCTCCATCAGTGGAGATCCCTGATCCAAGCCCAGCCTATCGTGGTTGGTATCGAAGCTTCCCTGATAGCTTTATTCCCAAGACCATGATCCCTGAAGCGATCATGAATCCACCTATTCAGTGGTATGGGCACCTCTCCGCAGGAATGCCTCGTGAGGATCAGTTCAATGGTCCGTTCACATTTCCGCTGGAGGGCAACGAGCGACTGCACATGGTTTGGTCTGACTCTCCCTGCTGGGAAACATGTTGGAATGGCGGCAATGCGATGCAAGACGCCTTGCGCCATGAATCCATTGAGTTCGTGATCGTGCAGCACCCGTGGCTTGAGAATGACTGCTATTTCGCTGACATCATCTTGCCTACGAATACCAAATTCGAGACGGAGGATCTTGGCACTGACGCCGACTCTGGCCAGTGGACCACCATTTTCTACGAAAAGCAGGCTATCAAGCCTCGATTCGAATCCATGTCTGACATGGAAGCGGTCGGCGAGGTTGCCAAGAAGCTCGAGAAATATGGCGGAATCTACGAGAACCTCTATGAGCGCTACATGGATGGCAAGACGTGCGACGAGTTTATCAAAGCTGGTTTTGAGAATACAGGCGCTGCAAAGAAGATGAGCTTCGATGAGTTCAAAGAGAAGCAGTACTACGCATTCCCGACCAAAGAGAACTGGGAAGAAATGCCTGCCGGTCTTATCAAGTTCTATGAGGACCCTGAGGGCAATCCCCTTTCGACTCCTTCGGGCAAGCTCGAGTACTACTCTTCGAGAATCGCCCAAATGTTTCCTGATGATAAAGAACGCGGCCCTGTTCCCCATTGGATCGACAAGGGCGCTGGTCATGAGGAGCGTCAGTATCTAGAGCGCGGTCGCATCTATCCATTCCTTCTGGTCTCGAATCATCCCCGTTGGCGCGTTCACGCGAATCTTGATGATGTTACGTGGTTCCGCGAGATGGAGGAAAGCGTTAAGGTCACGGGACCTGATGGGTACAAGTACGAGCCTGTTTGGGTGCACCCGATCGATGCAGGAAAGCTTGGGCTTGTTAGCGGCGATATCGTCAAGATCTACAACGAGCGGGGTGCTGTGCTTGGTGGCGTTCGCGTTACTGAACGCATCATGCCAGGTGCGATCTCCCAAGATCATGGTGCGCGCGTTGACAGCATCGTTCTTGGCGTTGGCGGACTTGATCGCGGTGGCGCGAACAACCTCATTGCTCCAACGGCAACAACGTCATCCCATGCTGCTGGTGAGGTTACCAGCGGATTCTTGGTGAACATCGAGAAAGTGGATGTTTTCCAATTGGCCGAAGAATACCCAGAAGCTTTTGGCCGTCCTTATGATCCAGATTGCGGCCTGATCGCCTCATCGCGTCTTGTTGGGGAGGAGAGATAAATGGGTAAGAAAGTTTTTGTCGTTGATGTGGAGAAATGCAGCGGTTGTCGAAACTGCCAAATCGCCTGCAAAGACGAGCATGTTGATAACGACTGGTCTCCTTATGCCAAGCCGCAGCCCGATACAGGTCAGTTTTGGCTTCATGTAGAGGAGAAGGTGCGTGGTCAGGTTCCCAAGGTAAAAGTGGCCTATACGGTCCATATGTGCCAGCACTGCGATGATGCACCCTGCATCAAAGCAGCTCCCGAAGCAGTCTACAAGCGTGATGACGGTCTTGTGATCATCGATCCTGAGAAGGCGAAGGACCACAAGGAGCTCGTAGACGTTTGTCCTTATGGGGCAATTTTCTGGAACGAGGCCCTTGCTATTCCACAAAAGTGCACTGGCTGTGCTCATCTTGTCGATGCGGGTGAAGTTCCGCACTGCGTTGATGTTTGCGCTCATGGTGCCATCAGGTTTGGGGATGAAGACGAGTTCGCGGATGTTCTTAAAGATTCCGAGGCTCTAAATCCAGAACGGGCCGATCGTGATAAACCGCGCGTTCGCTATCTTCATCTTCCGAAACGTTTCCTTGCAGGATGCGTCATTGATCCTGAGGAAGACGAGGTCATCATTGGCGCCAAAGTGACTGCGGAGAACATTGATGATGGAACGATCCTGAGCATCGAAACAGATGAATTTGGAGACTTCTGGTTTCATCAGGTTTCAGCAGGAGATTGGCGTGTCTATGTTGAAGCCGATGGCTTCATGACGCGTGTGTTTGAAGCAAGCACGCGTGATGAGGATCGGAACATGGGTTATCTGAACCTCTATAGAGGTCAACAATAAACATTCCTTACGGCTATTCGTGCTTGGTGCGGATAGTCAAATCAGGAGGTAATCATGGTAGCAGAAGCTATTTCAGTCGCCCAAGAGCAGACTGTGAAGTTCTTTAGCAAAGAAGGGTTTCTCAACAAGCGTGGAGTTGGGGTCATCCTTGGTATCATCATTCTTGTCGTTGCAGGCATCATGCCTCCCTCGGATGCTATTTCTCATGAGGGGATCATGTCCATCGGCGCCCTGCTTTTCGCTGTAGTCTTCTGGGTGTGCGATGTGTTGCCTGTCGGTGTAACTGGTCTGTTGGCTCTTGTTATTTGTGTTCTTTCTGGAGCTGCAACCATGAAGACAGCATTCGGCGCATTTGGCAGCAATGTCATATGGTTCATCGTGGCCATCTTCGCCCTTCCAGCATTGCTGATGAAAACGAATTGGCCCGTGCGTCTTCTCAATAAGCTCTTCGCTATCACTGGCGATAGCTCTGAGAAGCTCGTATTGGTTTTCATGATCTGCGCAGCCCTTGTCTCGACGGTCATGTCTGACACTGCAGCGGTCGTGTTGTTCATGGGCATCGCTTTCGTTGTTTTGAAAGCAGCGAATGCTGAGCCAGGAAAGTCGAACCTTGGCAAAGCGCTTATGATCGCCATTCCAGTTGGCGCCGTCATTGGTGGCGTCGTTACCCCTGCAGGCAGCTCCTTCAACATGCTGGCACTCGGCATGCTAGAGCAAAGCACAGGAACAGGGATCAGCTTCTTGAACTGGATCATCATTGGTCTCCCCGTTGCTATCATTTCCATTCCGCTGTGCTGGTTCTCTATCATCAAGGTTCTCAAGCCTGAGAAGATCGCGCAGGCTGGTTTTGATGATCTCCGCAAGGCGGGCGAAGATGCTGGCAAATCCACTCCATTCGAGAAGCGCGCTCTCTTCATGATCCTTGCTCTTCCGATTCTCTGGATCGCAGGCAGCTTCATTCCCATTCTCAATACAACGACGGTAGCGATCATCGGTCTTGCGATCATGTTCCTTCCGGGCATCAATTTGCTGACGTGGAAAGAGTACGTGCATCAGGTTCCATGGGTCATCATCTTGATGATGGGTTCTGTTATGTCCCTTGGTGACATCGTTAGCGCGACAGGTGCTGCTCAGTATGTGACAGACCTGTTCTTGAGCACGGGCGTTGCGCAACTTGACTTCACGCTCTTCTTGCTCATCTGCGTTGTCGTCGTGTACCTGCTTCATACTATCGCGCCAGCAGGAGCGGCTATCCTGAGCTTGTTCCTCCCTATCATGATCGGCGTTTGCCAATCAGTTGGCGTCTCCCCCGCAGTGCCCACAGCTCTCCTTGCCTTCATCGTTGCTGGTAACTTCCTACTTCCGGTCAATCCCACCGTTCTCATCACTTATGGCGAGGGTTACTTCACATTTGGTGACATGGCAAAATCGGGCGCCCTTCCGGCCATCATTTTCTGCGTAGCTATGGTTCTTTGGGTTCCGTTCATCTGCGGAGCACTGGGTATCTAGCTATTCCCAACCGTTCAAACGCTCATGACATAGACGCGAGCTAAGCAAGAACGGTTTTACCCGAGCCCTCTTGGCTATGGAGGTTACCAAGAGGGCTCTTTCTTTGCTCTTTTTGCGAAACAGATTGGAGGGTAGACTTCTGTGAAAGAAAGACCTCATTATCAGAACTATATTGCCGTTTCCGTCATTTTGACCTTGGTCGGCATTGCTATTGCGTTAGGCCAGTTCAAGATCCCCTCTATCATGCCTGCCATTATGGAGAGATTCCATATGGATCTCGGGCAAGCGTCAATGCTCATGTCTGTCTTTACGCTCGCAGGCATATTCCTTTCCCTTCCAACAGGGTTTCTAGCGCGTCGTTTTGGGTGTAAGAACATGGTGATCGTGTCTGTTCTCGTTATGGTCGTGGGCACGGTGATCGGGTTGTTCGCTACTTCAGGGAGCATGCTCATCTTCTCGCGCGCTATCGAAGGTGTTGCATTGGTGTTTTGTAGCGTCAGTGCGCCGCTTGTCGTGCGCAAATACATCCCACCAGAGAAGATGGGCTTCGCGAGCGGCGTCTGGTCATTATGGTTCTCGCTTGGATCGTTCTTTGGGGGAGTGCTTACTCCGATATTCTTTGAAAACATCGGCTTTCATGGGACATGGATCGCATTCGCGGCGATCGTCCTCGCACTCGGGCTTGTCCTCTTCTTCTTTCTCAAGCCATTTTCAGGGCGTTATTTCGAGAAGGTGAGCAAAGCTGTCGCTCTTGAAGAGGACGAGAGGGCAGAGGAGTTTGTCGAAGAGACAAAGCCGATCATCAGGTCTCTCTTTACCCGCAATGTCGCGCTGATCCTGCTTGGCTTCCTCTCTTTCAATATCGTACTTATCTCGTTTCTGTCATTTAGCCCGACTTTCTTACAAGGTGAGGGAATGAGCCCAACATTAGCAGGGTTCGCGAGCACGCTCCCCATGCTCATTGCCATCGTGAGCTCTCCTGTGTTTGGCGTGATCGCAGACAAGACGAAGAGATACAAGCTCCTCATGGTGGTATCGATGGTCGTGCTAGGACCTTGTGGGTTCGTGCTGCTCACAAACAGCGGTCCGCTTCTTTGGGTAGCTGCTTGCCTTCTGGGCATTGTCGGGCTTGGTGCGCCGCCGATGTATCTCATCCTTTATCCTGCAGTTGTAAGGGACAAGAGGTTGCTTCCTATTGCTATGGGCATTCTTGTTATGACTCAGAGCTTAGGCCAGTTCATCGGGACATTGGTTATGCCTGTCGTGTTGGAATTTGGCTGGACGGCGGCAGGCCTCTTCGCTCTCATCGTGGGTCTTTGCGGGACGCTCCTTCTCGCATTCATTAAATCGGATGACGTCCATCTCTAGGGTACGGTGCGCTTAAGCGCGAATGTTACGCTATATATATGTATGAGAGTATCGCGCCAATCGAGATAAAGCATGCCATATGACAGCCAGCAGCATCTCATGGGGATTGGCAGAGTCTAAAAAGAAAGCGGCAACAAGCCGCTTTCTTTTTAGGTCAAAGGAACAAGGTGCTTAGGCGGTGACAGGAGATGGCCCAAAAGGAGCAAGATGCAACCTTAAGGCTTTATAACGTAACGAAGTTGTCTGGGAACTGCTTGTTCGCATTGAGCACGTCGGTTGAGGTGTCACCATAGCGCAGCCATTCAGCGTCATGCTCGCTTCTCTTGATCATGGCGTTCTCCATGACATCCTTGAGCGCCTTCGTCTTGAGCGCATACTCTTCCATTTGAGCCAAGCGGCCATCAAGCTCGATCTGGCGACGCTTCTCAGCCTTTTCCTGGATGCTGTTGCCAGGGATGATGGCGTAGAAGTCTTCGGCTTCAAGCGTGTAGCCAGCATGGTCGGCATAGGCTTCCAGCGCTGAGTCCTCCTTCAGGCTCTCGATCGTGCGCTCCCGCACATCCTCATAGAGCTCATCAGCGGTCATGTTGCGCTGCTTCGCGAACTCTTCGACGGTCAACCCATTGCGGCTGACCATGTCTTCGAGACGATAGTTCGCTGCGTAGATGCTCTCTTCGACAAGATCCTCTGGCAGATCCTCAACCAAGCGCGTAGCGAGCTCACGGCAGATCACGTCCTGGTCGGACAGCTCTTGGACCTCGCGATTGTCCTTGTACATGTTGTAGCGAACGAAGATCAAGAGGTCGTCAACGCTCTTGAAATCATCAGAACGCTCAGCGATCCACTTGTCAGAGAGGTGCGCTCGCTCGCCATTCTTTGCCAGATTGAGCTCAAGCCAACGGAGTGCTTGCTCGCGGATCACATCCTCGGGGATCTTCACCTCTTTGGCAACGACGTAGACGGGATCGTATGAGGTGAGCGTAAAGCGGTTCTTCGGCATGTCAGACCCTCCAAGGTTGAACATTCTTTCATGGAAAATTGCACGCACCATTGTAGCAACTATGTGCGCGTCGTGCGGCTCTCTGCATGTTGAATCGTGTAATCTGTGTATATGACGAATGACGAGAAGAGACAGACCGTTACCCGACATCCCAGCGTGATGCCCATCGAGGTCATCGCTGGCTTTATCGCAGCAGTGGCAGCAGTCTTCATGCTGTGGTTCATCTTGTCGAACGAGCAGTCCCTCATCATCGTTGTCCTCACGGGTCTCGTCTTCGCTCTGTGCCTTGTCGTGCTGCTCATGCTCCTGCTCGATCCCGAGCCGGTACGTGCCCGTCAGACCGATTCTATGCTGCAACTGTCGAGCAGCTTGGTCGACTTGATGAGCGAAGGGCTCGACAATAAGGCAGCCAATGGCATCTGCGCGAAGCTCTTGCCGAACACTTCAGCGATCGCTGTTGCCATCACGGATCGAGAGACCATCTTGGGTTATGTGGGGTATCTCGAAGCAGAGAACCCTTCGGGTCGAGCCATCCGCACGCAGGCTACGCGAGACACCATCGAAGACGGCAACATTCGCGTGCTCTATACAGCCGAGGAGATCGGCTTGCCAACGAACGCCACCATGATTCAAGCGGCCATCATCGTGCCGTTGCGGGTTGGACACGAGGTGCGTGGCACGCTCAAGTTCTATTATCGCAAGGCGAAGCAGATCACCGAGACGCAGCGCTCGATCGCGCAAGGGTTTGGGAGCCTGATCTCCACTGAGCTTGCGGCTATCGAGCTTGAGGAGCAGCGCGAGCTCACCACCGTCATGGAGCTCAAGATGCTCCAGAATCAGATCAATCCACACTTCCTGTTCAACACGATCAACACGATCGCGTCGCTTATCCGCACCGACCCGCAGAAAGCGCGTGAACTGCTCCGTGAGTTCGCAGTGTTCTATCGCTCGACGTTGGAGAACTCGCAGGATCTGATCGAGTTCTCGCGCGAGGTCACGCAAACCCAGCGCTACTTCATGTTCGAGGTAGCCCGCTTTGGGGAAGATCGGCTTGAGCTCGAAGTCGACCTTTGGAGCGATGATGCGCTTGATGACTTTCCCGTTGAGGAGATCCGCGTTCCACCATTTCTCCTTCAGCCGCTTGTTGAGAACTCCGTCAAGCACGCGATGCCCGCCGAAGGCAAGCTGACGGTGTACATCACAGCAAGCGCGGACGGACAGGACCTGTTGGTCAAGGTAGCTGATGACGGGGTTGGCATGACCGAGGAAACACGTCAGAACATCTTGCATCCTGAGTCACAGACAGGCCTTGGGATCGCGGTGAAGAACGTTCATGATCGCATGTGCGGATACTACGGGCCCGATGCAGAGATGTGCGTCGAGTCAAAGCTCGGAGAGGGGACGGCGGTCACGCTGCGGTTCCCTAACATTCTGATCGAGGAGAGTGACTGAGATTGTTCACGTTGCCAACCATTGTGCTCTTTGTAAGTCTGGGCATCTTATTCATTGCTGTGGTTGTTCTCTTCTTGATGGTGGCGAAGCTGAAGAAGCGGCTGAATGGGATGGCTCTGACGATCGTAGAGCTTCAAGAGCAAGCCTCTTCAGAGGCTGTGTTCGAGGATCTTCGTCCTGATATGGCATCGGGCTCATATGCACGTCTCGATATGGCGGCTGTACCGCATGGTCGTCCGAGTGCTGCTGCACCACGCGAGATGGCTGGGAGGCGTGAGGTTGCGCGAACGTCGATTCAGGATAAGCAGGGACATCGCGGCAACGTGGCGCCGAGCGCTCAAGGTGGTTCGCCTTCTGCTCGACCAACTGTCTTAGGAGCCAAGAATACAGGTCAGAGCACACAGGCAGCTGCTCCTGTTTCACGAGCCCAGGCAACGGGGGCAGCTCCGATGACGCGTCCGCAGGCGACAAACGCGGCTCCGATGACGCACCCGCAGGCAACCGGGATGACCCCGATGGCGCGCCCACAGGCAACTGGGATGACCTCGACAGCACGTCCGCAGACAACCTCTCAGGCACCACGAAAAGGACGTGGCAAGCCTGTGATCCCCTTTGGTGAGGATCGCACAGCACGCGAGCGTGCCTACAATAAGTATGCGAGCGAGGCGGTCGAGCAGGACATCGCGCCCGATTCCATCGACTTCTCCAAGGTGGCTTCGCAGCTCAACATCAACCGTGGCAAGGGGAGTCTTGGCGTATACGATGCATCCAATGTGCGCCGCTATAAAGGCAATCCGAATCGACGCTAAAGATGCTGCGTGTTCTTCGACAGGCAGATTCGCCAGAGGCTGTGAGCTAAGCTATCATGGATGCGCTTTCATTTTCGACCCTTTCGATGCCGAGCTCCTAGCCGGTGTCCCTCTATTCGCTCAAGGAGCTGTATCGTGAAATTCAACAAGGTCTACCTTCAAAAAGATGCTATTCGCAATGCGATAGAGAACAAAGAGGACTTCGAGACATGGTATGAGGATGGCGATGTCTTCTTCCGCTTCCAGAGCAAGGGCAATTGGGAAAGCGAGAAGACGCCTGTGCAGGTCATGGGGCGTCATGGTGGACAGAATGCGCTCATCAAGCCAGACCATCGGTGCTTGAATTACTTTCTCCAGCTTGAGCGCTGGGAATACATCATGCATCCTTATGTGGTGGGGCGTCATTACTATATCGAAGGCATGGTCTGGAATGTCTATAGCTCTTTCAAAGAGCCTCCCTTCGACTTCTTCGAGGAGACGATGACCAGCTTTTATCACAAAGCGGTGCACGTGAAGATGAAGGAGTTCAAGAACAAGGGCGAATGCTACGAGATCCACGTATCGGATGTTCGGCAGCTGCGCATTGCGGTCATCTCCCTGGTGGCGATCGGGCTGAAAGAGGAATGGCGAGGTCTCTCTGAGGGCGAGGCTGTGCAAGGCGCCACATGGTATGAGCGCCTGAAGAATCGCATCTTCGACCCGAAGGGGATTCCCTATGAGCAGATCCAGCAGCTGATCGAACGAGAGAGCCCTCTCGTAACGCCGATCAAGCCACAAGGGCGTCCCATCGATATCAAGAAGGCGAAGAAGAGGCGGTAGATTGAGCCGACTTGACGACTCAAACGAAGATTACGCCGCTCGCCAAAGCGACGGCGTAATAAAAGTGGTGGTCGAGGAGGGATTTGAACCCCCGACCTTGTGCTTGTAAGGCACCTGCGCTCCCGCTGCGCCACTCGACCACAGACGTAAACAGCTATTCTATAACATTTTCTTACCACTTACGGCGATGAATTTGAAAATAAATCTTAGGCGCTTAGATTCTTTCGAATACCGCTCAAGAAAGTGCACTTTTTTGTTGACCTACACGTATTCATCACATACTCTTATTCCAATAATGATTTCCAAGCGGGAGTTTCACGCATTTTCCTGTAAGGGAGGTCATTGAGGGAGAGAAGAATGAAAGGAGGAACACGCACAGTCGCTTCTTCCGACTGAGGCGTAGTTTCGGGGGGTTTGCGAGTCGCATAGGGAACGGCTTGCTGTTATTACGCGCACCTCAACAGCCCTAGATATTTGAGGCGTTCGTAATGACTATCTCGTAGGTACGGCCTTAGCTTGGTCTTGCTATTGTGCAGGGTATTTCGCCCAATCTAATCAAGGCATATGCGTTGGATCATCCATCAGCAGCGCATATGTAAATTCCTTTATCTAGGGGGTATTGATGGACGGTAAAGAGTTCACAGTATCTGAGGTCATCGACCGCGCTGGCATTTCTGGTCATACGTGGGTCGTCTTCGTCCTCATGGCATTCGCTATGATCTTCGACGGCTATGACTTCATGATCGTTAACACGACGAACACCTTCGTTGCCCGTACATTCTGGCCTGATGTGGCCAATCCGGGCGCTCTCATGGGTTCGCTCACTACATGGGGCCTTCTTGGCATGGTTATCGGCGGTGCTGTCGGCGGTATCCTTTCCGACAAGATCGGCCGTAAGAAGATGCTCACCATTGCAGTTATCTTCTATGGTTTGTTCACGCTGCCTCAGGCGTTCGCGAATGACCTCGTGTTCTTCGCTGCATTCCGCCTGATCGCTGGCTTTGGCGTTGGCTCCTGCATCCCGGTCGTCACCACCGTGTTCTCGGAGACCATTCCTTCCAAGAACCGCGGCTTCTTCGTGACGTTCGGTATGGCATTCATGGTCGCTGGCTGGGTTCTCGCGGGCCTCGTTGGCAACCCGATCTCGAATGCCACCACGCCTATCATGGGCGACTTCACCAATCTCGTTCAGTACACCACTGCTGATGGTGGCACTGCTACCATGTATGCGAACTGGCGTCTCTGCTACCTGATCGGTGCTCTTCCGATTGTTTACGGAATCATCCTGTTCTTCTGCATGCATGAGACTCCTCACTGGTATGCAAACCATGGCATGGCTGACAAGGCTTGCGAGCGTCTGCACCAGATGGTCGCTGCTACCCGTCACGTTGATGTGACCTTCGATCCTAGCCTGCTCATCATCCCGCCGAAGCCGAAGGCAAGCGGCCCTGCAGCTCTGTTCTCCTCGAAGTTCCTGATCGGCACTGCTGCTATCTGGACTGCATACTTCGTGGGTCAGTTCTGCGTTTATGGCATGAATGCTTGGATCCCGGCTTGGTTCCAGGGTGTTGGCTACAGTGCTGCTGACTCTGTGTCTCTTCAGACATGGAACAACGTTGCTGCTATCGTTTCAAACATCGCTGCTGGCGCTGTTTCTGACAAAGTTGGTCGTAAGCAGGCTCTGGCTGCTGGCTGGGTGCTCTGCATTGTTGCTGTCATTCTCTGCTCTGTGTTCGTTGCACCGAACGCTATGGCGCTCTGCGTTGCGCTGATGCTTCTGTTCGGCTTCAGCCTGAACTACGCTATCACCTGCGTGCAGCCGCTCATGCCTGAGCAGTATCCGACTCAGCTTCGTAACACTGGTGTTTCTTGGTGCCAGGCATTCGCTCGCTTCGGCGGCTCTGGCTCCTCCATCGTTCTTGGCTCCATCGCTGGTATGGCTATGTTCCAGACCGCTGAAGGCGCTACGAACTGGTCGATGGTTGTTTTGACGCTCATCGTCGTCTTCGCCTTTGGTCTGGTTTGCACCCTTCTGTTCGTCCGCAACACAGGTGGCCTGTCCATGGACGCTCTTGCTACTGAGGAAGAAGAGGGCACCACGTTCTCTGAGACCGACGGTGGCACGCGCTTCGCTATCATGTGCGTCATCATTGCAATCAACTTCATCGCTTGCATCGTTCTGCCGCTTGCCATTCCTGGCTTCAGCAAGCAGTCCTATGCTCTGCCGATCATGGTCGTTGCTGTTATCCTCCCGTTCCTGTTCTTCTTCATCTATGGTGGCATGCAGCTCTCCAAGGAGAAGGCAGCAGGTCAGCGCGAGGTTTAATGACCAGCCTTTGATACAAGCACTGTTTCAGGCTTCGTCCTGAACGCTTGGCCCCCTCTTCGGAGGGGGCTTTTTTGTGTTGTCAAACAGGGGTTTGAAGCGATGGTGCAGCGAGGCTTTCGCTCATCAAATGACAATCCATTGTGTGTCCAGCTGAGCTAACAGAGTCTAATCCTAGAGAGAGCCCGCATCGCCAAGAGGATATGACGCAACTGAGGGTTTGATTGAGGTATGGATGAGGCAAGGATCTAGTTAGATCTGCATGCGAAAGGGGCGGGCTTGCCCTGCTTGGTGGGCAAGGATCGAACAGCGCTTTGTTTGATCATCTTCTATCTTTTGGAAAGAACATCTCGTCACACTAGGCTTCGTAATCGAAACGAGGTGGCGTGTGGCGAAGATCAAGATCACCAAACGGAACAGATCAATGCTCATCGGTCTTATCTGCGGGCTCGGTTGTGCGCTTTGCGTAGGACTCTATGCAATGCAGGTTGATCAGCAGGCTCGTATTGCGCAAGCTGAAATGCTTGCAAAGTACGGCGGCGATCAGATAGATGTTTGCGTCGCAAAGCGAGACATTCGCGCGGGTCAGATCATCTCCGAGAGCGATATCGAGACAAAGACCTGGATCGCAACGCTTCTCCCCCAAAATGCGATAACCGACAGGAAAGATGCGATCGGAAAGCAAGTTGGTTCGACTATCCTTGCCGGTGAAGTCCTCTCCTCTTTGCGATTTGGAACAGAGTCATCTGACATCGAAGTTCCAGATGGTCTAAGCGCGATCTCTGTGCCAACTCAAGACGTGCAAGCAGTGGGTGGTGCTCTCAAACCTGGTATGTGCGTCGATGTCTATGCTACGGGCGCTAACTCGACGAGCAGGATAGCCACCTCCGTTTCGATCATCGCAACAAGCTCAACGGGCGAGGGCGTTGCATCTCAAAATGCTTGGATCACCCTTGCGGTCTCGCCCGCAAAGGTCGAGGAGCTGGTGAGCGCCGCGCAGAACCTTCAGATCTATTTCGTCCTTCCTTCTGAGGCTGCCCGTGCAACCGACGGCGATGAGGCGGATGACCGTGCTCGATCGTCGGAAGAGGATGGGCGCGATGGAGACTAGGAAAAGCGCCCTCATCCAAAAGATTCTTCTCTGTGCCGACAAGGAGAGCCTCATGCATCCTCAATTGCTTGGGCTAGGGGATGGGAATCTAGATGGTTGCCTGTGGCTTGTGACGAGCACATGCGCTGAAGAGGCTCGGGCGATAGCGCGTGAGAAGAGGGATCTTGAAGAGATTTGGGTGTCATCGACCGATGAGGTATCTGCCTTGAATCTTGCAGCAGCCATTCATAAGGATCGAGCGGATGCGACCATCATGCTCATCGCATCCTCCCCATCAGGGTCATTCTTGAGCAATGCAACAGCGGTTGGCGCAAGCGACGTGTTGACCGAAATTACGTTTGAGAAGCACTTCGCTCAGACGAACATGCGTTTGCTTGAGCGTCAGCACAGCGCACTTGGCGGAGAAGCAGCCTATGTTGCTCGCAAGGCATCTCTCGCTTCATGTGTTCCTGAGATCAGGCTTGAGGGAGAGGTTAGCCGCAAGGCATCGAAGTCTGAACCAAGCCAACAAAAGCCTCCAGACCAGATTGCCTTTCTGGAGAACGCGCCAACGGGTCCTCAGGCGACGCACCATGCTCTGCCCTCTTGGTTTGAGAGGACGTCCTTCGAGATCGACCAAAAGGGCGAACGCGGCTTGCTCTTGCCGATCATGAGCGGAAGCGGAGGATCAGGAAAGAGCACCATAGCGGCTGTGCTGGCAATGATGCTTGCTGATCGAGGCATCTGCACTGCGGTGCTCGATCTGGATCTTCAGTTTGGCGATATGGGTCGCTTGCTCAGTCCGATAGTCCAGGCAAGCATCGATGATGTTCTTTCTGATGCCGCCCTTCTGGATTCCATGAAGCACGATTCCACCAAGGGAAAAGGGTCCGTGTCAGCTCCTGTTCTCATAGCGGCGCCGAAGCGCCTGGAGCAAGCCGAGCTCATCTATGACCATGTCGGTGAAGTGATCGAGCGCTGCTTGAATCTTTTTGACGTGCTCGTAGTGAATACGGGATCGCTTTGGGGTGAGCATCAAGCGCTCCTCCTCGAACGAAGCCCGAGTCCGATCTTCTTGATCGACCAAAGAGCTTCTTCGGTATTCGCTTGCAAGCACGCCCTTGAGCTCTGTGCGCGCATGGGCATTGCAACACGCTCGTTCCTCTTCGCGCTCAACAGATGTGCACGAGATGCGCTTTTCACAGGGATTGATATTGCGATCGCATTGCAGGGAGTGCATGTCGTTGAGATCAAGGATGGTGGTCATGAGGTTGAGGAATTGCTTGGTGCTGGGATGGCGAGCGAGCTTTGCGCAACCAAGAACGAGATGCTCAAAGGCGTCTCAGCCATCCTCGATGAGATCGCTTTGCCTCATGCGAACGATAGCTTTTCACAGAAAGGCGATAAGCAGGTTCCGCTTCGTGCTGGAGCACATTCAAAGCGCTCTCGAAAACGCAGAGGAAGCCAAGAGATGTTGCCCGCGCTAAACGAGGGACAGAAATCGCATTCGCAAAGAGGACATAGCTCATTGGTGCACGAGGGAGGTGATAGACCATGACACTCATAGAACGAGTACGCGAAGTGGAGGTCCTCAACGCTGCTTCCTCGCAGAGTGAAAATACGCAACGGCTTGGTGTTGAAGAGCTCAGACAGGATGTCAAGGCGTGGACATCGCTTGAAGCAATAGCTGCGATCATGGTCGATAACCCTCAACGGGCACGAAATGAGCTGAGATCATCCTGTCGCCATGTGCTTGCAGAGCAAAAGTGGGCTTCTCTCTCGGGAGTGGAGAAGCGGCAGCTGGTCGAAGAGCTCATCGATGTCGTATTCGGAATGGGGCCGATCGAGGGACTCATCGAGGACGAGAGCATCACCGAGATCATGGTGAATGGTTCGAAGAGCATCTTCTTCGAGAAGGAAGGCAAGCTCATCAAGAGCGACCTTGCCTTCGAAAGCGATGACCAGGTTCGCGTGATGATCGACCGTATCATCGGGCCGCTTGGAAGGCGCATCGACGAGCAGTCACCCATGGTGAACGCCCGTCTTCCTCAAGGGCATCGCGTGCATGCAGTGCTGCCACCGATCACACCTGATGGACCGCATTTGACCATCCGCGCGTTCACGCGACATGTCATGACCCTTGAGGAGATGGAAGCAGCGCATTCGTTTGATGCACGCATGAGCCTCTTTTTAGCTTGGTTGATAACGCTTCGCAAGAATGTGGTGGTATCTGGAGGAACAGGAAGCGGCAAGACAACGTTGTTGAATGCCTTTTCGCTCCTGATCTCTCCTGATGAAAGGATCATCACCATCGAGGATTCCGCTGAGCTCAAATTCGGAGGACACCATCACGTTGTCCGCATGGAGGCTCGACCGCGCAATGCGGAAGGTGAAGGGGAGATCACGATACGCGAGCTTGTCGTGAACGCTTTGAGGATGAGGCCAGATCGCATCATCGTTGGCGAGTGTCGAAGTGGCGAAGCTCTCGATATGTTGCAGGCGATGCTCACGGGTCACGATGGTTCCCTGACAACGCTGCATGCGAATTCCCCCGAGGATGTTATCGAGCGTATGGTGACCATGGTTCGGTATGCCGTCGATCTTCCTTTAGATGCGATCGAAGCTCAGATCGGAAGCGCATTCGACTACATCGTTCAAGTGAAACGCGATGCTCAAGGTCGGCGTTTTCTCTGCGCCGTCGCCGAGGTCTCCTACGACCGAGAGAAGAGCTCGTGTTCGATGCATCGAATATTCGCGCGAGAAGAATTCGAAGATGAGGGAAGGTGGACAGCGACTCCTCTGTTTCTTGCAGGCATCGAGGGCAACTCGGTGGATCCTTCGTTTGAGGCGGTGAGCGCATGGAAGACGTCATGTGGATTGTGATCGCAGGTCTTCTGGCTGTAGCTGCAGGGGTCTTCCTTGGCGAAGGTATTTTCCTGAAAGTGCAGCGCAGGAACGCAGCAACGACGCTCCTTATGCCGACACGAAAGCGAGCGTTGCTCCTTCAGATGCAAAACGGGATCGGCTTTCTTCGTAAACCAGCGACACTCCTTCTTCGCATCAAGTACGTGCATACATCAGCAGCAAATGCTGTGCTGATGCTTGATGAGTGCGGTGTTGCGATCACAGATGTGTCCTTGGTGTCTGTGATGCTTGGCGCGAGTCTTTTAAGTGCATCCATCTCAGGGTTGCTGGCGCACTCGATTGCTTTTGGCATAGCGATCGGCTGCCTTGCAGTTGTTCTTGCATCCGTGTACGTCAAGAGGCACACAGATGAGCAGAACATTAAAATGCGTGAAAGCGTCCCCGAAGCGCTTCGCTTGCTCGCAACGTGCTTCCGCTCGGGATCGTCGCTCGTGCAGACATTGCAACAGGCTTCACGCGAGATGAAAGGACGAATAGGGCAGCTTTTTCGTATCGCTGCGCAACGACTAGAGATGGGGGCGACAACAACGGAGGCATTGATGGTCCTGCAATCGAATTCGCAGGTACCTGAGCTTTCCTTCATTGCCGTTGCGCTCGATATCCAACACCAAAGCGGCGGCAGCTTGGCTCCCGTTCTTGAATCGGCGAAGGATTCGATCGAGAGCGAATTGGATCTCATGCGCTCGCTGCGCGTGCAAACTGCGCAAGCTAAGCTCTCTGCGAGCATTGTGACCATCATGCCCTTCGTCCTGGTTGCCTTCTTCTCTTTGATGAGCCCAGGGTTCTTGGCTCCTTTCTTTGCGAGTCCGATCGGGATCGCACTTTTGGCGATTGCTCTTGTGATGCAGGTTACAGGCGTATTGACGGTACGTCATATGCTCGCCATCGATGTGAGGTGATCGCATGGGTGCTTCGATCATTAGCATGACATATATGGGCGCCATCTTCGCGTTCGCCTCTGGCTATAGCTTCTACCGTTTCTTTGCGCTCATGATGCAAAAACAACGTCATGCTCAGACAGTCAAGGAGAGCTTGCTGAATGAGCGGATTCCTGATGAGAACGATCCTGCAACGCTCTATGACAAGACAATCGGATACATGGAGACGCTTACGCAGTCATATGCTGTAAAGAGAAGGCACCTTCCCGAGATCGTGCTTGCAAGTGCAGGAAAGGCATTCATCGCTCGTCAGGATCGGGCGGGATTGCGTGGGTGCGTCAAGGTTGACGCGTTCGTTGAAGCGCGCATACGCCTTGCAGTGATTGTTGGGCTCGTTGCTTTAGTGATCGGACTCGTCTTCTCAACAGAATTGGGGCTGCTTCTCCTGTTTGCGGGATTCATCTTTGGCTGGATACTGCCATCGCGTGCGGTTGGTCATCGTGTCGTGTGGCGCTCCTTGCAGATGGAGGAGCATCTTCCCGAGATGCTTGATGTCATAGCGCTCGGGATGCGCAGTGGCCTTTCATTCGATGCAAGTCTCAAGTTGTACTCAAGTCACTTCACCACGATCCTCGCGCATGAGATCAGTCTTGCGCAATGCCAGTGGGAGTCTGGACTTGAGCGCCGCGATGAAGCATTGCGACATGTAGCTGCGTCGTATGACTCTGCCATTTTCGGACGTGTGATAGAGACGATGATCCGATCAGTGCGATTCGGCTCTTCGATGGTGTCGAATCTTGAAGATGACGCCCGAGAGGCGCGGAGCATCTATCGCGCACGTAAGGAAGAGCAGATCGCGAAGGCTCCAGTGAAGATGATGATCCCAACGAGCACGCTCATTCTGCCTGCAATGTTGATCGTGGTGCTTGGACCAGTGCTCTTGGAGCTTATGGGAGGTGTCGTATGAAAGAGCATGCTAGGCGATAAGCGCCTGAGAGAAAAAATCGGAACGGGAAAGGAGCAATCATGAGATCAGTAGTCAACGGTAAGCGATGCTTGATGAAAGCGAGGCTCGATCGAATTAGAGAGCGTGCGTGGAGGAAGCAAATCCAAGCATGGACTGATCTGCATGCAAAGCTTGCGTGTGAACGGGCGCAGGGTACGACTGAATATGCGATTCTCGTTGGCAT